>PKWK01000173.1 GCA_003133205.1 Granulicella sp. | reverse complement strand
TGGATTGTATTGCGCGCCGACCAGGTAGGCCGCGGTCACGGCATGCGCGTTCATGCGAGTTCCCTGGTGGGCGGTGGAACGGTTTGTGCGCACCTTCAGCAGATGCACGACCAACGTGTCTCCAGGCAGGGCACCCTCTACATAGAAGGGGCCAATGTTGGAGTCGCCTCCGCGATGCCGGACGCCCTTTGCGTCCACGCCGCCGGCGTCCGCCGTCCAGGTGTGAACAACATCTCCCGGGAAGATGGTGAGTGCGGGCTTGTTGGTTGCGGAGTAAGTCGCAAAGAAGTTGGTGGGTTCGAAATTGAGCGAGCGTGGAGTTGCGGGCGGGACAAGCGCACGGGCGAGGGTGAAATTCACCGGACCTGCAGGGCCGCCTCTGCCGCTGCCGAATCCGCCGCCGCCACCTCCGCCGGGACCACCGGCGGCACGAGCTCTAGCGCCAGGAGCGGGAGCCGCACCGGTGAGACCGGGAGCCGCACCGCCGGCAGCTATTGCAGGAGCGCCGCCACCACCACCCATACCTCCTCCGAAGCCGCCACCTCCTCGGCCTCCCCTGCCTCCTCCGCCGATAATGGTTCCAGTGCCGGAAAAGATGTCGCCGGAGAGTGTGCCGGTGAGTGCGCCGGCGGGATTGCCTTGCGCGTCGGTGAGTTTGATGTCGAGCTTGCCGTCGGTGAGTGTGCCGTCAATCTTCGACGCTCCCCACATGCCGGTGAGGTTCTCTCCGTTTGCCTTCAAGGAGACCCTGGTGTACTGCGGCTCAGCCTGGGTTGCAATCGTTGCGATCCAGTTTCCGGAGACATCGGCCGCCATGCACGCCTGCGTTAATGCAATTGCGCCGGCCAGGGCGATCATCTTCATCCATTGCGTTGCCATCGTGCTGCTCCTGTTCATCCGGGTCTCAACTGCGTAAGAAGCTTTACTTGTTGAGGGTTGCCATCACGCTCTTTGGCACCTTGGCCACTACGTTGAAGTGGGGATCGACCAGCTCCGTAATGTCGTACTTCAGCACGTCGCCGAAGAGAAGAGCCACCTCGCTGTCGTCGAGTTTGTAGTCGTGCTTGACCCACTCCGCTAACTGCGTGGTGGCGAGCTGAATCGATTCGGGGACCGAGCCGGAGACTCCGAAGGAGATGAGATAGTCCTTCGTCTCGGCGCGCACCTGAGGCGTTGCGTAACCCTTGATGAGATCGACGGTGAAGGTGACATCGACCGAGGTCTCAAGTCCGGTGCCGACTACCTCGCCGTCACCCATCGCGCCGTGAGCATCTCCCATCCCAAGCAGGGCACCTGGATGGAAGACCGGGAAGTACAACGTGGTTCCCTGCACGTTGTCGTTGTAGTCCATGTTCCCGCCGAACGTCCCGAGATCCGTCCCGCGGAACGCGTCTTCCCCGGCAGGAGCCACTGAGATGCAGCCGAGCATGGTCTTCATGGGAATGGTCAGATGGGGCAGGCCGGGTGAGGCGGGCAAGGTCGCTATATTCTTGTCGGGATCCTGATTCCAGGAACCGTTGAAGGCTGGGTCGTACTGCGCGTTCAGTTGATAGGCCTGAGTCACCGCGTACTGGTTGAACCGGCTTCCCTGACGACCGATCGGCTTGTTCGCGCGGACCTTGATGAGATGCACTACGAGCGTGTCACCGGGCAATGCTCCCTCGACATAGAAAGGGCCGACATTCACATCGCCACCGTTGCCGTGACGTGGAATAGCGGCATCGCGGGCCTGATCCATAGTCCGCGTATTCACCGTGTCGCCGGGAAAGATATGCAGCACCGGTGGCTCAGCGGCGGTGTAGATCCCGTAGTAGGACTTTGGTTCGTAGTCGTAGGTCTCTGGTGCTGGCGGAGGCGTGGCCGCGCGGGTTAGATTCCATGTAACGGCGCTTGGAGGCTGCGGCGCGCCCATGCCACCTCCGCCCATCCTGCGAGCCGGCACTACGCTTCCTGTCCCCGAGAATGCATCGCCGGCCATCGTCCCGGTGAGCGTGCCCGCCGGCTTGCCGCTGGCGTCGGTCAGGGACAGATCGGCCTTGGTTCCAGCGAGCGTTCCTGCCAACGTGTAACTACCCCATGTACCACTCAGCTTGGTGCCGTCAGCCTTCAGGGTGATGTGGTTGTACTGGGCGGTGTATTGGGAATCGAACGGGCCGGTCAATTGTCCGACCCAGTCGCCTGATAGGTCCGCTGCCGCGCAAACACGGGTGATCGCCATCACAGCGGTAAGCGCGAATAGTCTAATGTGCCGGTTGCTTCTCATGGATAATGCTCCGTCCTCAGGGGTCGAGGAGTGTTCGGGAGGGGCCCTCTTCAACGGATGAAGGCGGTCCCTCCCATCGAGTGGCTACTAGAAAACGATCTTGAGTGCGAGTTGGACGTTGAAGGGTTCGCCCTCAGTGATACCGGGGGCACTGGTGCCGCCAACGGTGGAAGTGATCTGCCCGGTGCTGGAAGCGCTGGAAAGATTCAACCCTCCATCCCTGGGATCCGCCGCGGTGTTGCCCGCAGACAACGACGGCTTCGAGTAGTTAACGTGATTCAGGAAGTTGTACATCTCCCCACGGAACTGCCCCTTGACCCTCTCCGTGATGGGGAAGTTCTTGAAGATAGAGAGATCGATGTCTCCGAATCCCGGCCCGCCGTGGATCTGACCCGGGCTAGTTGTGCCGTAGTACGAGGAAAGTGGCAGCGAACAAGAGGGGCCAAAGCTCGCGGCGCCAGTCGAGCACCCGGGAGGCGCGATCACCGCGTACGGGTTGAACCACTGAATCTTGCCATTGACAATTTGGCTCCTGGACGTGCCCGTGACCCCAGATGCTAAAGTGCCCCCGCAGTTTCCCGTTGGGCAGAAGCGCGGAAGGCCGGTGAGATTGGCGCGGCCGCCGGCTTCGCCGACGCCGAGGCCGGAGCAGGTGGTTGCGTAGGTAGTGCCGGTTGGAGAGGACTGGTTACAGGACCCCGAACCGCTTGCGGTGATGGCAGTTGCACCCTTGAAAACGATGGTGCCCGAGGTCTGCCAACCACCCGTGATCCACTTGTTGACAAGCCACGACGGACCTCGCCTGAGGCTGGGAATGCTGTAGGTCCAGTATCCCTTGATCTGGTTGGTGACGACTGCGTTGGAGCCATAGTCCAGCGCGGGATTGTTGTAGTCCTCGATCGAGCCAGTGCCTGTGCTGGTCGACAGGGCGTAGGAGACCTCGGAGATCAGGCCATGCCAGCCCCTGGTCCGGATATAAGCCTGGAAGGCGTTGGCGTTCGACGATCCGAAGCTGGCGGTCTCCGTGATCTTGCCGAAGTTGGGGTACGGGCTGGAGTAGGGCCGCTGGACCTGCTGGTAGGTAAACCCATTGGAGATCGCCGTGTTGGTGGTGGCCCCATACGTGGTCTGGTTGAGATCGAGGGAATTGCTCAGGTGACGTGACCGAGATCCCACATAGCTGACCTCCATGATGGCCTTGCTGCCTAACGCCTTCTCGACGCTGGCCGACATATTCGTCGTATCGCCGGTGGTGAAGTTGGGGTCCACGGCAGCGATAGTCAGGTTGGGGCAGGTAGAGGTCTTGACGCCTGTGCATTGGCCGCCAGCGCCGTTGTTGGGGATACTGGCCGCCGCATTGGCCGGAAAGATCGAAACATTCGGCAGGATGTTTGGATTGGTAAGCGACTCATTGTAGAGCGGCCTTGTGCCGGCTGGATTGCCCGCCAGACTGGTGGCATACAACCACGTGCCGAGGCCCGGGGTGTCGAAGTACAGCCCCATGGCGGCGCGGACCACCATCCCCTTGGTGATGGAGGGGAGGATGGACGGCTGCCAGGAGAAACCGACACGCGGAGCAAGCTGCAGCGCGGAGGCCTTGTATGGCTCCGAGATGTCCTGGCCGACGACCGCGAGACCGCCTGTAAGATCAAGTGCGTTGGGCAGAGTGCCGGCGCGGAAGGTCGTCAGGTCCTTCTGGTCGTCGCCGGCCGGCGACAGATAGTCCCAGCGCAGACCGTAGCTGATGTTCAGCCCATGGCTAACCTGGTAGGTGTCCTGAACATACACATTGAAGTTGTTTTCGGAGTCGCTGCGGTCGAGATTGCCGTTATACAGCGTATTTCCCGTAGAGGCGGCCTCCCCCTGTAAGAAGTCGGCAAGGGCTTTGGTTTGCGAGTCGAGCGTCGCGCCTTGGAACGTAGTTGGGTAGGATGCGCCATTGCCTCCGCTTGGGGCATTGAACCCACGGCTGCCGCTGAAGGCGAAGGTGCCTCGCGTGTAGATGCTGCTGCTGCCCCTGCCGGTAGCCTGCGCGTAGATCTGGATGCGCCGATACTCGACGCCGGTCCGGATCTGGTGCTTGCCGAGCGAGAGCGAGAGGGTCTCCGTGAGATGTCCGGCGAGGTCACGGCGAGACTGGATCGAAGTACCGCCGGTGCCGTCGAACCCGGAGATAGCGAGTCCCGGCTGACCGTAGGTAGCGCCAGGCCCCAGACCGACGATAAAGCCGGTCGCTGCCGCGCCGCCGTTGGGCTTCGCATCAGTGAAGGGCTGGTTGAAGAAGTCGACTCCCATCAGAATCTGGTTGGAGGCTCTGGTGTTGATCTCGGAGTTCAACGTGACTGCCACGTTGTCGACACGCTCGCCCGCGACCTGGTAGTACCAGGGGTTCTGACTCGTGCTGAGCGGCGCCGTCTGGCTGCCCTCGCCATAGTACCAACGCTCGGAGACTTTGTTCTTCGCGTTGAGCGTCTCGTCGAACTTCATCATCGCGTTGTTGCTGTACCCGTGCTGCGCTGCACTGGTTGGAGGCGTCCAGTTTCCCGTTTTCGCATCCCCAGTCAACATGCTCGGCTGCCACAGAGTCGTAATCAGGTTCTCCATCATGGTGATCGAGGGATTGGTTGCGGGCGTCACGCCTCCTGCCGCCAGCAGCGCCAAGGCCCTGGTTACATAAGCGCTGGACGGCTCAGTCTGCGAAGAAGTACCCTGCGCGAGAACGTATTGCTGGCGCTCGTAGTTCAGAAAGTAAAAAATCCTGTCTCTCAGGATCGGGCCACCGATGGAGCCGCCGTACTCTTGAAAGTGGATTGGCGGCTTCTTAGCGGCTGCCAGGCCCTTGGTCACCAGAGCGGCATTCGAGGCTTTGGTAAACGGCCCCAGGGCCGCGAAGAACTCGTTGCGGTTGTAGTAGTAGGCGGTTCCGTGAATCTTATTGCCGCCGGACTTGATGGACAGGTTGACGGTAGTGCCGGAGTATCCACCTGATTCGGCGCCGGCCTGCGTCTGCGCGGAGTACTCCTCGACCGAGTCGAGGGGGAGCAGGGTCCCAGGAACGCCGCCGACGCCGCC
This sequence comes from Granulicella sp., assembly GCA_003133205.1. Next base: position 10,487 of record PKWK01000173.1, on the reverse strand, counting down.
CTGGTTGGAGGCGGAACTGCCGCTATACACGTCGTTATTGTCTACGCCATCGATCAGGTCCCTGGTGGTGCCGGTGGTGTTGCCCGGCAGCATTGGGGTCATCTGGGTGAAGCTGCGGCCATTGATCGGGACGTCCGTGACTTCCTCTTTGGGAAGCGTGAAGGTGCGCTCCTGAGTGGTTGTGTCCAGCGTCAGCGCGGCGGCGTCTACTTCCACCGTCGTCGTCGTGGTGGCGATCTCCAGCGTGACCGGGAGACTAAAGATGACACCGGCAGAGATGCGTATCTGGTCTACCTTCACGGTTGCGAAACCCGGGAAAGACACCGTGACCGTATAGTCGCCAAGCGGAAGATCCGGAATCGAATAGTCACCCGCGCTCGACGAGACCGCCTTATAGACGAGACCTGTCGCCGAATTCGTGGCCTGAATTGTTGTCGCGGGAATGATAGCTCCCTGGGGATCAACGACCATGCCGGATAGACCGCCGCGAAAGGTGCTCTGTGCGATTGCAACACTGGCGAAAAGAAAGAACACGATTCCTGCCAATACACGACGCATAAAGGAGTCTCCACAAAGCCGAAGGTTTTTGGGCGAACGAGGTTGACAGCATGCTCGACCCGTCTCCAGAAGCGGAGAGGGCAAAGCGCTGTGGTCAGGGGCAAGGGCAAATATACGAGGGCCCTTCTCCGCCTATTGGCGGAGGTTCATAACCTGGATATAGAGAAGTCTTTGCTGAATGAAGTAACTATGACAGAGTTGTCACCGCAGTGCAAGAACAAATTTGTAACAAATTGTAAACTCTATTAAAACTTCCCTCGATGAAGTTGTTATATGCAACTAAACAAAGCACAAATGCGAATCCTCGCACGCGCGGGCTGCCGTCCAAGTCAAACCCCGTATTTCTACGCCAAGCAGCTGGCCGGGAACAAAGGTGGAAAATTCGGCTGAAATTGCAGAGACGAGAGCCCTTCAACAACGGAGTATCTTCATCGAATCCAACGGAACATCTAAAGAAAACATTAAGATGAGGTGCTTCGCGAAAGTCCATCAAGAACGGCCAATCCTTCATTGATGGCGGAAGAGCGTCGCACAAGCGCGAACATACCCGTCCAAATGCGATATGGTTATACTTGTCCACAACAGTTACATTTGTTCTCGAAGTCCAATGCCCCGCAATCGACTTGAATATCAGGAGCTTGTGCATTTTGGAGGCGATGAACAGACGCGAGTTTCTCCGCCGAAGCGGTCTGGCCTGCGCAGGTGTGTCTCCGCTGGCATGCCTTCCCGAGCGCATGTGGGCGCAAACGGCCGGCTTGATTCAAAGCTTCCGAGCGGGTTCGCCGATTGCCGTGCCGGACATTTCGTTCGATCGCCCGGTGCGTAACTTGCCTCCCGTACATGTGGACGACCGCGAGGTGATTCGCACCACCGTCGGCCTTCGCCCCTATCGCCCCTCGGGATTTGTCGTCCGAGCGGAGAAGGTGGACGGTACCCTCGTCATCCACAACTATGGGCATGGTGGCGCGGGCCTCACGCTTTCATGGGGAACCGCGCAACTCGCGCTGCAAATGGGATGCCAGGGACACTCGGGTTCGGCTGCGGTGCTTGGCAGCGGCGCAGTCGGACTCGCGACTGCACGCCTGCTGCAGGAGGCCGGCTTCAAGGTGACGATCTACACCAAAGCTCTGCCTCCGGAGACGACGTCGAACGTCGCCGGCGGCGAGTGGTTCCCGTTCCTGGTGGCCGATCCGGAAAAAAGCGATGCGCGGTTCAATCAACAGTTGCTGTCGGCTGCTGAATTCGCGTACCGACGCTACCTCAGCATGATGGGAGAGAGGTTTGGCATTCGCTGGGTCAGAAGCTACGCCATCGCAAAGGATGGATTCGACGAGGGCGGCCCCCTTGGGATGCAGACCATGTTTCGTGGCATGATGCCGGAGTTCCGCGACCTCAAGCCGGATGAGCATCCATTTCCAGCCACCAGTTCAGTGCGACAGTACGACACGATGCTGATCGAACCGCCCCGATATCTGCCGGCGATGCTGGAGGATGTTCGCGCTGCATCGGGCACAATCCTCGTTCGCGAGATAGCGGATCGCGGCGCCATTGCGCAGTTGCCGGAAAAGCTGGTCTTCAACTGCACCGGCATGGGCGCGAAAGATATCTTCGGGGACGACGAACTGACCCCGGTCCGCGGGCAAGTGACCTATCTGAAACCGCAACCGCAGGTGAACTATGCGGTGTCGCACGATCAGCTGTACATGCTTCCGCGCACAGAGGGAATCCTGCTAGGCGGAACGTACGAGTTGGGCATGGCATCACTCACCCCCGATATCGATAAGCGGCGCAAGATGCTTGCGCGACACAAGGCGTTCTTCGACAGCTACAGACGCAGTGGCTGATGAACAAATCTAGCAGTGAAGCAATCTAAATTAGTTTCACTTAAGTCAGCCCTTCGCCGGATGCTTACGGCGACAACCGTGGCATATCAAAAAACTATTGGGAGAGTTGATTAATGGCGTTGACCAGACGGGAATTTCTGATGCGAACGGGTAGGGTTGGCGGCTACAGCGCGGCATTTCTCATGATGCAATCGCTGGGCCTGATGCCAGTGGGGACTTCTCGCGCATCGGTCATCAGCGCCGCCCCGGACACGGGCAAAGGCATACGCGTTGCGATTTTGGGCGCCGGCGTGGCTGGTCTGGTTACCGCGTACGAATTGGGGAAGCTTGGATATCAATGCAGCTTGCTGGAGGCGCGTGAGCGACCTGGTGGCCGCCTCTGGACCGCTCGCAACGGGACCAAAGTCATGCTGAACGGATATGGCACGCAGACCTGCACCTTCGATGAAGGGAACTATCAGAACCTGGGCCCAGGGCGCATCCCGTCCATCCACGGCACCATCTTGAGTTATATCCGCGAGCTCGGAATTGAAATGGAAGTGGAAGTTAATACGACGCGCAGCAGCCTTCTGCAGGATGACGAGGTGAACGGCGGGAAGGCAATCGTGCAGCGGCAGGCAATCAACGATGCCCGCGGCCATGTTGCCGAACTCCTGGCAAAGTGTGTCTCGCAGGGTGCGTTGGACCAGACGCTGACCAAGGAAGATCGCGACCGTATGCTTACCTTTCTCAGGACTTATGGCCCACTTGATTCGACCAGAAAGTATGTGGGATCCGAGCGTGCCGGCTATTCGGCCCAGCCGGGCGCCGGCGACCAGACGGGTATATTCAGTAAGCCGCTCGATCTGCACACTCTGCTGGATGAGAACTTCTGGGAAGGGATGTTCTTCGAAGAGACGTTCGATATGCAGGCCACGATGTTCCAGTGCAAAGGCGGCAATGACCGTATTGCATATGCCTTCGAAAAGAAACTCGGCGACGTTATCCAGTACAACGCGCCCGTGAAGGAGATTCGCAAGTCGGGCAACGGTGTGCGCGTCCTCTATGCGCACGGCGGAGTCGAGAAGAGTCTTGAGGCAGACTACTGCTTCTGTGCGATGCCGCTGTCCATCCTCAAGAAGGTGCCGAATGACTTCTCTCCGGAACACAAGAAGGTCATCGAGGACTGCACCTACTCCAACGCTTACAAAGTGGCGTGGGAAGCGCGCCGCTTCTGGGAGCAGGATTACAACCTTTATGGCGGTCTCTCGTTCCTGGCACAAGGGTGCACACCGATCTGGTATCCCAGCGCGAAACTCTTCAGCGAGCGCGGCGTGCTGGTTTCGGGATATCAGTATAACGAGATCGGAACGCCCTTTGGCAGTATGACCCTGGAGCAGAAGTTCGCAGAATCGCGCGCCTCGATCGAGCGCCTGCATCCTGGTCATGGCAAAGAGTTGGAGAAGCCGCTTTATATCGGCTGGGGCTTTGCGCCGGAGAATCTGGGATCGTGGATCCGCACCTACGGAAAGACGGCGGAGACGAACAAGCCCAACTATGAAACGCTCATCGCTCCGGACGGCCCGATCTTTTTCATCGGCGACCATGCGAGCCATATCGTTGCATGGATGGAAGGTGCGGCTCTGTCCGCGCATCGAGCCATCGGGTTGCTCAATGATCGAGTGAAGACTGCACAGGTCAGCGAAAAGTTCCCAATCGCTCAACGTGCATAGGTTGAATTCAAAGTCACTGCAAATCCATCTGAATCAACAACCGGCCAGATGCAAGTTGTTGAAGAATGGTCGGGGCGAGAGGATTCGAACCTCCGACCCCCTGGTCCCGAACCAGGTGCGCTACCAGACTGCGCTACGCCCCGAACTGTGATGCCGAGTGGATGCCGGCTGTGCAAGGTGCGATCCGTGAGCCGTGGGAGGGCTCGCTGAATCGCAGTACCGACTCAAGAAGTTTAGCAGAGATTCGGCGAGCGATGTGCGCAGCCTGGGCAACGTCCCGCAAACCGGTCCAAGGATCATTGACCCGGAACATTGCGGCCTGGCACCGTGCCGGATATACTTAAACAGATGAATTTCTGCCGAGAGTGCGCGAATTGTTGTTGTCTGGCAACGTCGGGCGAGCTCTGTCGATTCTAGCGATCTCATCCCTCCTGACCCCCAAAAACCTTACCTTTTGATCCGTAGCGGTCGCGGCCCGCATCTCTTAATTAGGACGCGACGGAGATATTCACCTCGATGACGACGCTGGCACCTGTGGAATCCGAGACTTACGAGGTTCATCCCGCCCGGCTGAATCACCTGCAGGCGCTCGAGGCGGAGAGTATCTCGATTCTGCGCGAGGCGGTGGCGGAGTTTGCGCGGCCCGTGATGCTGTACTCGATCGGCAAAGATTCGTCCGTGATGCTGCGGCTGGCGCAGAAAGCGTTCTATCCGGGGAAGATTCCGTTTCCGCTGCTGCATGTCGATACAAGTTACAAGTTCCCGGAGATGATCCGATTTCGTGACGAGTATACGCGGGAGATCGGAGCAGACCTGATCGTGCATCGCAACGAGACGGCCATTGCGGCGGGCGCGAATCCGTATACTCTCAGCACGCAGAACTGCTGCGGGTTACTGAAGACGCGCAGCCTGCTCGATGCGTTGGAAGAGGGCGGCTACGACGCCGCGTTCGGCGGTGCTCGGCGCGATGAAGAGAAGAGCCGGGCCAAGGAACGCGTCTATTCGTTCCGCGATGGCGCCGGGCAATGGGACCCGAAGAGCCAGCGGCCGGAACTGTGGAGTCTGTATAACTCGCGGCTGCGCAAGGGCGAGAGCATCCGGGTGTTTCCGCTGTCGAACTGGACCGAGTTGGACATCTGGCTGTATCTCTATGCGGAGAAGATTCCGATTGTGCCGCTGTATTTTGCGAAGGAGCGACCGATCACCATTCGCGGCGGTGCTCTGACTCTGGTGCATGAGGATATGAAGCTGTTTCCCGGCGAGAAGGTGGAGCAGATCAAGGTGCGTATGCGGTCGCTGGGATGCGCGCCATGCACGGGCGCGATGCGCAGCGATGCAGACACGCTGCCGAAGATTATCGAGGAGCTTATTACATTCCGACGCAGCGAGCGCGAGAACCGGGCGATTGACCACGACGAAGAAGGTTCCATGGAAGTGAAGAAGCGGGAGGGCTACTTCTAGTGAGCACACATGTGGCTACGCCGCCCGAAGAGACTGTTCCGGTTCGCTCCTTCGAGGAGTTTCTCGAAGCGCATCTCGGCCAGGAGATGCTTCGCTTTACGACAGCCGGAAGCGTGGACGACGGCAAGTCGACGCTGATCGGGCGACTGCTGCACGATACGAAGAGCGTGTACGAGGACCAGCTTGCCGCGGTGAAGAAGAGCCGCGTGAATCGCGCTGCGAACGGGCATGTCGACTTTTCGCTGCTGACGGATGGGCTGAAGGCGGAGCGTGAGCAGGGAATTACGATCGATGTTGCGTATCGCTACTTCTCGACCTCGCGGCGCAAATTCATCATAGCTGACACGCCGGGCCACGAGCAGTACACGCGGAACATGGCGACGGGCGCGTCGACGGCGGACGTGGCGATCATCCTGATCGATGCGAAGGCGTTTGCGAAGGCAGGCGGATTGCTGCCGCAGTCGCGACGGCACACGTATATTGCATCGCTGCTGGGAATTCCGCATGTCGTTGCCGCGGTGAACAAGATGGACCTGGTGGGTTATTCGCAGGAGAGCTTCCAAGCAATCCGGCGCGACTTCCAGGCGCTTTGCGCGCAGCTTGGACTGCCGGACGTCGAGACGATTCCGGTGAGCGCGCTTGAAGGCGAGAATGTGGTCACACAGAGTACCGCGATGCCTTGGTACAAGGGACCGACGCTGCTCGAATACCTTGAGACGGTGCCTCTGGCGCTGGCCGAGACGACCGGGCCGATGCGGTTTCCGGTGCAGCTTGTGTTGCGGCCGGACGCGAACTTCCGTGGCTTTGCCGGACAGGTCGCGCGAGGAACGCTGCGTGCGGGCGATTCGGTAATGGCGTTGCCTTCGCGGAAAGAGACGAAGGTGCGGCGCATCGTTACGTACGACGGCGATCTCGCAGCTGCGTCTTATCCGCAGAGCGTTACGGTGGAACTCGAGGACGAGATCGACCTCAGCCGCGGCGAGATGCTGGTGGCCGCTGAGGCGGCAGGCGAGGCGCTTCCGGATGTGAGCAATCGCTTTCGCGCGATGGTTGTGTGGATGCATGAAGATCCGCTTGTGGTTGGGCGGACCTACATCGCGAAGCATACGACGCGGACTGTTCGGGCGACTGTGCGAGCGATCTGCTACCGGGTGGACGTAAACAATCTGAACGAACTGACATCGGACACGATCGCGATGAACGAGATAGCGGAGGTGGAATTCGAGACCAACCTACCGCTGTTTTTCGACAGCTATCGCGCGTGCCGTTGGACGGGATCGCTGATCCTGATCGACGCGCTGACCAATGCGACTGTGGGCGCGGCGATGATCGTTGCGCCGGCAGCCGAGGTTGCCGACACGGCGCTAACAGGTGCGTCGAAGGCGTCACTGATACTGCTGCCCGGCCATGGCGAACTTGCTGCTCATGTTCGCGACGCGCTGCTGGCGCGTGGCGAGCGGGCAGTGGTGATCGATGACTCGCTAATTCCTGACTCCGCTGTGGCTGCGGTGGTTCGTGCCCTCGATCTGGCAGGCGTTACTGCGGTTTCATCGCGCGCGCTGTCGCAGGCGACGATCGCCGAGATTGAAGGCTTCGCGTCAGGTGCGGTGCGGCTGGACGATGGATCGGACGAAGCAACAATTCTGAAGGCGCTTGCGGTGAAGTCATGAATGGGATTGAGACGGTTACAAATTACGAGACGCTGACCGCCGAGGCGTTGGTTGAGCAGGTGGTACGCGAGGCCGCGGACGCGCCGATATGCCTGACCAGCAGCTTCCAGACGGAAGATATGGTGGTGCTGCACATGCTGCGACAGCATCTTCCGAATGTGCCGGTGATCTTCCTTGAGACCGGATATCACTTCAAGGAGTTGCTCGCGTATCGCGACCGGATGACTGAGGAGTGGAGCCTCAATCTGATCAACGCTATGCCGCTGACGACGCTTGTGGAGCACGAGGCTCAATATGGTCTGTTGCATATCGTGCAGCCGACTCAGTGCTGCGCGATTCGCAAGGTTGAACCGCTGATGCGGAACCTGGAACCGTTCGACTGGTGGTTTACCGGGTTGCGGCGCGAGCAGTCGCCGACGCGTGCTGGGCTGCGCAAGGTGGAAGACCACCGGACTCCGACCGGCAAGCAGATGAAGAAGGTGAGCGTGCTGGCCGACTGGACGATGGCGCAGGTCGACGCGTATGCCGAGGCGCATGCGATTCCGAAGCTGGAGTTGTATGCGCGCGGATATACCAGCATTGGCTGCGAACCTTGCACGGCGATCCCGGACGATCCGGCGAATCCGCGCGCGGGCCGCTGGGGCGGCAAGAAGCTGGAATGCGGCATTCATACCTTTTCCGAGAAGGTATAGACTTTTCGCAGTTATGGTTGATCGAAGGCGAATCGTCCGGCAGTGGAAGCACGGCACGGCGAAGGTGCTGGTCACGCTGGTGCGTGCTGAGGGGTCCTCGTATCGCAGGCCGGGTGCGCATCTGCTGATTGGCGCGGATGGCGAGTATGCGGGGACGATCAGCGGCGGCTGCCTGGAGGCGGAGGTCGTGCGCAAGGCTGCGTGGATGGTGCGTGAGGGCGCGGTCGTCGAGCGCTATTCAACGCTGTTCGACGACACGGCGGAGATTCCGTTCGGGCTTGGTTGTGGCGGCGTAGTGGACCTGCTGCTGGAGCCGGCTGACACGCCGGAGTGCCGCGCGCTGGTGGATGCAATGGAGGCGTCGCTGGGCGGGAGCGAGGCGCGCGTGGCGACCTGGCTTCCCGTGAGCGGGAACGCTTTGCGACGGGTTGTGCTCGGCGGCAACGGCGATGTTCTGTTCCAGAGCAACGGTTTGAGTTCTGTCGATCTCGATACGGTTTTGGGTCATGCTGCAGTTCCTCTTGAATCTGGAATCTACTTCGAAAAGCTGTCCGCGCCGCTGCGGCTGTTTGTGCTGGGCGCGGGCGATGATGCGAAGCCTGCGGTGACGATGGCGGCGCAACTTGGCTGGCACGTGACCGTGGCCGATGGGCGTCCGCAACTTGCGAAGGCGGAGCGGTTTCCCGAGGCGGAGCGCGTGGCTACGAGCGCGTCTGTCGTGGAGCTTGGAATCACGGCCGCGGATGCGGCGGTCATCATGACGCACAGTTATGAGCAGGATCGTGCGCTGCTGACTGGTCTGCTCGGCAGCTCGGAAGTGCCAGGCTACATCGGGCTGCTGGGCGCGTCGCATCGCAGCAGTTTGCTGGTGAGCGAGGCGGCTGCGGCGCTGGGTTGCAGCGTGGCCGAGTGCTGCGAGCGGGTTTGGGCGCCGGTCGGGCTGGATCTGGGTGGCGACGGCGCGGAGGCGATTGCGCTGGCGGTGGTGGCGGAGGTGCAGGCTTGGCGGCAGGGCAAGCTGGGCGCGTCGCGCAGGCTCACGGCGGAGTTTGTGGCGAAGCAGATTGAGAAGGGCGGGGCTTCGCGGTACCTGCAGACTCAGTGTGCGTTGGGCACGGCTGAGTCGTGACCGCGGCGGTGGTGCTTGCGGCGGGTGCTTCGACGCGGTTGGGGGAACCGAAACAACTGGTGATGCTGGGCGGCGAAACTTTGCTGGAGCGTGCGGTGCGGGTTGCGCACGAGGCGGGGTGTGCGCCGGTGGTGGTGGTGCTGGGCGCGGCGGCTGAGTTGGTGGCGGCGCGGTGTGATCTGGGTAGCGCGGTCGTGGTGGTGAATGAGGCTTGGGAAGAAGGCATGGCATCGTCCATCCAAACCGGGCTCAGGGCTGTTCGGGTTGGCGTCGGCGGCGTTGGCGGCGCGGACGGCGTGGTGTTGATGACCTGCGACCAGCCGGCGGTGACAGCGGAGCATTTGCTGGCGCTGATGGCAGCGGGCCAGGTGACGGCTTCGGCGTACGCGTGCCGGTGGGGCGTGCCGGCGTTCTTTCCGGGGGCGGCGTTTCCAGCGCTTGCCGCTCTGCGGGGGGACGCTGGGGCGCGGGAGCTGTTGCGCGGGGCGGCGACCGTGGAGCTGATTGGCGGCGAACTGGATGTGGATACGGCGACCGACTTGGCTGAGGCGACGCGACTGTTTCGGTGAGGCTGTCAGTGGGATGCCCCTCCCCCCCGGTATATACCAGCGATTCTCTCAAAACAAACATACTTACAGTTTGGTATATACCGCATTGATATATACCACGTCGAGCTTGATGGGTTAAGTGCGAAAGGCTGCGGGGTTTGCGCTTGGGCGCTCACCTTGCAGCCTTTTGTTTCAACTTAACTACCTTAATGATAGCAGGTTGAGCATAACTACTATGCCAACTTTTTTGGGGGGCTAAGTGGTTGAGGAGACGGGAGAAAATAAATATTTTCTGAACGCGAGGGGTTGACACAATTCAGACTGTGGAGCGGACGGGATTTCTCAGGCACCTCCGCGCATAGCGTCAAATGCGGGCGCCGATGAGCCGACGCCTGAGAACAATGGCCGACGGTCAACGTGTGGGTTTCTTCCATTCGGTGTAGCAGCGAAACCCCTTGAACCCTGCCACCAAGGATGCGATCAGAAACAGGGCGCTTGTCGCCGCAAAGGCAGGCGTCAGTAGCGCACCCCCTGGGACGAAGATGTGGCTGCATATCCAGGACGCTCGAGCCAGCAGCGCCGATGCGGCGAGCAAGGCTAAGCCAAAGAGCAACCAACCTATTCCCCTTGAGGGTGGCACTTTGGTTTGGAAGAGTGTCTTCATGCCTAGAGGGAGTTGAGGAATTCTTCGAGGAGGTTGGCGGCTACGGNNGGAGCGGATGTCGTCGATGGGGCGGGCTTCGGTGGCGAGGGCGGCCCGGGCGGCGGCGATGGTAGCGGGGGTGATGCGCTGGTTGAGGAGGGCCTGCTCGGCGGCGGTGCAGCGGGTGGGGGTCTCGCGGAGGCTGGCCGCGCCGATTCTTATGTCGCTGA
>PKWK01000066.1 GCA_003133205.1 Granulicella sp. | reverse complement strand
ACCTGCTCCAGTTGCGCCATAAGCTCGGCCGTCCGGGCCCGGCCATGCGTCTCCACTATGCCGATGACGACATCCTCGCCGCGGCTCTTCCGGCGAATCGCCTCGCTCAGCATGCTGAACGTCTTGCCCACGCCCGGCGCGTAGCCCAGGAACACCTTGAACCGCCCACGCTTCTGCGGCTCGACCGCGGCAAGCCACTCGTCAGGAGTCTTCGTATGCAATGCTTCCGGATTCATCGGCATAGCCTGAGCTCTTTCTCCTGCTGCGGATACGCGAGCCAGAAGCGCCTGCGCCGTTCCTTTTATATAGCCAGAAGTCGTTAAAAGGTCGTAAGTGCTTCGATATGCAGCAGACGATGATCTGTACAATTCCGTGTGTGTACACGAAGCGCATTGTTGAGACGGGGCGCTGGCTCATCATCGCCATTGGACTTGCCGGTATTGTAGCCCTCTGCCGTCGCTTTTCCGGGGTAAACGACACCACCGTCGCGCTCGCCATGCTCTTGCTGGTGCTGGTTCTCGCCGGCAACTGGGGCCTGCGCTACGCCGTAGGCGCGTCGGTCGCAGCGACCGTTCTGTTCAACTACTTTTTCCTTCCGCCGGTCGGCACCTTCACCATCGCCGACACCCGGAACTGGGTCGCCCTGTTCGCCTTCCTCGGCACCGCCATCTACGCCAGCCACCTGGCCGCGCGCATCCGCGAGGAGTCCGAAGAGGCCAACGCCCGCCGCCGCGAATCCGAAATGCTCTACCGGCTCGGCCGCCAGTTGCTGCAACCGGAGAACGTCGCCCAGCTCTTCAACTTCATCCCGTCGAGCGTCGCCAATTCGTTCAACAGCCCCGCGGTCACCCTATATATAGCTGACGGCGACCGCATCTACCTCTCCGACCCGAAGCGCATCTCCAGCCCCAAAGTCCCGTGGGTCCCCGACAATTCGGCTGACACGCCCGGCGCCACCGGCACCTACGCCGACCGCGGCCGCGCCGAAATCGTTCACGATCTCCGCGAGGCCATGCTGATGCCCATCTTCCGTCCGCCAACCGACGGATTCCCCACCGCCATTCCACTGCGCATCGGCGTGCGGCCCAACGGAGCGCTGCTGCTCGAAGCCACCACGCTCTCGCGCGAGTCCATGGAGGCCCTCAGCGGGCTCATCTCCATGTCCATCGAGCGTGCCGAGGCGCTGGAAGACAGCGCCCGCTCCGAAGCCGCCAAGGAGACCGAGCGCCTGCGCACCGCACTGCTTGACTCCGTCACCCACGAACTGCGCACGCCGCTCACCTCGATCAAGGCGTCGGTCAGCGCACTGCTCTCGCAGCAGGCCCTCGACGACCCCTCGCGCAAGGAACTGCTCACCGTCATCGACGAGGAGTCCGACCGCCTCAACCACCTCATCGAGCAGGCCGTCGAGATGGCGCAACTCGACGCCCACAAAGTCCATCTGGAGTTGAAGCCGCAGCCCGTCGCAGCCCTGATCGAGCCCGCCGTCGAGCAGGCCCGCATCGCCTCCCCCGCCCGCGAGTTTCGCGTCTCCCTCTCCAGCACCCTGCCCAACGCGATCGCTGACGCGGCCTGGATCCACAAGGTGCTCGCGAACCTGCTCGGCAACGCGGTCAAATACTCCCCGCCGGATCAACCCATCTTCGTCTCCGCCAGTCCCCAGGGCGACATGCTCGCCATCAGCGTCGCCGACCGCGGCGCCGGCATCGACCCGCTCGAGCAGGGCATGATCTTCGACAAGTTCTACCGCGGCCAGTCCTACCGCGATCCCACCCAGCGCAACCGCGTCGGCGGCACCGGCATGGGCCTCGCCATCTGCCGCGCCATCGTCACCGCCCACGGCGGCACCATCGGCGTCACCAGCCAGCTAGGCCACGGCTCCGTCTTCACCTTCACCCTCCCCACCGCCCGCCCCTCCTGACGGGTGCCCCACAAGACTGGGTGGCCCATCCTTTCCGGCTTCATCGGAAAGGGTGGGTTATCGCGCATGCGCGACCGCCTTCCTCTACCTAACCTCAAACCTTCGTCATCTCGACCGGAGCCCTGAGTGAGCCTGGGCGAGTCGAACGGGCGGAGTGGAGAGACCCCCGCATTCGCCTTTGCCCGTTCTCCTACACCCGCCCCTTGACATCGATTCGAATCGTGAGATTAGGGTCACATTCAAGGAGCAATAAAATGAAAATTGAACATGCTGCCTATCTGATTGCCGTATGCGTGGCAATTCACTACCTATTGGCGCAGCCCAACCTACCACCGGCGCTGAGGTCACTGCTCGGGCGTGCGAGAACGCCCCTCACGCCTTGCCCGTAATCAACAACTGCTCGATCCTTCCACCCGGCAGCGTGTACGTATTCATCAGCAGCGTCGTCCCATTCGCAAACACCACGCGATACGCCCCATACGTCATACCACCACGCAGCGTCGTGCGCGTACGATACACCGACATCACCGCCCCCCGCGGCGCCAGCGTCGCCTTGAAGTCCGCAACCGCCGCGTCGCTGAAGTATGCGTTGCAGTTCGCCGTAAACAGCGAGCGATCGATCTGCCCCTTTGCAAGGCTCGCAAGAATCCCCGGGAGCGCCGCCGCCACCGCATCGGGCGCGGCCTCCGGGGTCACCGCCACCGGAAGCAGCAGCGCCGTCAGTTCCGCGCCAATCTTCGCTGCCGCACTCGACGCCACTTGGTTCGTCAGCACCACAATCGCAATCTTGTCGTCGGGATAGACGATGTTCTCCGCCACATAGCCGCCCACCTCGCCGCCGTGTTCAATCTGCCGATGCCCATTGCGGTCGTGCACCTGGATCCCCAGCCCATACCCCGTGTCTTTGCCATCCTTCGTGACGAAGGCCGCTTCGAACTGCTTATAGCTCTCCGGTGTCAGAATTGCCTGATTGATGATCGTCTGGTCCCACTTCAGCAGTGTCGACGCCGGCATCGCCAGTTCGCCATCGCCGAAGTACCAGCCCGGAGCCTCCAGCGGCAGTACGCGCGGAGGCTGCGTCGCATACGAGATGTAGCCCGTCGTCTGCAGCTTGTCGCGATCCGTGTACGCGTTGAAGGCGCCGCTGAGATGCGCGGGGTCCAGCACATGTTCGCGCAGGTATTGATAGAAGGGCTCGCCCGTCACCTTCTCCACGATGAGCGAAAGCAACACGTAGTTGGTATTCGAGTACTGCCACTCGGTGCCCGGCTCGAAGTCCAGCGGCTTGCCCGCCCACTCCGTCACCGTGTCCGCCGGATTGCGTGCCTTGTACCAGTCCGGAATCGAGTAGTCCTGCGGCGCGAAGTCCTCGTATCCCGAGGTCATCGTCATCAGGTTGCGCAGCTTCACATCGCCCGCGCGCGTCAGCGCAGGAAAGTACTTCGCCACGGGGTCATCGATCGAGAGCTTGCCCTGTTGCTGCAACTGCAGCACCGCCGTCGCTGTAAACTGCTTCGAAATGGATCCAATCGGATACGCCATCTCGGCCGTCGCCGGCAGCGGCGGCTCCACCCGCGCCATCCCGAACGCGTGCGCATACACGATCTTCCCGTCCTCGACGATCCCCAACGACGCCGACGGCACGCCCGTCTCGCGTAGCACCTTCGCGGCGATCGCAGCCACCTTCGCTTCAGTATCGGGAGTAAGTTGCGCCGGCGCAGAAGGAACAGCAATGGCGGCGAGAAGAAGGGCAGCAAGAGTCAGGCGCATAGAGCCGCAGAATACATCATGCGCCGGAAACCATAGCTTCGAGCCCTCTGAGATGTGGGTTTTGGCCTACCCATTCCCGTTTGTCATTCTGAGCGCAGCGAAGAACCCCCGTATTTCGCTCTTGCCGTTGCCTGTTTTCGACACCCGCGCCCAACCCGCGCCCAACCCGCGCCCCAAAAACCCTTGACACCCTGCGTATAATTAAAGCAGCAGCAATCAGCAGCCAGCGTCGTGCCGGAGGGGGCTCCAGCCGGACCTGGCGATCAACAGCATCCCCAACTTTTACACCGATCCTGCGACCATAACTCTATTGTTATGAGGATTTTGGACGTAACGCCAATCGAATGAATATTTTACAGCCACACTCGGTCTCTAACATCCTGATTTAAAACAACTTCGCTACAAAATACCCCTCTTTTGAAACAATTAGTAAACGCAGCGATAGCAAACAAACGGCGAATATAATAACCGCACAGCAGGAGGAGCGAATGGCAGGCAATCTTCAAACCGACCGCTTCCACTTCCTGCACATCGACCTCAACAGTTTTTTCGCCTCGGTCGAGCAGCAGTTGCACCCCGAGTACCGCAACCGCCCGCTCGCCGTCGTCCCCGCCCAGGCCGACACCACCTGCTGCATCGCCGCCAGCTACGAGGCCAAAGCGCTCGGCATCAAGACCGGAACCCAGGTCGGCGAGGCCAAGCGCATCTGCCCGGAGATCGTCCTGATCGAAGGCAGCCACGGCGTCTACGCCGACTACTCGCACCGCATCGCCCAGGCCGTCGAGCGCTGCTGCCCGGTCGCCCACACCCCCTCCATCGACGAGATGGTCTGCGAACTGATGGGCCGCGAGCAGGAGCCGCCCCGCGCCCGCGCCATCGCGCTCAAGATCAAGCAGGCCATCAAGAACGACGTCGGCGAGACCCTGCGCTGCTCCATCGGCATGGCGCCCAACCGCTACCTCGCCAAGATCGCCTCGGACATGCAGAAGCCCGACGGGCTCATCGGCCTCTTACCTTCGCAACTGCCCCGTGCGATTGCCCACCTCGAACTGCGCGACCTGCCCGGCGTCGGCGCCAAGACCGAAGCCCGCCTCCACACCAAGGGCATCACCACCATGGAGCAGCTCCTCGCGCTCGACCGCACCGGAATGCACGCGCTCTGGGACTCGGTCTGGGGCGACCGCCTCTATCATTGGCTGCGCGGCGCGGAGACAGGCGACGACGGCGCTCCGGTCGACTCCGGAATCCAGAAATCGCTCGGCCACTCCCACGTCATGGCGCCCGAGCACCGCACCCCCGAGGGTGCCTGGGCCGTCGCCCACAAGCTGCTGCACAAGGCCGCGATGCGCCTGCGCATGGAGCACTTCTACACCGGCGCGATGGGCGTCACCATCCGCTACGCGCTGACCAAAGACCAGGCCGCGCGCATCAAGAGCAAAAAGCACTTCAGCGGAATTCGCCACTCCGGCTGGGGCATGGAGGCGCGCTTCTCCCCCTGCCAGGACACGCTGACGCTGCTGAATGTCCTGCGCGGCGCGTGGGCCAAGCGTCCCGAGGGCCCCGAGTTCGCCCGCCCCTTCTTCGTCGGCGTCACCCTGCACAACCTGATCCCCGAGAACGAATTCCAGGAGTCCCTCTTTGGCGATCAGGACCACCGCACCGAGCTCGCCGCCACCATGGACAAGCTCAACCTCAAGTACGGCCACACCACGCTGCACTTCGCCGGAATGCTGCCCGCCAAGGAATCCGCCCCAACGCGAATCGCCTTCACCCAGATCCCCGTCCAGTACGGCGTGGATTATATGTAACGAAAATTGTTTCTAGATAGGCATATATGCAACTGAAAATGTTTCAACAGAGCCGGAAATGTGCCTCGGAATGCTACATATTAGCGCGGGCAGGCGTTTTACTGGCCCAGATTGGGCGCGGCGAGGCCTTCAATGCTCCGCGATGGCGCAGCATCGAGGTCGAACACAATCACCTCGTTCGCGCCCTTCTTCAGCCACGGCCCAGGCAGATACAGCGTGTTCTGCGGACCAATGTTCCAGAACCGCCCCAGCGCGTGACCATTGACCCAGAGTTGTCCCTTGCCGAGTTGGCTGGTGTCCAGAAACGTGTCGCCCGGCTTCTCCACCTCGAACGTCCCACGATAGAAGCAAGGTCCGCTGCAGGCGGCCTTCCCGAACCGCACGCTCGCAGGGTTCGTCATCGGCAGCGGATACATCCGCCAACCGGGCATGGGATCGCCGTTGATGGAGACAAACTGCCCAAGGCCTTTGCGCTCGCCGCGCAGTTGCTTCGAGTAGTTGATGCGGCCCGTGTTCTCCACCAGGATGTCGAGATGCAGCAGCACAGCCGTATGCGGAGCTCCCGGCGTCGGAATCGTCAGCGAGGACTGCCCGAGCCGGCGGTCGAGAGTGCCGGCCAGCGTGCCGTCGGCGTACACCTTGGCGTAGTCACGCGGCCCGTCCAGCGCCAGTTTGGGCGACGCGCCCTGCACCAGAGCCTGGGTGCGGTAGAGGATGTAGCCGTACGACTGGCCGATGTCTTCCATCGTCTGTGGCGAGGAGCTTTCGATCGCTTTGGGCAGGTTGTCCCACAGCGAAGCCGCTTCCGTGAGCTTGAACGGCGCAACGTGAATCGGCGCCGCGACCTCGGGAACCGCCGGCGGAGTTACGCCCGTCGCCTTCGCAATCACATCCCGGAAGGCGAAGAACTTCGCCGTCGGCCGGCCGCTCTCGTCCAGCGCGGAGTCGTAGTCGTAGCTGGTGACGTCGGGCTCGTACTCCTTCTTGCTGTCGCTCGAATTCGCGCCGTTCATCCAGCCGAAGTCCGTTCCGCCGTGGAACATGTAGATGGAGACCGAGTAGCCCTGGCGCAGCATCCAGTCCAGGTTCGCCACCTGCGTCTCCGTGCTGGTGTGCGCGTGCGGGGCGCCCCAGTGATCGAACCAGCCGGCCCAGAACTCGCTGTTGAAGAACGGCCCGTTCGGCCGCGCAGTCTTGAGCGCTGCGAAGCTCTTCTCCGCCTCGTTGGGATGGTTGCCGTCGAAGTTGATGCCGACCGGCAAGTCGGGCAGCGAGCCATTCGCAATCACGCCAGGCCCATCCGCGGTGTAAAGCTGCGCCTTGGTGAACCCGGCGTCCACGAGAGCCTGGCGGTTCTGCTCCATGTACGCGTGGTCGTTGCCGAACGAGCCGTACTCGTTCTCCACCTGCACCAGCAGGATCGGGCCGCCGTTGCCAATTTGTAACGGTGCAAGTTCCTGGCCGAGCCGCTTGATCCAGTGTGTCGCCGGAACCATGAACTTCGGGTCGCTGGAGCGCACAACCGTCGTCGGGTCCTTCAGCAGCCACGCCGGATAGCCGCCAAACTCCCACTCGGCGCAGACGTAGGGCCCAGGGCGCAGGATGACGTACAACCCCTCCTGCTGCGCCTCGCGGATGAACTCCGCGATGTCGTTGTTGCCGGAGAAATCGTACGTGCCGGGCGTCTGCTCGTGCTCGTTCCAGAAGACATACGTGGTGATGGCGTTGAGGCCCATCGCCCGCGCCATCTTCAGCCGCGCGCGCCAGTATTCGCGCGGAATGCGCGGGTAGTGCATCTCGCCGGAGACGATGCGGAACGGTTTGCCGTCGAGCACGAACTGGCTGCCTTCGACGCGGAAACTATGCGGCTTGCCATCGGGCGCGGGCTCGACCGTCGCCGGCGCGCCGGTTGGCACAGACGTGACATTCGTCTGTGCCAACGAAGTGGATGCGAGACCAAGACCAAGGCCGAGACTGAAGACGAGCGAGAAAAGCGAGCGCAGGTTCACGCGAGAATCTTACCGCACCTCACCTCGCCCCACTGACCACTTACCACTCGCCCTCACGGCACCAGCATGATCTGGGCTTGCCAGAATGCGCCTTTCTGTCCGTTCGGATCGAGCACGGTTACCTGGACGTCGTACTTGCCCGGTGCGAGGCTGCTCAGATCGACGGTGAAGTTCATCGGAGCGATTTGCAGTCGTGTGTTCGGATTGGGCGAGACCTCCATTGGCTGCGTCTCGTACACCTTGGTCTCCCCCTGGTAGAAGCTCACGAAGGCAATCAGCGGCTTGACCGTTGGCGGAGCAGCCGGCTGTCCCGCCGTCGGCGCGACCGATGCTCCCTCGTACGCCTGGAGATAGACGTAGAGGCTGCGCCCCTTGCTGAACACGCGAGTGACGCTGGGGATCAACTTCTCCCCATTGACGATCAGCGGATCCGCAGCGATCTCCTTGGCTTGCTCTTTTCCTTTGCTGGCGTTGTAGATGGCTTCGGTCATGGGCGCGCGCCGGCCTGACAGCACCACCGAGCTGATCGGCACCCGCTTGGTCTCCTTGTTCAGGTTCGGGATGATGAAGGTGGTCTGGAACGTGCCGATACGGCCCGTCTCGTCGTCGCGCGCGAGGACTTTGATGGTGTACTTGCCCGGCAATAATGTGTAACCGGATGAGTACTCGATGGGACTCTTGGCCAATTCCGCGGCGGTCTTGTCGCTCAACTTAGCATCGACATGGTCGCGGATATTTGTAACCGTCGTCCCGCCGTAGTCGTCCTTGATCTCGCCGACAAAGTCGATATGCGTATATTCGGCGCCGCGTGACTTCGCCAGCACCAGCTCGCGTCCGGGAATCTTCACCATCAGCGGAACGAAGTACTCCGCGCGATTCAGTTGGAAATAATTGATCTCCATCGCGATGGTCAGCTCGGTCCATGGATCGCCCTGCATCAGCGCGTCCTCAAGCTGACGATCCTTGTCCACGGCGGTGTACTTGCCCCACTCCTTCTCGCCGAAGTATCCCTGCCGATAGTCGAGGTTCGCTTCGAGAGTCGGCGGAGTCAGCGTGACCTTGACCTTGCGGAACTTCCCGTTCAGAGCGTGATTGGCGGTGTAGTAGCCGATGATGTAGTAGTTCGTCACCGACTTCTGCGCGTTCACGATGCCCAGGGTCAGGTCGTTGTAGTCGAGCAGCGCCTTGCCCCCGGTATCTCCGGCGAGCGCATACATCGTGTCCTGCGACTGCTCCAGGCGCGACGCCATCGCCATCGCGGCGCCGCCCGTATACATCGACGCACCGCCCGGTGAGCCGTGCGTCGCGTCTCCCATCGGGCCACCCGCCACCAGGCCGCGCGCGTCCACAGCCCAGATCGACACGCCCGCTTTGATGGCGGCCTGTTCGGTCGCGTGGAGTTGCGCCTGGTTGTCCAGGCCATTCAACATCATGCCACTGGCGAAGTAGATCAGCTCCTTCTTCTCGCTGAGCCGCTCCAGCGACTCCGTGGCCGTCTGCAACGCGGCTAGCTGGCGATCCGTGGTGAAGATATTGAACTCGCTGTCGTCCTGACCGAAGGCCGCTCCAGTATCGGAAGCCGCGTCACCGGAGGAGGTGTCGGTGTCTCCCTGGCCCTCTCCCACCACCATCGTTTCGAGGATGCTCAGCAGGCGACTGCGATCGGCCGTGAAGTCCTGCAGCACATCCACCGAACTCCCGGCATAGCGCAGGATGGAGACGAGGTCCGACGCGGTCATCTGCGTCCGAATGAACTTCTCCGCCGCGGTCAGCGCGCGCAACTGGTCGGGCTCGGGCATCGCCGACATGTCGAAGTACAGCGCCAGCAGGCGGTGGTCCTTGTACTTCACCTCCCCAGGCGTCTCGGACGATATCTGGGTTCGCGCAAGCCGGTTGTAGATCTTGATGTCCTCGCCGCCAGTCGGCGTCGCGGGCAACGGTTCGGAGGTCTCCGGCAGTTCTTGCTCTTCGCAGATCTTGATGGACTGGAGTACGCCATCTTCGGTGACGGTGAGGTCCTTTGCGGTCAGCCCTTTGATGGGATTGCCTTTTTTATCCTTGACGGTCACCGTTTCGATGATCAGGCGCGTCGTCACCTGGATGGTCGGCGCATCGGTCCCGGTGGGCGACTTGTTCTGCCCGGTTAGTTGCGCGCCGGCGGACAACATTCCAGCACCCACGGCCAGAGAGACCACGCCCGCGGCCAGTCGCATCAGGTGCAGCTTCGAGATAGGCAATCGCATTTCCTCAGAACCTCATGCGCAACTGTACTGACATGCTTCGCATTCCATTGGCCCCGGTCGGAGCGCCAAACGTAGTGCTGCCAGGAATGTAATAGGTGTTGTAGCCGCTGATCACAACGTGGTTCAGCACATTGCTCGCGTTCAACGTCGCATCCAGGGTGTATCGATCGTGCAGGCGGAACGTCCGGTTCATCGCAGCGCTCATACTGAACTGGTTCGGCCCCTGGATCGAGTCTCGTCGCGCATTTCCCCACGTTCCGACCGGCACTGCGTACGCGCTCGCATTCAGAAAATAGCCCGGCTGCAGATTCGCATACGGTGACCCCACAATGTTCGGCCGGACCGTGCCCGTAACGCCGGTGCCCGACGCAATCGCGCCTGCATAGATGGGTGTCTCCGGCAAACCCGTAGCCGCGTTGATGCTGGTCTGGATGGTCCACTCTTTATAGATCGCGCCCTTCCAGCCGGTCATCAGCGTCTTGCCGCCGAGCCCCATGCCCGTGGTGTACTGCGCCGTCACGGTCAGGACGTGGCGCTGATCGGTGGTCGAGAGGCCGCGTTGCGCGTTCAGGTGTTGCCAGTCCTGCGCAATGGCGCCGGATGAGATCGATCCCTGGCCGCTTAGCGAGTAGTCGTCGTCCATCGTCTTCGAGTAGGTGTACAGCAGGCGCGCCTGGAACCCGTTGCGCAGACGTCGCCGCAACTCCATGCTCCCCGCCTCGCGCGTCGAATTGCCGCCCGAAGTGCGGTAGCGGTAGCCCGACGTAGCCGTGGTACAGCCCGCGGCCCCCGGCGGACAGCTATTCGGGAGAAACTCCTGCACGCCGCGCGTCCCCTTGACGCCGTTATACGTCGCTACCATCTGCAGCGAAAACGGCAGGTCGCGCTGCACTGAGAGGTTCCAGCTCTGCACGTAGCCGACCTTGAAGTTCGGATCGATGGCAAACGTGTTGGGTGAAGTTGTGGAGCACGCAAGCGCGGCGAACGGACTCGCAATGTTGAATGGGCAAAGTGTGCTGTTGGCGACGCTCAGGCTCTTCGACAGCGGAAACTGCTGCGCCATCGCGTACGCGGACGACTGATAGACCGAGGTGTCGTTGGTGACGTCGTATCCGGAACGAATCAGCAGCGACGATCCCGAGATCGGACGCCACGCAATTCCGATGCGCGGCTCCGGCCGGCTGTAGTCCGGATGCACCAGCGACGTAGGGTAGCTCTGCCCGGTCAGCGTGCCGGTGGGACTGCTGGCCTGGACCCACGTCTCCGCCGCAAAGCCCGAGGCGATGTCGAGATTCACCAGGCGACCCTTCAACTCGGTGACCGGCGCGCCATACTCCCAGCGCAGACCCGCAGTCACGCTGAACTCCGGGTTCACCCTGAAGTCGTCATTGATGAATGCGTCGTAGACCGATTGCCGCAGATACTTGTCCGCATTGCCGTATGCGATCGCGCTGGTGTCGGGAAGCCCCAACAGGAAATCCGCGAGGTCCGACCCGCCCGCATTCGTGCTCGACCGTGTAGCCGCGCCCGTGAACTGAAGGTTGCCGTCGGGATTCGACTGCGTCAGGTAGTTGAACTCGCGCCTGCTAAAGTCGCCGCCAAACTGAATGTTGTGGCGGAATTTGTTCCAGTAAAAGCTGGCCGACAGGCCGTTCGTCTCGTTGCGATTGTAGGAACTCACGCCATCCGACAAGCCCGTGATGCTACTCGAAAACCCCAGCGACGGCGGACCCCAGTACCTCTGGTCCGTGCTGCCCCCAGTGATTCCCGCCGTGGCTTCGATGTTGTTCTTGTTCGCGAAGAACGGCACAAGCTGGCTGCGCGACCGGCTGAACGAGTAGCCCAGATTTCCGGAGAGCCGCTGCGTGAACCGATGGTTCCAGTTGATGCCCGAATTGATCCCCAGCGAGGTCGACGAATCGAGGAAGCCGAAGATGCTCGGATTGCTCTGCCGCGTGTCGGAAAAATTGAACCGCCCAAACACATTGTTCTTGTTCCCGAACTGCCTCTGCAGCGACAGGCCGACACTATCGATGTGGCTGCTGCTCTTCAGTGGGAGTTGGTAGTTGTATCCCAGCGGATTGCCGGAGATGTTCGGCGTCTGCGGGTAGAGCTTCAGCAACGCCGTCGCTACGGGGCTGACGCATTTGGCGGGAATGATGTTGTTCGCAAACACCGCGGTACCCGAATTGATCTGCGCCTGCGTCATGCCCGTGCTCAGCAGGTAGGAGTTGCAGGCCGGCGCTACAGTAAGCTGAGCCAGATCCGCCGGAACATAGATCGCCGTAATGTTCGGCAGTTGCGACAGGTTCCAGTTTTTCGAAGCGTCTTCGCCAGTCGGTATCTTGGCCGGCTGGGTGGAATACGAACTGTTCTGCGTCCGCGAATAGTTGAGCCCGAAGTACGGCCCGCGCGGCATCAGGTGAGGGATCTTCAACGGGCCGCCAAAATTCAGGCCCAGCGTGAAGTTGTTGAACTGCGGCTTAACCGATGGGACGCCGGTCACGGAATATGGAGCGGCATCGAGCGCCGAGTTATCCAGCCTCAGGAACAGGTTGGTCTGATACAGCGAACGCCCGCCGTTGCGGTTGTTGCCAAACGCCTGATTCATCGAGAACTGCGACGTTGCCGCGTTGTTCACACTGCCGTTGATGAGGAACCCATCGTTGGCCTGCGCCGCGGTTGCATCCTGCGCAGACGCCATGGACGGAGCTTCCGGAACCGCCGCCGCTGCAACCTGACCGTTTGCCGGCGCGCCTTTTGCCGCCGCGGCGCCTTTGCCGGCCGCAGGAGCGGCCTTGCTCGACGCAGCGGGTGCGGGTGCCCCAGGTTTCGCATCTGAGACATGGGTTGACGGCGCCGTCACGCTCACGGTCGCCACCGGCGCTGCATCGGCCTTCGCCGGCTTGGCCTCCGCCCGGATCTGGTCCAGGCTCAGCAGCTTCAGCTCAAATGTCCCGGGCGTCGCATTCGGCGCGACCGTGACGTCCTGTTTGACCGGCGCAAAGCCCGTCATCTCGATGTCGATCGTCCACGTTCCGTCCGCCAGGTCGGCAAAGTAATACTTGCCCTGATCATCCGTGATCGCGACGGCCTTTTTGCTGCCCCGCGTCGCCGTCACCGTCACCGTCGTGCCCGGAACCGGCAGCCCGCCAAAGGTAACCTGGCCGCGATACTCAGAGGCCATCGCGCTCGAGACAGCCAGCCACGCAACCGCGCAGAAGATCAGAAATCGGTTCACCACGCGTCGCAACGACATTGACCCTCCGCCTCTTGCTCATCGTCCGGAGGCATCTCGATCTCATGAGATCGAGAAACCGTACGGGGCCCAGCTTGCTCATACAGCGCCTGTTTTCCTGCAATGTTGCGACGGGGCAACCTTACCAGCAGATACCGCCTGCGTAAGAGCTATTCCGTCGCCGCCAGGTCGAGCCTTTTTCTTAAATTCGCTATCCACTAACTACGAAGAGAAAGGCCAGCCGGTTCCAGGAGATTCCAAGGGAGATAATGTTTCAGTTAAAGGACGTTGGAGAAGGGTAGTTCGTTCGCTACGCTTCAAGATTTATTTCCTGCGTTCTCGTTCTCTGTTCGCCGCGCTTGGTCTTAGAGATATAAGCCTGAATTGGCGTCCTCATAATGGCTGGTGGTGTACTGCCACACATAGTACACCTATCGCTCGCATTTACTTCGCATTTCTGCCGATTCTCCAAACTTTTGTCGAACTTGCTCAATTCTCATGCTCAACTATTCCTATGTAGTGTTCTACACACATCCTAATACGACCCATCCAGCGCACGCAAGCGACTCCAGCCCAACCCTAGTACGACACTTATCGTATGTCAACCATCCAACCTGTCTCGCACCTCGAATCCTAGTTCCCCGGCGGCCGCTCGACATGGTCCACCACAATCCCATTCAGCTCAGCCTTGCTGGATTCAAGTCTCAGACCGAGCTCTTTCAGTCCGTCAAATATCTCCGCGAACTTTGAATCCTCCACGTTCGCCGTCTTCGGGTCGTAGTGCAGAAATGGCATCGTGAGCTGGACGTCGTACATGCCCGACAGCCCGGTCTTGTCGACGACTTCGCGGTCCAGCCGTGCCCCGAGCCCATCCGCCAGACCCGCCATCGTCGTGCCCTGGTAGTACGCCACGTCCGGGCCCACCCAGGTCA
Source organism: Granulicella sp. (assembly GCA_003133205.1). The sequence goes on along the minus strand of PKWK01000066.1, from coordinate 8,077 downwards.
CATCCCGCCCCTTAAACACCCGTCCGCCAGCCAACTTCGTCTCTTCGTCCGCTTTGTACTCCTTCAGCTTCGGCCCAATCTTCAGCCCACCCTTCGCCACCACCAGCGCATACACCGGATGTGTTGTCGTATCAGTGTGCATCTTCAGATTCAGCACCTCGGCCAACATCTCCCGCACCATCACCCTCTTTGCGTCGAGGCTCGTCTTCCGCCATACCGCAACGTCTTCCGGCGCAACCTTCGCCTGAAAATCGTACGCATCGGTGTCCACCCACACCGGCTCGCCGCTCAACCGGAAAGGCTGCTTCCCCGCGTACGCGAACGAGAGAATCCGCCCGATCGTCTGGCAGTGATACCCAATCGAGTCCCCATCCGGCGGCATAATCGTAATCTTCATCGTCAGCGCAATCCCCTCCTTGCAGGGCTTGAACGACACCACATCGAAGTGGATGTGCGGTGGGGAAGGCTCATCCTCCGCAACCACCACAGCCGGCGGCTGCGCGGCAGGCTTCGACGCACCTCCACCACTCGCCTGCGCCAACGCACAGGGCGCGGCGATCGCGATCGACAAAGCCACCACTAGCAACGCTCGAACATCTCCACGCATTCCTCGAACCTCGAACCTGGTACCTCGAACCTTACTCCTGGTTCTCCGCCGGGCGCTCCACGTGGTCGACGATAATCTGGTCGATCACGCCGGTGCTCTTCACCATCTGCAAGCCCAGTGCCTTCAGCCCTTCAAACATCGAGGGCGCATCCGACATGTCCTGCAACTGCTGCGGCAGCGGCGCATACGGAATCGGCACCGTGAAGTTGTACGCTCCCGGCAGCCCCGTCTTGTCGATCACCACGCGCCCCGCGCGGTTCGGCCCCGAAAGCGAGTTCACCAACTCCGCCATGGTCGTGTCCTGGCACACCAGCGTGAACGGGTCGAACCAGCTCAGCACCTTGCCCGTCAGCACCTGCCCGCCGGGAGCCTTCACCGTGTCGCCCGGCTGATACTCCGTCAGCTTCGGCCCGCTCTTCGCCACCACCAGGTCGTACACCGGATGCGGCTCCGTATCCTGGTGCACCTTCAGCTTCAGCACATCGGCAAGCAGCGTCGCCACCATCGCGCGCTTGTCGGTCAGCGTCATCTGCTTCCACTCGGCCACATCTTCCGGCGCCACCTTCGCCGTGAACTCATACAGATCGGTCTTCGCCCACTCCGGCTCTCCCGAGATCGACACGTAGCCCTTGCGCGCGATGTGCGCGAACAGAATCAGCCGCTCGATCGGTACACCGTGGTAGGCGATGAAGTCGCCCTCCACCGGCAGGTCGACCCGCGTGGGCCCCTGCCGCTCCGTGCGCCGGAACGAGACTACGTCGAACGAAATCGGCTTCAATCCCGGCGTAAGCTGCGGTCCCAGGCCCGCGTTCTGCGCGGCGGTGCTATTTGGGTCCACCGCCGTCTTGGCTCTGGCGACAGGCTTTCCTTCGCTGATGTCTTTGTACGTGGACGCAATCTTGTCATGATCGGCGTTGACCACGGTGCCGTCCTTCAACGTCACCTGCTCCACGAATGCGATGAAGTCCTTCACGTCCGCGCGCACCGGCGCGTTCTGGCTGCCGAGCTGGAAGTTGTTGTTCGTGCCTGCCCCACCCTGCACCGTCTGCACCTCGCCCTGGTGAAATTCGAGGCTGCCAGTGGGCAGCACGTACGCCCATCCCATGCGTACGGAGACGATGACCTGCGTGCTCCGGCTGATCACCTGCACGCTCTGCAGCCAGTCCGTCGTCCCATGCATGGCGAGCGTGATCTCCGCCGCGAACCCGGGCTGCGGCAGATCGATGATCCCCGGCCCATCCGTCTTCTTGCCGCGCGAACTCAACGTCGCCTGCGGGAAGTGGAACACCGGCTGAGGCGGCTGCGCACCCGGTTCCTGCGCCGCGCTCACGGGAAACATCCCGTTCGGCACACTCATCGCCAAACATCCAGCGGCAAGGAGAAGAATCGTTCGAGCCCGGTACGCCGTATGTCGCGTCATCGCCACCACCCTTCCGTCGATCCGATCCAGAGTAATGCGAAAGCTGTTTTGAATCTCAGTTAGACGTTCTCAAACGTGAAGCGCGCTCAGTTCTCCGGCGGACGCTCCACGTGGTCGATGACTATGCCTTCCAGCGGTCCCTTGGTTGCAACCAGCTTGAGCCCCAGCTGCTCCACCGCGGTAAAGATCGAAGGCCGGTCGTCTTCCGGCGAAGCTTGGATTGACATGCCCTGCGCGCGCGCCCGCGGATCGTCCATGGCGCCCGGCGCATAGCTGATGGCGAAATTATATTTGCCGGTCAGCTCCGTCTCATCGTGCACCACGTACGGGGTGTGTCCCGACAGCACGATCGCCAACATCGCCATCGTGCCCGCGTGGCCTGCGATCGCGCCCGGACCCAACCACCTGACGCTGGACTCCGGAACGTCCCGCAGGTACGGCACGCTGGTATTGTCGCCCGGCCTGGCCTCCGCCATCTTCGCGCCGCGCTTGTCCACCACCAGGTTGTAGTACGTGTACGGCGTGGTGTCCGTGTGGAAGGAGAGTTTTAAGTAGTCGGCTAGAAACCGCCGCAGCACGAGCTTCTTGGCGTCGGGGCTCAGCTTCTGCCACGCGGCCAGGTCCTCCGGCGCCACCTTCGCGCGAATGTCCCACTTCACATCGTCGATCCACGCCGGCTCATTCGCGAAGTGGAAGTTCACGCCGCTGGTCACCGCGTACGCAAAGCGGATCAGGCCGCGCATCGGCCGGTTCAGCATCACGAGCCCGTCGCTATCGGCCTTCATCTCAAACGTTGGACTCGGCTGGTTCGTGTTGTTCACCCTGAAGCTGGCCACATCGAAAACAATAGTCTTCGCAATCGCCTCTTCCTCCGCGCTTATCCCGAGAGGAAACGGAACAGAAGCCCCGTTCGGACCCGAGCCAGCCTGCGTAGATGCACTCGGCCCCGCCGCCGCCAGCACCGGCGACACCGCCGGCTCGTCCACTTTTATCTCCGCAATCTCGCCCGTCGACAGCGTCTCTTCCTCCGCAATCATCGCGTGTGCCGCAAACTGCAGCGGCCTCGGCGCGGACTTCAACGCCGCCGCCATCATCCTCCGCGCCGCCTGCGCCTGTCCCAGCACAATCGGAACCGCAACCACAACCATCCCCACCGCAACCAGCAGCAGCTTCTTCCCCAGCGTCAGTTTGCGCACCACGCGCTTAGTCATAATCTCGATCACGCGCTTCTTCAAGTCCGCGCCCGTCACCCCCGACACACACTCCAGCGGCGACTGCACGCAGAACTCGCACACCTTCAAGATGCTCTCCGCGTACACCTCCGGCTGCCTGCAGAGCCGCAACACCTCTTCATCGCACGCGCGCTCGCGCTCCTCCACCAGCCGCGCGCCCACCCACCACACCATCGGATGAAACCAGAAGACGGCCTCGACGAACATGTGCAGCGCAGCGGTCAGATTGTCGCGCCGCCGCACATGGCACACCTCATGCGCGAGGATCGCTTCCAGATGCGCGTCGTCCAACCGGTGCGATATTCCCGTCGGCCACGCCAGCACCGGCCGCACAATCCCAAACACCCCCGGCTCCATCGACGACGCCGAGGCTCGCAACTCGATCGGCCGCTTCAGCCCCGCTGCGCGTTCCGTCCGCCGCAGCAACCCAATCTCACGCCCTCCTCCCACCGGCGCAGCCTCACGCATCGTCCGCGCAACCCGCCTCCAGCGCACGCACCACAACACCAGCACGGTCGCAAATCCCGCAAACCAAACCGCACCGCCCACCAGCGGAAGCACAGGAACCACGCGAGCCACAAAGCCGGGTGCCCCAGGTCTCGCGTCGGAGACCTGGGTTGCTGCCACTGGAGCGGTCGCCCCATTCGTGACAGTCTCACCGTCACGAATGGGATCCACAGCTCTCGCAACTACAACCCGCTTCCCCTGCGCAACCGGAGCCGCCTCATCCGTCGCACTAAACGGCTCGCTGACATCTTCCACCGCAACATACATCCCCGCGTTCGTGGGCGCGGCCGCCGCACGCGGCTTCACCCAGTGGCTTGCGATGCCCGCCAGCAGCGCAAACGGCAGCAGCAGCTTAACCGACGCCGACATCCAGATCCAGTACCGCGACCGCGCCTGATTCTTCTTCAGCGCCGGGGCGAACGAAATAACAACGCCCGTCAGAGAAACAACACCCGCCATCATGCGCTACCTCCGCGGCCTTGCTCAACGTCTTACGTGGCTGCCTTCGCTGACTTGCCGACTCGCCGACTTGCTGACCCGCTAACTAGCCGACTTGCTGTCTCTCGCTGCATCCTTCAGCGCCTTCTCGGCTTCCTTCACATCCTGCAACGTCAGCTTACCCGTCTCGATCAGCCGCGCCATCACCGGCTGCGTGCGTCCGCCGAACAGCGCGAGCAGGTCGTCCACCAGCCTGCGCTGCGCCGCATCGCGCGTAACCGTCGCCGCGAAGATATGGAAGTTGCCCACCTTCTTCACCCGCCGCACCACGCCCTTCGCCTCCAGCCGGTACACCGTCGTCTGGATGGTCGTATACGCAGGTCGGCCCTTCTCCGGAAACGCCTCCTGCACCTCGCGGATCGACGACTCGCCGCTCGTCCACAGCGTCTCCATGATCTGCAGTTCCAGCTTGGTCAATTTCGGTCCGGGCATGGCGTTCGACTCCTCCGTCTTCGCATCTACTATATGCGTACGAGACGCTACCACGGCTGTATGACAATTTGCAAGCGACCACGGACTGCGGTCCATCTGGAAGGACATTCAGTCAATCGAAGGCCTTCGACTTCGTTCACGCCGGAAGAGCGGCAACGGGGGCCCAATACGAGACCAAGAATTCTTCTTAGACTCTTGAAACCGATAATCGCACGCCCAATCAGCCCAAAAGTTGTTTCCGCCGGTTGAGAGCCCTGAAGGCACGTCCGGTCCAGCCTTGAACCTCGAACCCCGAACCTGCTATTCTATATGCGTACTATCGAATATACGTATGTAGGCTCGGAGCACCTAATGCCAGACTCGCTGCGCCGCTTCAAAGCCGACATCTTCCAGGCGCTCGCCCACCCTACCCGCATCGCGATCATGGAACTCCTTGAAAAGGGGGAGCTTTCCGCCGGTGAGCTGATGGAGAAACTCGGAATCGAGCAGGCCAACGTCTCGCAGCACCTGGCCGTGCTCCGCGCCAAGCAACTCGTCGTCAATCGCAAGGCCGGCAACCAGGTCTTCTACTCGGTCCGCGACCCCATCATCCTCAAGGTTCTCGCCCTGATGCGCCGCTATTTCTACACGCACCTTCAGGAAGCGATGGATCTGCTGGGCGAGATGGAACAGAAGCCTGAGGTCCATTCTTGAGTCTTCCCGCCATATCCGGCGCCGCGTCGTACGTGGCCGCGCACGAGCTGCGCCTTCTGCTGTCGCTTCTGACCGCCTGGGTGGCGATCGGAGTCATAGGCCTGCCCACTCCGCGCGGCGGCCGCCTGGTCGCGCGCGTGCTCTTTCCGCTGGGCGCGCTGATCTGTGTGCTCATCGCGATTCTGGCGGCAGTCTTCCTCATCTCCGGGCAGGCGGCGCAGGTGCAAATCCTTCCACTCGGTCTGCCGGATCTGCCCTTCCACCTTCGCCTCGACGCCTTAGCCGCCTTCTTCCTGCTGGTCCTGGGCGTGGCTGGCGCCGGAATCTCGATCTTTTCCGCCGGATACTTTCGCGCCGGCGAAGGCACCGCGCCCGGAATGATGGGCCTGCAGTATCACGTGTTCCTCGCCAGCATGGCCATGGTCATCCTCTCCGACGACGCCTACCTCTTCATGGTCGCGTGGGAGACGATGGCGCTGACCTCCTACTTCCTGGTCACCTCGCAGCATCGCATCCCCGAGATTCGCCGTGCCGGATTCCTCTATCTTCTGATGGCCCACGTCGGCGCCATCTGCATCCTGCTCTGCTTCGGAGTACTGCAAGGCGGAAGCTGGCAGTTCACCTTCGACAGCATACGCCACGCATCGCTCACACCGCTGCTCGCCACCACCGCCTTCCTGCTCGCCCTGCTCGGCTTCGGCGCCAAGGCAGGACTGGTCCCGCTGCATGTCTGGCTTCCCGAGGCCCATCCCGCGGCGCCTTCGCCCGTCTCCGCCATGATGAGCGGCCTGATGCTGAAGACCGCGGTCTTCAGCATCAGNNAGACCGCGGTCTACGGAATGCTGCGCGTCAGCTTCGACCTGCTGCATGTGCGCTTCTGGCAGTGGGGCGTGCTGGTGCTCGCGCTCGGACTCTTTTCGGCGATATACGGAGCGGCCTTCGCGGCAGTGCAGTCGGACATGAAGCGCCTGCTCGCGTACTCGTCGATCGAAAACATCGGCATCATCTTTACCGGCATCGGCCTGGCAATCCTGTTTGAGACCTGCCACCTGCCCCTGTTTGCGGCGCTTGCTCTGTGTGCCGCGCTGGTCCATTCGCTGAACCATGCGCTGTTCAAGAGCCTGCTCTTCCTCACCACCGGCTCGGTGCTGCACGCCACCGGCCAGCGCAATCTCGGCAAGCTGGGCGGGCTGATCCGCCGCATGCCCTGGGTCGCGAGCATCGCGCTCATCGGCACGCTCGCCATCGCCGGCCTGCCGCCGCTCAACGGCTTCGTCTCCGAGTGGCTGCTGCTGCAGGCCTTCCTCTTCACGCCGCAGATTCCGCACGCCTTCGTCAACATGTTCATTCCGCTCGGCGCTGCAGTGCTGGCGCTGACCGCCGCTCTCGCCGCCTACGTGATGGTGAAGTTCTACGGCGTGGTCTTCCTCGGCCAGCCGCGCGAGGCCGCTCTCGCCGAGGCCCATGACGCCAACTGGCTGGAACGAATCGGCCTCGCCTGGCTTGCGCTGGGTTGCATTCTCGTCGGCGTGATTCCTCAACTCGCCTTGCGGCCGGCAGCAGCCGTTACCGGCAAGCTGCTCGGCCAGAGCATAGTGTCCACCGCATCCCTATGGTGGATCGCGCCGATCGCACCGCAGCAAGCCTCGTACAGCGGCGTGATTCTGCTCTTCGGAATCGTCGGCGTAGTCGGCGTCACCTTCCTGCTCGTCCGCATGTTAGCCCACGGCCGCATGCGTCGCGTCCCCACCTGGGATTGCGGCTACCCACACCAGACCGCGCGCATGCAGGACACGGCGGAAGGCTTCGGCCAGCCCATCCGGCACATGTTCGGCGCATTCTTCCGCATGGAGCGCGATCTGCCAACGCCCACCGACAACCCTCCGCGCTATCGCATTCGCATTGAAGACCGCCTCTGGCGCGCCCTCTATCTCCCCATCGCGCGCGCCACCCAGAAGCTCGCCGACATGGTGGGCGTCCTGCAAGGCGGAAGCCTATCTATATATCTCCTCTGCAGCTTTCTCACGCTGATCGTCCTGCTGGTGTTTGTCCTATGAGAGCCATCACCATCATTCGCCAATTCGGAGAAGTTGTGCTGGCCATCGCCATCGCTCCGCTGTTCGCGGGATGGATTGCGCAGTGCCGCGCCTGGATGCAGAATCGCTCTGCGCCGCCCCTGCGCCAACCCTACCGAATGCTGCGCAAGCTCTTCGACAAAGATGCCGCGCTGGCCACCGATGCGTCCCCGCTCTTTCGCCTGACGCCGTACATCTTGTTTGGCACGATGGTCCTCGCAGCGGCGATCATCCCATCGCTTGCTACCGACCTGCCCTTCGCGCGCGCAGCCGATGCGATCGCCCTCATCGGCCTGTTCGCCACCTCGCGCGTCTTCCTGTCGCTCGCCGCCATGGACATCGGCACCGCCTTCGGCACCATGGGAGCGCGCCGCGAGATGATGGTTGGCTTCCTCGCCGAGCCCGCGCTCCTGATGGTCCTCTTCAACGCCTTCCTCCTGTTCGGCAGCACTGCGCTGCCCTCGCTCGTCGACGGCTACTCCGCCCACCGAAGCATCATCGACCCCAGCGTAATCTTCGCGGCCGTCGCCTTCGTCATGGTGCTGCTGGCCGAGAACGCGCGCATCCCTATCGACAATCCGGCCACCCATCTCGAACTCACCATGATCCACGA
>PKWK01000046.1 GCA_003133205.1 Granulicella sp. | reverse complement strand
CGACCGGTTGAGACCGCCAGACTTTTCAGGAAGAACAAACAACGCGCAGTTGTATTGCCTGCGGCATTGCGTCTGTGTCCAGCGTTTATTGCCGGGTTGCGGGGAAGCAGTGAGTGGTAAGGCGATCTAGAAGGCAGTGAAGGCGAGCTCGACATTGAGTTCGACGGGGACGGGTTTGCCCTGGAAGGTGGCGGGCTTGAATTTGTATTGTTTGACCGCGTCGACCATGTTGTCTTCGAACTGCTGTTGAAATGCACGAGAGCTTTTGTCGACTTTGTCGACCATCGAATGCGAAATATGCACGTCAGCCGGATTGCCCTCGGCGTCGACCATTAGCGAGACGACCACGCCGCCTCGCAGGTCCTTTGCGCTCGATCCTGCGGGGAACTTCGGCTCGACGTTGTCGATCAGTTCGGGCAAGCTGACGCCGCAGCCGACCGGTCAGCGAGCTCTGCAGGTTCGCTGTGAACGTGATCAGCTGCTTCTGGGTGAACTTCTTCTTCAGCAGCACCTTGCCGTTATCGCCAAGTGCCACCAGGTGAAAGGTCGTCTTGCCAAGATCAATGCCTACCGAACGAATCTGCATGTCGATGATCCTCCTTGAACCTGCCTACAAGATCCTCCACACTACAGTGAAGTTCAAGCGGCGGACCATCTCAGTAACGCCGTATTTCGGGAACTACAGAGTCTCTGCTACGCAGGGTTCTTTGATTCCTGCGCGGATCGACCATTGCTTTAAGCGATACGCCTTGCCGTCCAAATCTGGTGCCGGGGTGTAGAACTCTGAATAGCCCAGTGCGCACTTTCGAGCAAACCCGAACGGAATTCCAGGAGATACTCGCCAAGCCCATTCGCGAACTCGGGCTCAAACTCGAGGGTTCTCCGCTCGAACGATTCGTTCAGCAGCTTTATCGCGAACTGGAGGCCAAGGGCATCCACAAGTTCCGTCCGCTTTGTTATCTCACCGATGAATGGGGATGTCCCTCTGGCGAGCCCGTCATCGGCATTCCGTTNNGAAGACGCTCGCGAGATCATGATGTACATGCGTCATGAGGCCGGACACGCATTCAATTACGCGTACCAGCTATACAAGGCGGCTGAGTGGCGCGATCTCTTCGGTCCGTTTCGCCGCGCCTATCGCGATAATTACCGTCCCCTACCGTTCTCGCGGAAGTTTGTTCGCCACATGGCCGGGTGGTATGCGCAGAAGCATCCGGATGAAGATTTTGCAGAAACATTTGCGGTCTGGCTCACGCCTCGCTCGCAATGGCGAAAGCGCTACCAAGGTTGGGGCGCGCTGGCCAAGCTCCAATACGTCGATCGCATGGCGCGGAAAATCGGAGATGTCGAACCCATCCGGCGTCGCGGCCGCACCGACATCACCGTCGATGAGATGGAATCGACGGTCGGCGAGTTCTATCGTCTCAGCCTGCCGGAGGAGATTCCGGTGCAGGAACTCGCGCTGGATACCGACCTGGCGGACATCTTCAATATCTCCCCCAAGCGACGTAAGGGCGTGCGACCCGCCCAGGAGATGTTGCGTCAGCATCGCAAACCCATTGTCGACAAGGTGGCGTATTGGAGCGGCGTGCAACGTCCGATCGTCAAGCGACTAGTGGAATCCATCTGCAAGCGTGTTGAGGACCTGGGTCTGCGCGTGGACGTTCGACGCGAGTCCGAGTACCTCACGGAGTTCACGGTGTACACAACCGCACTCTCAATGAATTACCTCGTTCGTGGGAAGTTCATTCATCCCTGAGGCGTGGCGGGAGCTGCCGTCACTCCGATTGGAGGCCACATGACTGGAACGAAGTTGAAAGTCACCGTGCTGTACGACTTGTGGGAAGACGAACCTGCTGAAGTGCAGGAAGAAGTTCCTCCACCGCGCAAGCGCAAGGGGCAGAAGAAACGCAAGAAGAAGCCGGTCAAGCAGGACCGTGAAGAGATCTTCGAAGCCCTGGAGAAGCTCGGACATGAGCCGTCGTATTACGTTCTCGACGGCCGCCCGCAATCACTGTTCGGACTCAACAAGTGTGGCGCCGATCTCATTTTCAACCTCACCGAATCCTATGCGGGCGATGACACCAAGGAGATGCAAGTCACTGCATTCCTGGATCTGCTCGAGATCCCCTACACCGGCGCGGGACCGCACGCGCACATTCTTGCGCAGGACAAATCGATCGCCAAGAAGATGTTCGCTTTTTACGAGATTCAGTCGCCCTATTTCGCGACAGCCTATCGCGGCAACATCGACCACGCCCATGACATCAAGTTCCCACTCATCGTGAAACCCACCTCCGAAGATGGATCCATCGGCATCGATGCCGCTGCCGTAGTGACCAGCGTGAAGGAGTTGATGGAGCGCGTCAACTATATACAGACGGAATTCGATTCTCCTGCGTTGATCGAGGAATACATCGAAGGACGCGAGATCTACGCCTCCATCCTCGGCAGTTACGAGAGCGCACATGCACTTCCGCTGGTGGAACTCGATCTTTCGAAGCTTCCGAAGGGCACGCCCAGGATCGCCAGCTCGGATGTGAAATTCGAGAAAGACACGGAAGCCTATAAGGTGACGAAATCGGCGATCGCCGAAGACCTGGATGAAGAAACAGTCACCAAGCTCACCGAGGTCGCGATCAAGGCCTATCGCGCCGTCAAACTTCGCGACTACGGCCGCATCGACATGCGCCTATCGAGCAAGGGCGAGGTTTATATCATCGAAGCGAATCCGAACCCATGGCTCTCCAGCGGACAGGAGTTTGCCATGGCTGCGAAGAAATCCGGCCTCTCCTATACCCAAATGATCGGGGAGATCGTGGACCTTGCGATGGCTCGGCAGGCGTGAAAGATGGCAAAAAGTTCAGGTCAGTAGCGGCGCCACTTCCCATGCAGACGGCCCGTAAGCCGGATTCTGTTTTAGACGATCCTTCCTTTCGCTGATACTCTGGCGTGAACACAGCGCCAAAGAACCATGCCAGACGACCAACCCATTCCGGCGGAGCCGACCCTTGCAATGCCTGAACCGGCGCAAGCTTCGCCCTCCTCAGAAACCTCCGAACCTCTACCGCGCGAGGAACCCACAGCCATGCTCGACGTCCACCCTGCCCACCACGCCGCCTCCACGTGGCGCGACTTCTTCATTCACATCGCCACCATCGTGCTGGGGCTGATGATTGCCGTCAGCCTCGAACAGACGGTGGAGTACTTCCATCATCGACACGAGCGCCGGCAGTTGGAAGAAGATCTGCGCGCTGAGGCGGAGAGACGCATCCCTATCCTCACCGCGGGGCTCAGGCAATTTGCCATCCTGGCGGACTGGTATCGCAAGGGGCTGCAGCGAGGACGTGTTGCCACTGTCTCCGGCGGCTTCGTGACCTTCGTTCTTCCGGATCGCCCGCAGATTCCTACATTACTCCGGCCTGAAGATGCAGCCTGGCCGGCGGCAAAGGCGTCGGGCCTGGTTGCGGTGCTGCCGAACCAGGAGGTCGAGGGATGGGACCGGGTCGATGTCTCCGCCCAGGAGGCGGTGCGGCACAATGATGACCGGGCCAAAGCCGGCGAGGATTTCCGCGCCATTGCCGACCGTCTCGGAATCTCGGTTGCTCCCGGCGCTACGGTGCGCGTGACCCCCGAGGAGCGCGATGAACTGATGCGCGCGTTGGCTCTATTTTACGAGAAAAACCAGGACCTCATGGCCGCCGTTGTCTCCTGGCAGGGCGCCTCCGACGCGGCGGCTCACGGCGCTTCGACCGTCGATCAGATGCAGCCTTACATTGTCCGCGCTCAGGCCGCGATGCCGAAGTGAGGCGGCCGCCGGGCCGAAAATGCTGGTGGCCCCGGAACTCGTTTCTCGTTACCGAACTTACGGCTGGACTTGTCGGTCAAGCGGATGACAACGCAGACCTTTTCAGCCCGTACCAACCTCCTATCGGATGTGGAGGACTATGCCGGCGGAGAAAGTTTGTAGTGTGTGGTTGGTATCGTTGATCCCGATGAGTTGGCCGGCGCCGTATTCGACTCGCGCAGCGACCTGCTGGTTTGCGAATGGGAAGTCGGCGCCGAACTGGGCCTGGTAGGCGAAAGAGCCCGTACGGGTGGTGCTGGTTCCGTTGTTGGTGCCGACTCCTCCTATTTCGAATTGGAAGTAGGGAACGATGGGGAGTTGGCTGTCCGAGCCGTCGATGCGGAAGCCGGCCAGGCCGCCGAGGATCTTGTTGCCGTACGGCGTGGAGTTGGCGCTGTTTTCGACGATGAGGCGGGCGTCGATGCCAAGATGGACGGGACCGGGCGAAGGGTAGATGACGTAGCCGCCGAAGGTGCCCCCGAGGGCTGTGATGCCTCCGCTTTGCGTGGCGGCGGTGCCGATGCCAACCCCCAGGCCCGAGTAGTGGCCAGCACTGAACATGGCGTAGGGCGAGAGGTAGGCGGCATGGCTACCATAGCGAGGGTATACCGGTGGGGAGCTTGGTTGCGGCGGATAGTCTGGTCGCTGTGGGTACTGGGCGGGTGGGTAGGGTGGCGGTGGATATGGTGGCGGCGGTGGGGGGTAGTATTGCGCGGCCGCGGTCATGGTGGCGGCCAGGAAA
>PKWK01000287.1 GCA_003133205.1 Granulicella sp. | reverse complement strand
TCGTATAAGAGTTGTATGCCCGGGCGGCCCCACCCGTATCATCCGCCTCGCCGAGTTGCTGCCTCTTGGTCCCCACGGCGTCGATCTCATCAATAAACAGCAGAGCCGGTCTGTGGCTGCCTGCGCTCTCGAAGAGGGAGTCAATGTTACGTACTGTGTCACCGATGTATTTCGCCACGACGCCAGAGGCCGAAATGTAGCAGTACTTCAGCCCAAATTCACCAGCAGTTGCTTCCGCCAAGAACGTTTTTCCAGTCCCCCGGGGGCCATGAAGCAGAATGCCGTTTCGAAAAACCCCGTACTCTCCGAACTTCTTTCCATTGAGGTTCGCCTGGATCAGGTCCCGGATTTGCTTCTTGGATTCTTCCAATCCTCCGACATCGGCGAAGGTGAGGGCCGGCGTCTTCAGGTAAATGTCGTTCGAAGCCCTGGTGCCACCGCCGGCAGCGATCTCCTGCCGCGGCCTCATCGACAACAGGGCCGGAACCACCAAACACAACACCACAAACAAGACCACAGCGACAGCCTTCGCCAGAAGCGGATACCCTTTTTCGAGCGGGACCGTCGTAATCAGGCCGACGCCAATGAGAAGCACAAAGCCACACAGAAAGTAGCCGGTGAACAGGGCTAGCCTGCGGAATAGAGTTCTTCCGTAGACGATCAGCAGCATACAGACAACCGAAAGAATAACCGCAGCTGGATGGATTTGGGATGCAATCACAACTACTGCCAGCAGGGCGAGGACGAGAGCCGCCAAGCTGCCACTGAAGACTTTCTTGAGACTATGCGGAGTATTCGAGGCGATGAGCCCGCGGATCTCCCGATAGCCGTCTCCAAGGAACCGCCCGAGCTCAGTAGCCACCCAGTGCAGCGGGCTCATTGCTGGGTATTCGGGGCGCAAATCCCAACTCCTTGGGCCTAATTTACCGCATCCGAAGTCCGCCCGCCACTGCTGGCGGAGTGCGCGCTATGCCACCCTGTCTTCCGGAACAATCCGAATCCGTAGCACTTCAATTCCCGCCGCTCGTAACGCTGCTTCTTTGCGATTGACGTAATCATCGTCGTACGCCGTTTCGAGCGTCTCGCCCAGCTCCTTCAATGGCTCTTCGACCCGTGCCGAGGCTTCGTCGAAAGGAACCTCTCGAAACGCGTTCCGCCCCGCGGCTTCGTAGGCCCGCCCCTCGTCATCAAGGAACAAGTAGCGCCGGCTGAGGCCGTGTTTGTACTGATTGATACTGTTCGAATAACCCATGAACATGAACCCGGCGCACCGGGCTGCGCCGAGTCTCGCTTCGAGTGGTTTCCAGTTGGCTTCCATGACTCCTCACTGCTGTGGCGGCAGTGGCTCCGATGTCCGCGTCAATGCCACTTCCCGATACATTCGGGTGAGTTCGTTTTTCAGTGCCACCAGTTCTCGAAGCTCCGCCGCCGTCGGCAGAGCTTGTCCTTCTGCACTGGCGATGTTGGTCCGGACTCCGGCCGGCGTCAGATCGGGTCGATTTGGCGTTGTGACCGATTCCTGAAGGACGATGTAGAACCGTGTGTTGCCAGGAAGCGTGACGACCACGTTTTGGGTATATGCCATCGCCATCAATTCCTGCTCACCTGCCAGTCCGATGTTCGATGCGATGCGCTCCCGTAGCAAAACACTCTGATCGATCGGGCCTGTCAGCCCGCCGAAACCACGGCCACCTACGAGGGAAGCCGCCACCGTCCCAATGCCAGTCATCGAGCGAACCAGCGCGCGCTTCGCGCCATTTCGTCCATTCACGACTCCCTTCAGCGGACCGTAGTCCAGACTGACGCCGCTGCCTTCGATACTCTCGGTACTGCCATTTGGCATTTCGAGTCCTGTAAAGCGAAGACCAACCTGCCCATTTTGGTTGGCTTGCGCCAACTGCCCGATTGCCTTCGTGCCTGCCGGGATGACGATCTCGCCGTCACGCTCGTAGTTGTACTCAATCACCGCGATGGCCGGCGTCTTCACCGCGCTACTGACGGCAGTCTGTAGTCGCGCCACGAGCCGGCTGCCGGTCGGCAGCAATGTCGACACGCCCTTCCGCTCGATGAACGCAGGCTGACTTGTCGATTGGCTGGCATTCGTCACGGTAGCCGAAGTCGCGTTTCGCACGAACACTAGGGAAGATTTCTTCAGGCCTTCCGATTCGTTCATTGGTTGTGCGACCGGTGTGACCACAGCGGTTGTCGGTGGAGGCGGCGGGGGAGGAACATAGTTGTTCTGTCGCCGGTACGTTTCAAGGGCTGGATCATTGATGGGAGGCACCCGGTTCAGCGCATACTCGCTGGGCGGCTGCTGATCTGGCTGCTGCTGGTTTCCCTTCTGTGGGCGACGTGAAGTTGCCAGGATGTCGTCTGGACTCAGTTGCTCGCTGTTCTGATCACCGGCGCCTTGGTCGGCACTGAGAAGCGGGATTGTGGATCCGGGACGCCCCGTTTGTTGCGCTGCGCCTTCCGGTCTCCCCAAACTGGGCTTCGTCCGCCGGTCCTGCGCCCGCTTTTCCGCGCTGGAGGTGGAAAACAAGGCGAGAAACGCGAAGCCGCACAGCACGACGGCCGTTCCGAGAACCAAGAACGGCCGTCGTG
>PKWK01000044.1 GCA_003133205.1 Granulicella sp. | reverse complement strand
ACCAGGTGTTCAAGTGGCGGCGAGATTATCGCAGCGGTCAGTTGGTAGAAGCCGGGACGGCCACAGCCTTGATGTTGCCAGTGCATGTGGGTGGAGCTGGCGTCGAGTTGTCTGCGCCGATCTATCCAGAGCCAGCAGCGCCAACCGGTGCCATCCACATTGAGTTGCCAGGACGAGCAACGATCAGCGTTGAACACGGTGCCGATCGTGCTTTGCTGCAGACGATTCTGGAGAGCCTGCGCAAGTGATCGAGCTGCGGACTGGAACAAGGATATGGATCGCCGCCGGCGTGACCGATATGCGCCGCGGCTTTCAGGGGCTGAGTGCGCAGGTGCAGACGGTGCTCGAACAGCAACCCTTCTCAGGCCATGTGTTTGTGTTTCGCGGGCGGCGCGGCGATACCATCAAGCTTCTGTGGTTCGATGGCGATGGCCTGTGCCTGTTCGCCAAGCGATTAGAACGTGGGCGCTTCATCTGGCCACAGGCTACAGAAGGCACGGTCTCGCTGACGCGGGCACAGCTCTCCATGCTCATGGAAGGCATCGATTGGCGCAGGCCGCAGAGAACCTGGACGCCGCAGATGGCGGTATAAGTGATACGCGTGATTCTCCTGTGTCCATGCGGCTTTTGTGGATATTTCCTCTCTACTTCTGTGCCATACTCTTGGCATGGTTGCTGCTGCTCTGCCGGACCTTGGTCAACTTGATCGCGAAGCCTTGAAGTCGCTGATCGTTGAGCAGCACATGCAGCAACGCGAAGCATATTCCTCCTATCAGGAGGCGCTCTCCGCACAGCACGAAGAACTGCATTCGCACATTCAGCAGATCGAACATCTGAAGATGGTCATCGAGAAGCTGCGCCGCATGGTGTTCGGCGCGAAGAGCGAGAAGGCATCCATCCAGCTTGAGCAACTCGAACTTCACCTGGAAGAGTTGCAGACCGCGCAGGCCGCCGCTGAAGTGCGCGTAGAGCCGATTGTGGCTGCGCCCAAGTCCAGGCCCTCGCGCAAGCCGCTGCCAGAGCATCTGCCCCGCGAGGTCGTAACCCATCATCCAGAGTACGACTGCTGCCCCGATTGCGGCGGCGCGTTGCGCAACTTCGGAGAAGACGTAGCCGAGATACTGGAGTTCATCCCGGCTAACTTCAAGGTCATTCGCCATGTGCGACCCAAGTTCGCCTGCACAGGTTGCGAGCGCGTCGTCGAAGCGCCTGCGCCGTCCCGCCCTATTGCACGCGGCCTTGCCGGTCCTGGGCTTCTCGCGCATGTGCTGGTCGCGAAGTACGCAGACCACTGCCCGCTGTATCGCCAGTCGGAGATCTACGCTCGTGAAGGTGTCGATCTGGATCGCTCCACGCTGGCCGGTTGGGTAGGGGCGGCCAGCGAGTTACTCGCTCCGCTGGTTGATTCAGTTCGCAAGCATGTCTTGTCGGCAACGAAGATTCATGCCGACGACACACCCGTTCCAGTGCTTGCTCCAGGCAACGGAAAAACCAAGACCGGTCGCCTCTGGACCTATGTTCGCGACGAACGGCCAGCAGGCGAGAACACTGCTCCCGCCGTGTGGTTTGCCTACACGCCGGATCGCAAGGGCGAGCATCCAAGACTGCATCTGAAGAACTTCCAGGGTGCTCTGCAGGCCGATGCCTATGCAGGATTTCATCATCTCTACGACCGCGGCTCCATTTACGAAGTCGCCTGTTGGGCTCATGCCCGGCGCAAGTTCCACGACATCCATGCGATTCACGCTTCGCCCATCACCACTGGAGCCATCGCTCGCATAGGCGCTCTGTACGGCATCGAAGAAGACGTTCGCGGCAAGCCCGCCGAATTGCGTTGCTCCACTCGCCAGGCCCGCGCCAGGCCGTTGCTCGACGAGTTGCGAAGTTGGCTGGAAAAATCTCTTCGCTCATTGTCCACCAAGAGCGAGACTGCGGGCGCGATCCGCTACGCGCTCTCGCACTGGTGTGCGCTCACACGCTATGTTGACGATGGACTGCTGGAGATAGACAACTCGGCTGCCGAACGGGCGCTTCGCGCCGTAGCCCTCGGACGCAAAAACTACCTTTTCGCTGGCTCGAACTCCGGCGGCGAACGTGCTGCCGCAATCTACTCGCTGGTCGGCTCAGCCAAACTCAACGGGATGGACCCGGAACGCTATCTCCGCCAGGTTCTGACTCGCATCGCCGAACATCCCGTCAACCGGATCGACGAACTGCTCCCCTGGAACCTCGTCGCCGAAGACAGTACCGAGACTTCCAACCGCTCTTAATCGACTCTCGAAGTGTCCACTTAGAAATAAGTGGACACTTCAGAGATCAGTCGTAATCCCCAAGCGCGAACACAGGCCCACGGTCAACAGGGGAACACCACGCGCTTACGACGAATCAAAGCTTCTGAGAAAACCTCCATGTCACGCCCGTTGGATACATACCCCTTCTCAGAGGTAAATATCAACGCGATGACGCACTGGAGCCTTCTAAGACACAAATCTGCATCTCCTGCAAGTACCCTTCGATTTGGCGGGAGAGGGACTCCAATCGCGCTCTGCACATTCGCCACTATGCAGGAGGAATACTCGCTTCTAATCCGCCCGAAGTAATCCCTAAGCATCTTGGCATTAGCGTCAAGCTTAATGTTCTTGAAGAATCCCACGAACCCTCCTCAGAGCCTAGACATACTGGAATAGTCTCACTTCCCCCGGAAAAGTCCAGTAGTCAGGGCACTCGACAAAACATGGCCCCCGTCAGACCGTCCGGGGAGGCTGTTGGTACCGCGGTCTGCCTAAGACCCAACTGCAGCACGTCATCACAGCAGCAGCCATCAACCTGTTGAGAATCGCATCATGGACCGACGGAACGCCTCTTGCGAAAACCAGATGCTCCCACTTCTCAGCCCTTCAGTTCCAGGCAACGTGAATTTGCCACCAGTATCAATGTTGGGTTTGGGCCTCATTGGAAAAATCAGCTACGTAGTACCTTGGCGACACGCTGACCATAGTGTTGGCCGACGACTCAGCGGTGCATGATCGCATTTTTCCGGTTCTCTTCCGCTTTGGCCGGATCTAGCGGTACTCCAACCGATCCTGGATAAACGTGGACCGCTCCGTTTGACGGGATATTGACAATAAGGACTTCGCCGCTCAGCAGGTGCACGGAATGCCAGGACAGGAGCCGCTGAATGCGTGAAACCCACTGATTGCCAGAGTACTTCGCCTGAATGACTGGATCTTCCTGCGAATAGGGGTTCCGCGTGTGCAAGACTTCAGAGGACGCGTCATACAGAACGGCAAATTCTTCTCGCGTGAGGAAGTCGGACGTAAGTAGATCAAAGTGATGGAAGCCCTGGCCCGAGATGGGTGCATCGAGCGGTTGAGGGTAGAAGTCCGCGTTCACACCTTCTAAGACTTGCAGGATCTTCTCAGCCTTCCAGTGCTTCGCGAAGTTGGCGTGGAGCGTCGAATACTCCGCCTTGTTCGCAGCAAGAGACGAGAACGCAATCTCTTCAAGGATTTTTCGCAGCTGCAAGTAGACGAGTTCGGCGTCGAACGCCTCAGAACCGAGCTCGATCTCGCGGTTGAGCACCTGTTGTACCAAGCCGATCCGTTGGCGAATCCGAGACATACTGTTGGCGTAGAGGCGTGCGGCTTCGGAATCCGGCATGACGATAGTGTAGGCCTGTGGCTGCAGGCCTTGGTTCGCCAGCAGGAAGGCGCGGAACCTCGTGTCTAACTCTGCCAGGGTCAGCGTTGGCTTTCCGCGCACGACGCCGCCAGCCGGAGCGTATCAGCACCTCTGTGCTGAATTCTGAACAGAAGGAATAAGATTGTAGGAGGGGATATGAAAATCAAGTTCGTTCCGTTCGCCCTGTTCCTCCTGCTTCACGCCTCCGCCCTCCTTTCTCAGGCCAGTCCGCAACAGCTGCAGCCGGGTTCTCGCTCCAGGATCATCGTCTTTGTGCATGGTCTTCACGGGAGTCCTGAGTCCTTCCGCGCTTCCAATGGCGCTTACTGGCCGGACATGGTCCGCACCGACCCGCGCTTCGCTTACTCCGAGGTTGACGTTGCGTCATATCCCACTCCCTCATCTCACGGCACCATGTCCAGCGTGCAGTTGGCCGACATCCTCTGGACCCGTCTGAATCAGGACCACGTATGGGACCATCGCGAGGTCGTCATTATCGCCCATAGTCTCGGCGGCATTCTCGTCGAGGAGATGCTGCTGCGCCATCCCGCCGATGCGGCCCGGGTCAAGTTCATCGTCTCCTATGGAACGCCACACGAGGGCTCGCCACTCGCCCGCCTCGCCTCCCTTTACGACAAAGACCCGCTCCTCGGAGACCTCAGCGATGCCAGCGATAATCAGTTCCTCACCCAGCTCGAAGATAACTGGCGAGCACACGACTCCGTAAACGGCATTCACCGGTTCTGCGCGTATGAATCCAAAGACACAATGCCCGACAGCACATTCGGACGCTATCTCAGAACCCATGCCCGCGTGGTCAGCTACTTCAGTGCCACCTACGGCTGCGATGTCACCACGCCGCCACAGGAGATTCCTACGGATCACCTCAACCTGGTTCGGCCGCTCGATCGCAAATCCGCTGCCTACGACTTCTTTTACCGCGTATACCGCGCCAACCCCATTCTCCAGGAACAGATAGTCACTCGGGATAACGTAATCGGCGGCTTCCAAGCTGCCTGCGATCGGATCAACGCCAATCCCGACCTCCAGATCCGCCTACCCCTCGATCCCTCCATGCACGAGAAAGTTATTGCCGCTTCCTCGTCCTGGATCGATGCCGTCGACCTCCGCGACATCAATCCGAACCCGCCTATCGTCACCAAGGTCGATCCCGATGGCGTAGCCCATATCCAATACGCGTTCACCGGCCCACGCAAGAAGTTGGTAGTCTGCACCGGCTATGCCCGCGCAAGCCTCAAGGTCGAGTTCTCCATCGACCAGCAAATCCCTCTCCGCGAGCCCCAGAACTAACCCTAGCTGGCTTCAGAACATCCCGCAAGCGGTCTACCTGTAGTTACCGATCCGGGAGCAAGTTCCCGCAATTGCGATGGATGTATTGGCAAACGTGGCGTGCCGCAAGTTTCAACACGACGAGTTCTAGCAAGGGCAGCTAGAATGGGTGACTCCGCTATTTGAGTGCCATGTAAGAGTGGCGGAAGCCTTATTCGATATGACGACCTTGTATCAGCAGATCGGGGAAAAGTTTCTCGCCGAGCTTGAAAAATCGTCTGATGTAAGCGCCCAGAAACTTGAAGCGTTGCGGCCCCTGTTCGCCGACAGCAAGAAGCTGAAGGTGGATGATCTCGTCAAAATCTTCGCCAATGTCGAAGAGGATGAAGTCAAGTGATCAAACTTGAAAGCATCTACATCGAGGAAGTCAGGGGCATCAAGAAGCTGAAACTCAATTTCAGAAAGGAAACGTTCGCCATATCGGGTCCGAATGGTTCCGGCAAGAGCGGCATCATCGACTCGATTGAATTCGGTCTTACCGGACAAATGGGGAGATTGGCGGGGCGCGGCACTAAGGGACTTTCTGTTGCACAGCATGGTCCGCATGTGGACAAGGTAAGGTTCCCAGATGCCGCCTTCGTCCGGCTGCAGATATTTCTCGGCGATCTGAACAAGACGGTCACGGTAACGCGGTTTATATCGGCACCGAAGAAGCCGACAATTGAGCCTGATACTCCGGCGATCCGAGCCGCTCTGGATGAAATTGCTGAACATCCAGAAATCACCCTCTCCCGGCGCGAAATCCTGCGCTTCATTCTTGTCGAGCCGACAAAGCGTTCAGAAGAAATTCAGACGCTCCTCAAACTGGAAGAAATAGGTGAAGCGCGGAAGGCACTCAATACAGCGCAAAACCGCCTGACAACCGCCAGAACGGAGGCAGAAGGGCGGGAAAGAAGCTTCGGCAGCGCATTGCAACTGCATTTGCAAGTTTCAGCACTCAAGCGCGAACTGGTTCTGGAGTCGGTGAACAGGCGTAGGCAGATTCTTGGCCTCACACTGCTGGAAGAGTGGACGGCAAACACGAAACTGGACGAGGGCTTGATCAAGAATGCGACCGCACCAGACCTGAACAAGGAGTCGGCGTTGCGCGATGCCAATGCGCTGTTGGATGCACTATCGACCGCTACTGTTCTGGGAAGAGATGAAGCGGAAAAGATTGCGAGTGATCTGGCGAAGCTGGATGCGGACCCGTCGCTGCTCGCAGCCTTGCAGGCGCGGAGCTTTGTCGAGAAAGGGCTGAGTCTTGTCGATAGCGCGGAATGCCCCCTTTGCGATCATGAATGGCCAGATATTGAGCATCTGAAGCAGCATCTCCAGGCGAAGCTTGACAAGTCTGAGGAAGCAAGGAAGCTGCAGGATGCGCTCCTTAAGAATGCCGGACTGATCAGCGGGAAGATTACGGCTTTCATGGGGTTGTTTGGGCCGGTCACGAAGTCGGCAGAATTCCTTGGCGAGAAGGATTTTAAGGAAGCAATTGCGGCTTGGCGCACTGATCTCGATTCATTCAGAGGCGTACTGGGCAGCGTTGAAAAGATAAGGAAGGCTCAATCGCGATTTGAAAGCGGATTGTTGACGATACCGAATGGGTTCAGTAAGAGGCTGCAATCGCTGAGCGAAAAAATCAAGGCGAGGCCGGATCAATCGGCCACGGTAGATGCGCAAACGTTCCTAAGCACGGCACAGGTGCGGCTCGACGATTTCAGGCAGTCGCGCAGGAGCAACAAAGCTGCTGGCTCGGCGAGAGCGACAGCCAAGGCCGCGTATGACGCTTATTGCACGGTTCAGGAAAAGGAACTGAACGCGCTGTATGACGCCGTGCAGGAAGATTTCAGCACGTACTATCGGGCTCTCAATGGAACCGACGAAATGAAGTTCATGGCGAAGCTGAAGCCCACGGCGGGTAGCCTTGAGTTCGATGTGAACTTCTATGGGCGTGGACTATACCCTCCCGCCGCATATCACAGCGAAGGCCATCAGGACGGCATGGGTGTGTGCCTGTACCTGGCGCTGATGAAGCGTTTGTTCGACAAGAAGTTCACGCTTTCGCTGCTGGATGATGTGGTGATGTCGGTGGACTCAGGGCATCGCTATGAATTCTGCAAGCTGCTTAAGACTCATTTCTCAGATACGCAGTTCATCATCACAACCCATGACAGGCTGTGGGCTGAGCAGATGAAGTCCGCAGGGTTGGTGACGGGTAAGACTTCGATCGTGTTCTTTAGCTGGACCATCGACGGCGGTCCCCTCGTGCAATCGAACGAAGAAATATGGGATGAAATTGATGCGTTGTTGAAGGTCGGGAAGGTTGACTCAGCGGCGTCCGCGCTACGGCACCATCTGGAATACGCGATGAGTGTGCTGGCCGATCAGTTGGGAGCGCGGCCTCAATATCGGGCCGATGGCACCTATGAGTTGGAAGAGATGCTTACCAGCGTTCTGAAGCGAACGAAGGATTTGTGGGGAAAGGCTGCAGAATCCGCGAAGTCGTGGAAGAAGGACGATGTGGAGCAAGCCGCGCTCGCCAAAAAGCAATTTCTCAGTTCATGCGATGCCGCGATGCGCGTTGAACAGTGGAGCGTCAACAAAGCGGTGCATTACAACGCATGGGCCAATTTCGGGGTGAATGACTTCAAGCCGGTGGTGGCAGCGTTCAAAGAATTGATGGAATGCTTTCGCTGTCCGATTTGTAGTGGCTGGATATATGTCCTGCCGAAGGTAAACCCGCAAAGTCTGCGATGCTCCTGCGAAACAATCAGCTTCAATATGACATTGAAGCCGAAGTAGGGTTGGCCAAGGGTTAGAGTTTTGTTGAGTCTCTACTCTGGGGCGCGAACGTGATGGAATTAGGCAGAGAGACATCCATGCGCTCGGGACGGCCGAGTAGGCGTTCCTATCTATGAATGGCACCGTCGGAATTTCCAGCCGTAGTCGTTCGCCACGTAATATTCTAGGAATCGCAGAGAGAGGAGACCACGAATGATGATCCATCCCGGACTGGCATCGCTCAACGGACAGTGGGACAAGAATGAATACGCAGCCGGCTGTCGGGCGCGTCTCGCGGCCATCCCGGACTTCGATGGAGCGCATCACTGCTGGCGCGTCGGTTGGGAAGACGCCGACACGGAAATCCTTGAACTGGCCCGCCACAGGAAGGCTCTCGCAGAGGGCACGGAAGACGACTATCTGCAGACCTGGGGCCTCCTATTCGATGCTGGCGGCGATGCGCGGGCGAACGGCGTCCCCTTCAACGGCGAGCACACGGCACCTTGGAAAGAGGGTTGGATCGAGACAGACGTCAACCTGGGAGCACACGGAGCAGAGGCACAGTGAGAGAGGCTCACAAAGGGCGACGCTTTGCCTGTGCGGGAATCCCAAGATTCCTGCTTGTGGCCTAACCTCGGCGACGGCTGCCGGCGAACTGGTCCCCGGCAGTACCTTCTGCGGTCTGTCGTACTCGGCTGGAATAAGAGTCGCTGTCTGGCTTGGCTCTTTGGGGCCGAAGACGATCTCGCCGATAGTCATCCGTCCGGTGGGCCGTCGGAGTCTTCATGGACACCCTTGTCGCCATCACAACGTCCTCGCGGCAGCGATAGGCCAGCGCGCAGGAATGCCTCAAGGGCCAACTGCCGATCGTCGGGCTTCGTCTCGCGTGTCCGGAAGGAAGCGGATCCCTCCAGGTGGTCGCGAAGAGCCAACGCCGTCTCGAGCGTATTCAATAGTCTCCATGTCTCCACCTTGGAGTTCGGCGGTTCCAGTCTGCCGTGCTGAATAGCCGGGCGAGAAAGCCTCGGAGGCGTCGGAGGGGGCGACAGGGGATAGTTGTCCCAGACCTCCTTCACGACCGTAAAGAGTGACAGCCAAATCGCCGCTCCAAGCAAATCGTGCTTGACCTGGCGTGCAATTTTTCCGTCTTTCAGCGCCCTTTCCACCTTTGTGCTAGCGGCTAAGTCCGGAGGATTGATCCCAATGATCACGCTCTCGAGCATAGAAATCAGATTTGGCATCGCCACGGCGTAGTCACCGACGCGGATCGATCGAAAGCACTGCGGCAAAACCACGGTGAAGGCTTGTAGCCGGGTATCCCTGAGCAGTCGTTGTTCGACGTGTTCGAACAACGGATCTGACCCCTCAAGCTTTGCGACCATGTACGCGTCAATCGAAGCAACATCAGTGAGTTCCGCCAACTCGTTCAACTCGGGTAGTGAGAGTTGCGTAGGGAAGCTCCAGCCAAGCTCCGACATCGACTTGAGCTTGTCTAGCGTTATCCGGAACCGTTGGGCAGCAGCATCGCTCTCGGCTGCGAATTGGCCGAGAGTAACAGCGACCGTTTTAAGAGCGTCACCGACAGCGACAATCTCTTGTCGGTGCTCTTCCAGCCACTGCTCCAACCCGCGGCGAAAGGCAATGAAGACGTCAAAGGCATCTCGAATCGGGCTCAACCAAGGTTCGAGAACTCGTAGCAACTGGTCCTGCGGAAGATCCGACAAACGACGAATCTCATCCTGGATGAATTGCTTCTCTCGCTCTGCGATGGACAGCTTAGTTTTCCGCTCCACAGTAGTCCCCTCGACGGGTCACGTAAGTCGGCTGCACGTTCTTTCAAAGATGCGCCAAGTGCTTCTGGGCTCAATAGATAATCACGTTGCAGTGATCCGCTCCCAGTCGCCGCGGCTCCGGCTGCGTGGGGTTGGCTGCGCTGCACTCGATTCCGTCGACGGAATCGTTGAAGACTCAGCGGTTCTTCGCTGCTTGCCTCACCGCTCGTTCACTCGTCTTACCGGTCTCCTTGCGCATGGTACTTAGCTTTGCGTTTGGCGAGAACTGCGGGATGGGAGTGGGCAAATTCTTATTGAGCGTATCGCCCCGCTTTTGGCGAATCTCGCCGGCTATGGGCGGGTTTTGATCGCGTTGACGACCATCTAGGCCAGTTCGGTTCATATTAACTCCCTATTCTAAAATTCTTCGTTACATCTTGTGTAATTGTACTATACTGAAAGGGTGGTTTGGAGTTTCATACCAGCGTGGAGATCCGGTTCAAAGAGCAGAAACTTGACCGTTTGGAGATCGACGGCGCGTTCGACGCCGGCTTTTCACGCGAGATTGTTCGCGCCTACCGAAAATGCCTGCAGATCATCCGGTCGGCTTCGGATGAGCGGGTGTTCTACAACTTGAAGTCTGTGCACTTCGAAAAGCTGAAGGGCGACCGAAGTCACCAGCACTCTATGCGGCTTAACAAGCAATGGCGGCTGATCATCGAGTTCGAAGGGATCGCACCCAACAAACTCGTTGCCGTGATCAGCATTGAGGATTACCACTGATCTGTAGTGGGGAGGCGACCTCTGGAGGGGGGAGCGACCATGGAAATGATGGAAAGAACGCCGGCAGAGGTCTTCTCGCCGGGAGAACTGATCAAGGATGAGATTGAGGCACGTGGCTGGAGCCAGATTGAGCTCGCCGAAGTGCTCGGTCGTCCTGGTCGGCTCGTGAGTGAACTAATTGCCGGCAAGCGAGCCATAACCCCAGAGACGGCAAAGGGGCTCGGTCAGGCTTTTGGGACCGGCGCGCAGTTTTGGCTCAACATGGAGAGCTCATATCAGCTCTCCAAGGTGACTGGCGACAGCAGCAATGCTGTCGCCCGTCGCGCCAAGCTGTACGAGATGGCTCCAGTCAAAGAGATGACACGCCGATCCTGGATTCAGCCTACTGACAACATCGACGTCTTAGAGAAGAGCGTCTGCAGCTTTTACGGCAAGCCATCACTGGATGCGCCAATGCCACAGCTAGCCCATGCAGCTCGCAAGGCATCCTCTTACGAAGAACTGACGGCTCCAGAAGCTGCCTGGCTCTGCCGTGTACGGCAACTTGCGGAGGCAATGGAGGTCAAGACATTCTCTGAGATGGCCTTTGCATCTGCGTTAGGCCAACTCAAGACGATGCTTCGTGATGCGGACACCGTTCGGCAAGTCCCGGAGGTTCTGGCCCATGCAGGTGTACGTTTTCTGATTGTGGAAACCTTGCCCTCCACGAGGATCGACGGGGTATGTCTCTGGCTAAATACTGATTCCCCGGTCATCGCGCTTTCGTTGCGGTACGACCGTATTGACGCCTTTTGGCACACGCTACTGCACGAGTGCGCTCATGTGAAGTACAAGGATGGGCTGACGAGCGATATCGTCGACTTCGACTTGGTTGGGGATGAGGCCGACTCCTCTGTAGCGAAGCCGGAAGCTGAGTTGAAGGCAGATGAGTTTGCTTCTGGCTTCTCTATCCCCAGGTCGGAATTGGATGGATTTATCGCGCGAGTCCGTCCCCTGTTTTCGAAAACCCGCATCCAGGCCTTTGCGGCCAGGCTAAATGTTCATCCCGGCCTGGTTGTCGGGCAGCTTCAGCACCGCAAGATGATCCCTTTCTCGCACAGCAGAGAAATGTTGGCGAGAATCCGCCCCATCCTTACGGAAGCAGCACTCACGGACGGTTTCGGCAGCATTCTTTCAAACGCGCACTAGGAGAAGCCATGTCGTACAACGAACAGCTCCAGAGCCTTTACCGCCGTTATGAGAAAGATGGGCATATGCAGCCCTTCACGATGCATGACCTTGCCTCTTGGGCTTATGACAACGGCTTCTGTCTGCCTCAGCGATCAACGATTGTGAACCGCCTGGCCGAAGAGTTTTCGCGGGCCATGCGAGCCGACTTCCATGTCGATCCCCAGGGTCGCCGCGTCCGCACAAAGCATGTAGCTACCTATGAACGTGGCGGCAAGCAATTCGCTCTGTGGGCCGATCTGCGAGCGGCCACGCGGGAGCATATCGAGCGTTCCTTCCAACAGAGGCGGCAGGGGATCGTCGGAGACTGCCGGCAGCTCAAGACGGACGTAGACAGCTACAACGATAACCAGAACACGGGAGAGCCGATACAGCTCGTCCTCGACTTTACGGACGACATGGCGGAATACGAAGCTTTGAAAGCCGTTGCCTAGCAGCCGCAGAAGCCAGTGCATCCGCCGACGATTTGCTTTTGAAAGGTTCAGACGGGCCCAGATGCTGCATCATCTCTTCACGGAGGCGAATAGCCTTGATGGGTAACCAGCAACCTGGTTCAATCTTGGTGGAGAGCAATCCAACCGCTCAA
>PKWK01000143.1 GCA_003133205.1 Granulicella sp. | reverse complement strand
TTCCGCAGGCGAGATATCCGCTGTCCGGCGGGACGATGGTGACGCCGCGGGCCTGGAGCAGTTCCACGTTGGCGCGGGTTGCGGGATGGTTCCACATATTGACGTTCATCGCCGGGGCAACGATGACAGGGGCGGTGGTGGCGAGCAGCATGGTGGAGAGGAAGTCGTCCGCTAGGCCATGGGCCATTTTGGCGAGCACGTGCGCGGTGGCCGGCGCGATCACTATGGCATCGGGCCACTGTGCCTCCGAGATGTGTTCGATGTGGCCCTGCTCATCGAGGCCAGACGCGAACTGCCCCTCTTCGCCCCACATGGTGGTGATGGTCTTGTGGCCGGTGAGTGACGAGAAGGTGAGCGGCTGGATAAACTCCTGCGCGGCGCGGGTCATGACGACGCGCACCTCGGCGCCGTGCTGCTGCAGTTCGCGGACGAGTTCGGCCGCTTTGTAGGCAGCGATCCCGCCGCTGACGCCTACGGTTACTTTCTTTCTTTCTGTCGAACTGCTCATCTGCTCTTCCTTCTCATTCGATGCGATCAGCCGAGCGTCGGCATCGTGGTGTCAACGCCGGCGCGGATGCCGGTGGGCCAACGCGCCGTGATGGTTTTGAGGCGGGTGTAAAAGCGAACGCCTTCGGGTCCGTAGATGGCGTGGTCGCCGAAGAGCGAGCGCTTCCAGCCGCCGAAGCTGTGGAAGGCCATCGGCACCGGGATGGGTACGTTGATGCCGACCATGCCGGCCTGCACGGAGTTGGCGAAGGCGCGCGCGGTGTCGCCATCGCGGGTGAAGATGGAAGTGCCATTGCCGTACTCGTGCTCGTTGGTAAGCTGCAGGGCAGTCTGGAAGTTGTTGACGCGGACGATGCCGAGAACGGGGCCAAAGATCTCTTCCTTGTATATCTTCATGTTGGGCTTTACGTGGTCGAAGAGGCAGGCCCCAAGGAAGAAGCCGTCGCCTGAGGGCAGCTTGTCTTCACGGCCGTCAACGACGAGTTCCGCGCCTTCGGTCTGGCCGTGCGCGAGGTAGCCCTTGACGCGCTCGAGGTGCACACCCGTGACCAGGGGGCCGAGTTCGGCGTTGGCCTCGGTGCCGGGCGCCACGGTGAGCGCGGCGATGCGCGGCTTGAGCTTGGCGATGAGGTCTTCTGCGGTCTTATTGCCTACAACGACGGCGACGGAGATGGCCATGCAGCGCTCGCCGGCGGAGCCGTAGGCGGCACCGACGAGGGCGTCGGCGGCCTGGTCGAGGTCGGCGTCGGGCATCACGATCATGTGATTCTTGGCGCCGCCTAGGGCCTGCACGCGCTTTCCGTGCGAGGTGCCCTTGGTGTAGACGTACTCGGCGATGGGGGTAGAGCCGACGAAGCTGACAGCCTGAATGCCGGGGTGTTCGAGGATGTTGTCGACAGCCTCTTTGTCGCCGTGGACGACGTTGAAGACACCGTTGGGCAGACCGGCTTCCTGGAGGAGTTCGGCGATCAGGATGGAGGCACTGGGGTCGCGCTCGCTGGGCTTCAGGATGAAGCAGTTGCCGCAGGCGAGGGCGAGCGGTGCCATCCAGAGCGGGACCATGGCAGGGAAGTTGAAGGGGGTAATGCCGGCAACCACTCCGAGTGGCTGGCGCATGGACCAGGAGTCGATGCCGGTGCCGACCTGCTCGGTGAACTCGCCTTTGAGGAGTTGCGGAATGCCGGTGGCGAACTCGATGCTTTCGAGGCCGCGGGTGGCTTCACCCTTGGCGTCCGACAGAACTTTGCCGTGCTCGGAGGTGATGATGCGGGCGAAGTCGTCCATGTGCTGCTCGAAGAGTTCGCGGAAGCGGAAGAGGACGCGTGCGCGACGCAGCGGCGGCTGCGCGGACCACTCCGGAAATGCGGCTCGCGCGGCGGCTACGGCGGCGTCGAGTTCGGCGCGATTGGCCAGCGGGACTAGCGCCTGCACCTTGCCAGTGGCGGGGTTGAACACGTTGGCGGAGCGACCTGAGGCGCCGGGGACGGCCTTGCCGCTGATCCAGTGCGGGATCGCGCGCGGGGTGCTGGTGGTGGTGGAGGCGACGTTGGGAAGAACGGCGGTGGACATAGCGAGACCTCGATGGTGATGCACTAGAGTAGTCCATCCGGGCCTGCTGCTGGAACAGCGGGCGGATGAAGATCGGTTGGCTGAACCCTAGTTCGTTTTTTTTCTTGCCGGTATGATCTTGCAGGGAAAATCCCTGGATTCATACAGATACGCGGTACCTGTGTCGCCAAAATACTCATTCTATTGTGGTTACTGCTAAAATCCTCTTTCTATTACAC
Source organism: Granulicella sp. (assembly GCA_003133205.1). Next base: position 852 of record PKWK01000143.1, on the reverse strand, counting down.
TTAGCGCATTTCTACCGTAGAATATTCATTCTAAATAAGTTGAACAGGATCTCGGAGGTCTGGCGACCGATGTAAATGGAATTTCCCCCTACTTCTATTATAAGCTTTTGGATGGGGTACTACGCCAAGTCTATTCCCTTATGGGTCATAGAGTTAGGTTGTTTTGGGGCTTGACACGCGAGTTTGGCTGGAATCCTATATGTCGGGCCTTTAGCCCTCTGATTCTGGGGCGGTTAGGGAACCTAGGCCTTCGGCCTAGGCTGGTATCGTGTCGCGCCTTTGGCGCTTGGCGACGAGTCGCTTCCGACACGTTACGGCAGCGTGGAGAGTTTCCGGAGAAAGAGTAGAGAGCGATGTCGGGGTGGTAGCCTCGGAGGGTGCGGGTGACTCTCGACATTCCGGATCCGATTCACAAGGAGTTGAAGCGCCGGGCAGCCGCCGAGGGCACGACAATGCGCGCGCTGATCCTTCGGGCTGCCGATGAGGTGTTGCAGGAGAAGAGACGGTTCGCGCGTGGCGCGAATACCCACTCATCACGAGAAACAGAGGCGCTATGAATGGGGCACCCCGCTAATCCGAAAAAGGGGAACTAGGCTTTGACCTCGACTTCGACCAGTTCGCGGGCTTTGGTGAGGGCTCGGTTCTTGTAGCTTGCGCCGATGAAGTCGCGGAAGATGGGGTGGGGCTCGAGGGGCTTGGATTTGAACTCGGGGTGGAACTGGCAGGCGAGGAAGAAGGGGTGGGTGGGGATCTCGATGATCTCGACGTAGGTCGAGTCGGGGGTGGTTCCGGTGAGGCGGAGGCCGGCGCCGGTGAGGATGGGCTCGTACTCGCGGTTGAACTCGTAGCGAT
>PKWK01000261.1:21141-51777 GCA_003133205.1 Granulicella sp. | reverse complement strand
TTCCATTCGTGGACATCTCCCGCATTGAGACGGACGCGGACAAGCGAGTCGTCGTGGAGATCATGACGGCGGCGGCTCCAATCGCGCAGTCGAACGGCGTTGAACTTCACCTTGAAACGGATCTCGGGCCCGGAGATTTTGCTGCGCTACTGGAACGAATTCCACATAACTCTATAAAGGCGAACTACGACTCAGGGAACTCCTCGGGCCTCGGTTATATCGCTAGTGAGGAGTTTGCGGCGTATGGGGCTCGCATTGGCTCCGTTCACATTAAGGATCGGCGCTCGAAGTTTGCCGGCGGCATTGCTACCATGCTGCTTGGCGAAGGGTCCGCCGACCTCCCCAGCGTCTTTGCGTGCATGAAGCAGATCGGCTATAACCGACCCATCACTCTACAGGTTGCCCGCGGGGAAGACGGCGACGAGGTGAACTGGATTCGCAGGCAACGCGCTTTCGTTCATCGATACTGGCAATAGTCATACGAACCCGAACGCATTTCAGGAGCTCTCGTTGAAAGTACTCATCATTGGACTCGGCGGCATTGGCCAGCGCCACACCCGTAACCTTCGCGCGCTGCTCGGCGATTCGGTGGAGATCATAGCGTATCGCGTGCGGCGGCTGACTCACGTAGTTACGCCGACGATGGGCGCGGATCAGGAGCGCAATGTCGAGGAGGTGTACAACATCCGCACCTTCCACTCGCTCGACGAGGCGCTCGCCGAAAGGCCCGACATCGCTTACATCTGCAACCCCAGCAGCCTGCATGTCGTGGTGACGCGAGCCTGCCTGATCGCCGGCTGCGATGTCTTCCTCGAGAAGCCGTTGGCCGACTCGCTCGACGGCACGGCCGAACTCGTCGACCTGGCCCGCGAGCACAGACGCATCGCCATGGTGGGCTACCAACTCCGCTTTCATCCATGCGTCATCCGGCTTACCGAGATCGTGCGCTCCGGAGTTCTTGGCAACCTGCTTGGCGTCCGTGCAACCATTGGCGAGTACCTTCCTAACTGGCACCCCTACGAGGACTACCGCATCATGTATGCGGCCCGCGCCGACCTCGGGGGCGGCGTCGTCCTCTCGCAGATACACGAGTTTGATTACCTCTACTCGCTGTTCGGCCTGCCCAGCCGCATCTACGCCCTCGGCGGGCACTGGAGTGATCTCGAGATCGACGTCGAAGACACCGCATCCATCCTGATGGAAGCTTCCCTCGGCTCGCGAGTACTCCCCATCCAGCTTCATCAGGACTTCCTGCAGTCGCCCGCGTCGCGCCAGTGCGAAGTCATCGGCGACAAGGGTCGGGCTGTTATGGACCTGCATGCGCTTACGGTCAGCTTATTCACTCTTGGTCATGCGAAGCCGGAGGTCTTCAGGCTGGAAAACTTCGATCGGAACAATTTGTTCCTCGATCAGGCCCGCCACTTCCTGCACTGCGTGGAGACTCGCGAAAAGCCTATCGTCGACCTCGCCGACGGCATCCAGAGTTTGCGCATGGCACTCGCCGTCAAGCAGTCGATCGCCGAGCACAAGCCCATCGACCTAGGCAACTAGGCTGTATTCTGGATTGAGCGGTCGTTCCTTTTTTGTCACTTAGATTGCCAGGGGAATATTATCTTGCTGCAAAAAATCAAGGATTACCTGGTCGGCCTCGGCCCGGATAACCGGTTGACACAAATTGCTCTGTCTCTCCACGGGCGGCGCCTCGGTTACAAGGTCGACTTCAGCGATCCCACCCGGATCTGGTTGGAAAAGGGTAACCGCCGCCTCGCGCTTGCCAGACGTGACCTGACCTTTGTGCCCATCATGATGGAGGTCATCGATCTCTTCTTCGATTCGATCCAGCCGACGCTGGTAGATGGCAAGGAGACACTGGATTTCTCCCAACCCGCATTCCACACCTACAAACGGAGCGGGATGGGCTTTTTCTTTCCGTCGATTCCGGAAGAAGAACCTCTCGACCAATACACCTACTGGTACACGCCGCAGCCGGGCGACATTGTGTGGGACGCAGGGGCCTACTCCGGCGCGACCACCTGCCTGCTGGCATCGATGGTCGGTCCAACCGGCAGGGTGTATGCCTTCGAACCGGATGATCTGAACTACGCGTATCTCGAGAAAAACATCGCCCATCATGGCATCACGAACGTGATCCCTGTGCGCAAGGCGCTCTCCGGCTCAACGGGAACGACGACCTTCTTCATGGATGGCACCATGGCCTCGGGAATTCGCGACTTTGTTGTTTACTCCGACACCAAACACAATAAAGAGGTTCCGACCATCAACATGGAGGACGCCTGCAAAGAGCTTGGATGCGTACCAACCTACATCAAAATGGACATCGAAGGCGCTGAACTCTCGTTTGTCGAGGGCGCCAAGGAGTTTCTCAAATCGCATCCGGTGAACTTCGCGATCGAGAGCTACCACCGGGTGAACGGCGACTACACCTATAAGAAGCTCGACCCGATCTTTGAGGAAATTGGCTACGAGCACCTATCTTCGGATGTGTTCAAACAAATGTTCACATGGGCGAAGCCGCGCACTTAGCCTCGTTTGCACGGTGGCACGACCCGCAGCCTGTAGACTGGTTTTTGTATGGGTACTTCAAACAGCCGAGTTCGCGATCTCTTTGACCTCACCGGCCGCGTGGCGATCGTGACGGGCGGCGCCGGGCTGCTCGGCTATCACCATGGGGCGATCCTCGCTGCTGCCGGGGCGAATGTCGTTCTGCTCGATCTCGCCGCGGCCAATCCTGGTCTCCGGGCCGACCAACTCCAGATCGCGCACGGTCCTGAGTGCCTCGGGCTGGCCGCCGATATTACCAGCGAGGACTCACTGATTGAAGCGCGCGACGCTATCCTCGCGACGTTCGGACGCATCGACATCCTCATCAACAATGCCGCGAACAACCCTAAGGTCGAGGCCGACCCGCATGGCGAGCCGAAGCAATGGTCGCGGCTGGAGAACTTTCCGCTGGCCGTCTGGAACGCCGACATTGCAGTCGGGCTTACCGGGGCTTTCCTCTGCTCGCGCATCTTCGGTCAGGAGATGGTGAAGCGCAACTCGGGCGTGATTCTCAATATCGCCTCTGATCTCGGAGTCATCGCTCCCGACCAGCGCCTGTATCGCAAAGAAGGACTTCCGGAAGACCAGCAGCCAGTGAAACCGGTCACGTATTCGGTGGTGAAGACCGCACTGATCGGCCTGACGCGCTACCTGTCGACCTATTGGACGGCGCACAATATCCGCGTCAACGCGATCTCCCCCGGCGGCGTGTTCGCGGGTCAGCCCGACGAGTTTACGGCGAGATTGCACCAGCTCATTCCCATGGGCCGGATGGCGCACAAGGACGAATATCAGGGCGCAGTGCTCTTCCTCTGCTCGGATGCGAGCTCGTACATGACCGGGCAGAACCTCATCGTCGACGGTGGGCGCAGTGTCCTCTGACCACCGTGAGGGCGGAGAGATCCACCCCGAGCATCCGCCGGTTGTGCCGATTCCGCAGGATCCTTTCATTCCCAAGGGGCAGTTGCAGCGTCTCGTGAATCTCTTTCCTGCGGGCCAGTTTGTCCGCTACCTGTGCGTCGGGTTATTCAATACATTCTTTGGATATGTAAGCTTCGTGGTTATCCTCACGTTGTTGAACGCTGTAATGCCGGCGCGCCTGCTGTACCTTACGGTCATGCTGGCGTCGGTGCTCGGCATGCCGCTCAACATCACGGTTGCGTATCTTGGCTATAAGTTTTTCGTCTTCCGCACCAAAGGTAACTTTCTTGCCGAGTGGTTGAAGTGTTTCGCCGTGTACGGGACGGGAATGATTCCCGGCCTAGTTGCGCTGTCTGCGCTGACGCGCTTTCTGCAGTCGGTAATTCATGGCCACGCTGACCGGCTCCACGCTCTAATCAGCGTCGTCGAAGAGCATCTAGGTGGGCGTGCGCTTGCGTTTGTTCAGCATATCGCGACCGGCAAGGCCATGGCTGGGTATATTGCGGGCGCGGTCGTGATCGGAGTTTCCACCATCTACAGCTTCGTCGGCCACAAGGAAGTCACGTTTCGTCAGAAGCCCGGGCCCACCGAACCAGCCTAGGCAACGCGGGTCGTTTGGTGACTTCGTGAACCTAGCCTTACACTTCTTCAAGATACCAACTCAGTTGCGAGGATCCCGTTGAAGACCGTCAGCATCGTCACTCACGCGTACAACGAAGAAGACAACATCGAGGCCCTTTATCTTCGCGTCCGCGAGATCATGCAGGACTATCCTCACTACGCGTACGAGCACATCTTCATCGACAACCACTCCACCGACTCAACGGTTGCGATCCTGAAGCACATCGCCGCGGCCGATCAACACGTCAAGGTGATTGTCAACGCGCGGAACTTCGGACACATTCGCTCTCCGATCCACGCCCTCTTCCAGGCCCGCGGAGACGCCGTGATTGGCATCGCCTCCGATTTTCAGGAACCGCCCGACCTGATTCCCCAGATGATCGCTGCCTGGGAGGAGGGCTACAAGATGGTGCTCTGCGTCAAGCAGGCATCGGGTGAACACGGCCTGGTGTACTGGCTGCGCAAGCAGTACTACCGGACCGTGGAGCGCCTCAGTTCGGTGGAGACTATCCAGAACTACACTGGTTTCGGCCTCTACGATCGCGAGGTGGTCGACATCGTCCGCAGCTTCAACGACCCCTATCCGTACTTCCGCGGCATCATCGCGGAGATCAGCCTCCCCAACAAACGTCTCTACTTCCACCAGCCCGCCCGCAAACGCGGCATCACCAAAAATAATTTCTACACGCTGTACGATATCGCCATGCTGGGGTTCGTCAGCACTTCGAAGGTTCCACTGCGTCTGGCTACGTTTGCCGGATTCATCGGTGCGATCCTGAGCTTCCTGGTCGCGCTGTTCTACTTAATCGCCAAGGTCATATTCTGGAAGACTTTCTCTGTGGGCGTCGCTCCCATGATCATCGGCGTGTTTTTTCTGCAGTCCCTGATGCTGGTTTTCTTCGGCATCATTGGCGAGTATGTCGGCGCCATCTACACCAAAGTTCAGCAACGGCCACACGCTATCGAGCAGGAACGCATTGGTTTCGAATTTCCACCCGCGCCACCGAGTCCGCTCACGGAACCTGCGGTCGCAGCCTCCCCAACGGCAAACTCGCCGTCCTAGTGGACTGCGGCTTTCGCTATTTCCTAACCTGAATTATGAATCGTTTGGAGGGCCATCATCAAAGACCTCGTCAAGAAACAACTCAGNNATGAAGGCCGGTCGCAAGCTGATGGTCTGCGGCAATGGGGGCTCGGCCGCCGACTCGCAGCATCTCGTCGCGGAGTTCGTTTCGCGGCTGACCGTGGATCGTCCGGCACTCCGCGCGATCGCCCTTACGACCGACTCAAGCATCCTGACAGCGATCGGAAATGATTACAGTTACGACAATGTCTTCGAGCGGCAGGTCGAAGCGCTTGGGCTGGAGGGCGATGTGCTGCTGGCGATTTCCACCAGCGGCAACTCGAAGAATTGCGTCAAGGCCCTGAAGCTCGCGCGCGCCATGGGCATCCACACGGTGAGTTACACGGGCAATAGCGGAGGCGCGATGAAGGCGCTATCGGATATCAACGTCATCGTCCCGTCGAACACGACGATGAATATTCAGGAGTCGCACCTTGCGCTGGAGCACATCTTCTGCATGATCGTGGAGCGTTGCTATTTCGGGCCGGACTTCGGAGCCAAGCCTCAGCACCTAGCCGAATAGGTCCCGGAGAAACAGAATGGCCGCACCACTTTCGACTGTCGATCTCGATCTTGTGCTCACGCATACGCAGGAACTATGGCCTGAAATGCGCGGGCAGCGCCTATTTCTGACCGGAGGGACGGGCTTCTTCGGGTGCTGGCTGGTGGAGAGCTTTTGTCATGTGAACCGCGAGCTGGGGCTGGGTGCGCAGGTGACTGTGCTGTCGCGGGATTCGGCAAAATTCCGCGCGAAGTGTCCGCACCTTGCGAACGACCCGGCGCTTACGCTTCACGCGGGAGATGTTCGGGACTTCGAGTTTCCTGCGGGTGTGTTTGGGTATGTGATTCACGCGGCGACCGAGACGACTGCGAAGCCGGGAGCGGATACGCCGCTGGAGATGCTGTCGACGATCGTTGCGGGGACAGAACGCGCGCTCGAGTTCGCGATGCAATGCGGGGCGCAGAAGTTTCTGCTCACCAGTTCAGGCGCGGTGTACGGGCGCCAGCCTGCGGACATGACGCATGTGCCGGAGAGCTACATGGGCGCGCCGGACCCGCTCGACGTGGCGAGCGTGTATGCCGAAGGGAAGCGGACGTCTGAGCTGATGTGCGCCTTGTATCAAAAGGCTGCGGTGGCGAAGGGCGTTGCGTTTGAGGCTAAGATTGCGCGATGCTGGGCGTTTTGCGGTCCGCATCTTCCGCTTGACGCGCACTTTGCGATCGGCAACTTTATTGGCGACGTGATGGCAGGGCGGCCGATCTCGATTGGTGGCGATGGCACACCGCGACGGTCGTATCTCTACGCTGCGGATTTGGCCGTGTGGCTTTGGACGATTCTGTTCCGCGGGCCGGCGCTAGTTCCGATCAATGTAGGCTCGGGGCATGATGTGAGCATTCGCGAACTGGCGGAGGTGGTTGCAGTTACACTGGCGCCTGCGGCGCAGATCCACGTTGCGAAACAGGCGGTGCCGGGTGCGGCGCCGGCGCGCTATGTGCCGTCGGTGGAACGCGCTGAAGCCTTGCTGGGGTTGCGCGAGACGGTAGGGCTCGAAGAGGCAATACGGCGCACGTTTGCCTGGGCGGACGCAGGCCAAGTTTGATCCCGGCTCCTGCGTAAAGGTTGCTGCCCGGTTTGTGTATCCTTGAAGAATATGGGCGATAAGGCAGAAGAGCTTCGACAACAGATTCTCGAACTTACGGCGCAGTATCATGCGGCGAAATTTCCCGTGCGAGAGTTCGTCCCCGGTACGTCGACGGTGCCGGTTTCGGGCAAGGTGATTGGCCCTGAGGACATTTGTTCAGTAGTGGATTCGGCGCTGGATGCGTGGTTTACGACGGGGCGTTTTGCCAAGGAGTTCGAGCGCAAACTGGCGCGGTTCGTGGGTGTGCGTTCAGCCAGCCTGGTGAACTCGGGATCGAGTGCGAATCTGGTCGCGCTGAGCGCGCTGACTTCGCCGAAGCTGGGCGCGCGACAGTTGAAGCCGGGCGACGAAGTGCTGACGGTTGCGGCGGGCTTTCCGACGACGGTGAATCCGATCTTCCAGAACCGGTTGGTGCCTGTGTTCGTCGATGTGACACTGCCGACGTATGAGATCGATGTGATGAAGCTCGAGGCCGCGTACAGCCCGAAGATGAAGGCTGTGATGATTGCGCACACGCTGGGCAACGTCTTCGATCTAGGTGCGATTACGGCGTTTTGCAGAAAGTACAACCTCTGGCTGATTGAAGACTGCTGCGATGCTCTGGGTTCGACCTACAAAGGACGGAAGGTGGGGACGTTTGGCGATATTGCGACCGTGAGTTTCTATCCGGCACATCACATTACGATGGGCGAGGGCGGCGCGGTGATGACGGACAAGCCAATACTGCAGGTGCTGATCGACAGTTTTCGCGACTGGGGTCGCGACTGCTGGTGCGAGCCGGGCAAGGACAATACGTGCGGCAAGCGCTTCGACTGGCAACTGGGCACGCTGCCATGCGGGTACGACCACAAGTACACCTACTCACACATTGGCTACAACCTGAAGGCGACGGACATGCAGGCGGCACTGGGACTTTCGCAGATAGAGAAACTGCCGTACTTTATCGAGCGCAGGAAGGAAAATTTCGCGTATCTGAAAGCTGCGCTGAAGCCGCTTGAGGAGTTTCTGATTCTGCCGCGAGCGGCCGAGAATTCCGATCCGAGTTGGTTTGGGTTTCCCATCGGCGTGAAGACGGACGCGCCGTTTACGCGCGATCAACTGACGCACGCTCTGGAGGCGCAGAAGATTGGGACACGGCTTATGTTTGCGGGGAATCTGCTGCGGCAGCCTGCATACGAGGGGTGGGAGTATCGCGTGGTGGGTGAACTGCCAAACACCGACTTTGTGATGAATCAGGTGTTCTGGGTTGGCGTGTTTCCGGGGCTGACGAAGGAGATGCTGGACTTCATTGTGAAGACGGCGGCGGACTTTGTAGCTACGGCGAAGAGCGGGTTGGTGGTGGTGTAGGGACTACGCTCTGCGCTGGCGCGAAGGACTCAATAGGCGTAGGGTGATCACCATCGCGGGCGCGAGGAACGCGAGCGATCCCAAAACCCACATGATTGCCGCGCCGAGGACCTGGTCCTGTGTCGGGTCCACGTGAAACGGGTTTGGGTGGTCGAGATAAAAGCGGTAGACCGGGCGGTCGCAGAACGCGAGAAATGCGGAGAGCATCGTGTTGACCACATCCGCGGCGACCAGGTAGATGAGGATTCCCCAGTTGCGCCGATGCGTCTGCGCGGGCCACGGCCACAGGATGCACCACCAGAACAGGATCGACGTGCCAAGGAAGCAGAGGTGCTCGACCGCGTGCCAGTTCTCGTGTTCCAGCGCGAAGTCATAGGCTGCTGGCACGTGCCAGCATAGGAACGCGAGGTTCATTGCGAGCCATGCGACCAGCGGCGTCACTAGCCAATGCCCGAAGTGGCGTAGCGCCGATACGCGCAGGAGCGGTCCGACGATCCTGCGTCTGAGAGGCTCGGGCAGGCCTCGCAGGAGCGGAACGACAGGCAAGCCGTAGAGTAGGAGCGGTGGGACTGCGGACATCAGCAGCAGATGCTCGACCATGTGCGCGCTGAGGAGGGCATCGGCAAAGCCGTCCATTGGTGAGCCGATTGCGAGCCACAGGACGCTGAGGCCGGAGAGGAACGAGGCGAGGCGGATGTCGGTAAACTGTTCGGGCCGAGTCTTCCGTATCGCCAGCCAGCCGCGCAGATAGATGGCCGCGGTGATCACGATCGACAGCGTCAACCAGATGGGCAGGGACCAGTCCGCAAAGATATCTCGTGCGGCGTCTGACATGAACTATGGTGCCTTCGGTGCGGGTGCGGCCGCAGGGGGTTGCGCGGTTTGCGGTTGGTCGACGTGGGTGAGGCCGCGCGAGGAGTCGATCGCCGGCGCGAGGTTGTCGCCACGCAGCGTCATCAGGAAGCGCATGAGGGCTTTGGTCTCGGATGGGTTGAGCGCGTTGCCGTAGGCAGGCATGTTGCCGCCACCCTGCAATACCTGGCGGATGATCTGATCCTCGGTCATGCGCGAGGCGAGGGCATCGAGCGCCGGGCCGCGCTGCCCGCCAGAGCCTTCCAGCGAGTGACAGTTGCGGCACTGCTTGTCCTGCAGCACCAATGCTCCCTGGCGCTCCAGCGGAGTGCGATTCTGGAGAAGCTTCGGTGGAATGGGCGCGCTCGTCCACGCGTCCATGATGGGACTCCACGGTGTATAGGTGCCGAGCCACGTGAAGATGCCGAGCGTCACGGCGATGACCGAAACCATCAACACCGCGACCGGCCGCCGTGCCCAGTGCCGTTCGCCTTCGCCTGCCAGCAGGGGTAGAAGCAGCATCGCGACGATTGCAAGCACCGGCACAATCATCATGACCGGCGTCTCAATCGACGGTGACAGAAAAGCGAGGACCGAGTAGATCCAGAGGAAGGCGAAGTCGGGCTTTGGAGCGGTCTGGATGATGGTCGGATCAGGCGTACCGCTGGGACCGAATGGGCCGAAGAAGAAGGCGCAGGCCATTACGGCGAAGATGATTGCGGCGGCGAAGACGGCGTCCTTCCACGCTGCATCGGGCACGAAGGGAATGCCGGTCTTTGCGGTGAGTTCGTGGTACTCGGCCTCATACGTGGACTTGCGGACGAGTCGGCCAGGCATCGGCCAGTCGCTTACACCGTGCCGCAACACCATCCACACATGGATGGCGACTCCTGCGAGCAGGAGGCCTGGAATCACGAAGACGTGGAGGGTGAAGAAGCGTGAGACGGTCGCACCGCCAATGATGGGAGCGCCGAGCAGCAGGCGGACCAGGGGCGCGCCGATCAGCGGGACGCGGCTCATGATGGACGCGCCGATGCCGAGGCCCCAGTAGGCGTCCTGATCGAAGCGCATGACCTGGCCGGTGAACGCCATGCCGAGCGTGAGCAGGAGAAGTCCGACGCCGACGATCCAGGTGAGTTCGCGCGGAAATTTGTAGGCTCCGAACAGGAAGACCTGCACCATGTGGATGATCACGATGGCGATCATGAAGTCCGAACCCCAGCCGTGCAGCGCGCGCAGATACCAGCCGAGCGGGATGGTGTGGTTCAGGATGCCGAGGCTGGTCCATGCTTCGTTGGCGGACGGACTGTAGACCAGAGCGAGCAAGATCCCTGTCACTACTTGCAGGATGAGCAGGACGGTGGCGGCGCTGCCGAAGACATACCACCAGCTTGCGTTATTTGCTGGAGTGGGATGCGACGCAGCCTCGCTGATCGGCTTGATCAAGCCAAGTCGATGCTCGAGCCACTCATAGGTGGCGACGGCGCGCTGCTTCATGCTTGCCATTCGTCGGACCTCGTGGGCGCGGATGCGTCTTCAGTGCCGGCCGGCCCGATTTGGATCAGTGGCTTGGGCTTGCAGGAGGCCTGGGTCGCGAGCGTGGGCATGTCCCCAGCGTGGATGACCAGCGAGTCTCCGGCGAGTTTGTACTGGTATTCGAAGAGTCCGCGCTCCGGCGGTCCGGATGCCCTGCTGCCATCTTCGTAGTACGCTCCGCCGTGGCATGGGCAGAGGAAGAGCTTGGATTGTGCGAACCAGCGCACCGGGCATCCGAGATGCGCACAGTTGATGGCGAAAACCTGGAATTGCTGCTCGGAGATGCGTCGCACCCAGCAGGCGACCTTTGCCGTCTCGCCATCGTCGAAGCTGGCCACGGGGCTGCGGAAGTCGGCGAGCCGCGTTTCTCCTACAGGAAATTGGTTGATGTTGCCTATGGAGATCCACGAGCCTGTGCTTGAGCCCTTCTTCATCGCTGGTCCGAGCAGATAGCCCACCAGCGGCACTGCGAGCACGGCTCCGACGGCCGCATTCAGCAGCACCGAGAGCTTGAACAGAAAGGCCCGGCGCGAGTGTGCGGCGGCCTTGGCATCGGGCGAGGAGGGGTCGATGCTCGGTGGTGTGGAGTCTGCGGGTTGTTCGAGTTCGCTCATGCGTGTCTCCGCTTGCTACGGGTGCTGCTTATAGGGCTGGCCGGGAGTCGCGATGCGATGCGAGGCAAGCCACGCGACGGTGTCGGCGATCTCCTGGTCGGTCATCGGGCGCGATCCTGGGGCGGTGAGGTACGAGCGCCAGTCATGCGTGCCCTGCTCTGTCTGGTCGGCGAGGATCGAGCTGCGCAGGCCTTGATCGCTGACCAGCGCGAGATATGCGGGGTCGGTCAGGGAGCCCGTCACCACGCCGTTGCCCGCTGGCCCTCCGGTGCCATCAGCGCCGTGGCATCGCGCACAGAACGTGGTGAACGTCTTTTGGCCCTGCACTGGATTGCCGGGCGCGGTGCTCGCAAAGGTCGGCGGGGGCTGGCCTGCGAGCGCATCGGAGCGGCCCCAATTCTGTTCCATGCCTTCAGCGATGATTGCGATTTGCCGGTCGGTCAGCATGCCGCCTTTGGTCCTGGCGGAGAGCGGCATCATCGTTCCGGGAACACCGTTCGCGGTGATGCGCTCGATGTTTGCAGCCCCCGCAATGGCAAGGTAGACGGGATTGGCGAGCGAAATAGCCGCGCCATTTTTGCCGCGTTCGCCGTGGCAGGCGGCGCAGTTCTGACCATAGAGTGTCGCGAAGTCGGCCACTTGTTCCGGACGCGGAGTTTCAAGATCTGGACCGGGCTTTCCTGGCGCTGCTTTACAGCCAGCGATGGCGAGGGCGGCTGCACCTGCCAAAAGCAAGAAAGTAAGCGAGCGCTGATTTGGCGATTTCATGAAGGTCTATCTTTCTCATCCGTGTCCGTCGCAGGCTCGTGCGGCCACTCGTCCTGATCGCTGTGGAGACCGGCTCGGACAGCGAACGGCAGCGCCTGAAACTGCGGCGTGCGCACCCTGGCTTGCAGGTTGACCACGTAGCCGCATACCAGGCCGAACGCGATCTGCGACATGATGAACCAGAACCAATCGATCCGCTGGTTCAGGATGGGACTGACGATTCCCAGCGCCGAGTAGAGGATTCCTGTAAACAAGAGCGGCACCATGAAGCCGGCCGTCACGATCGGATACCGGGGAAACATCGGCAACATTGCGCCGTACAGAAGGCCTACCAGGAGCGACGTGAGGCCGTGAATGAGAAGGCCTGCCAATAGCCCCTGCATGTGGAACTGGCTGAGGAACGCATCGCTGGCACCGGCCCAACTGACGAATCCGCCGGCTGCGAGCAGGTTCATCGCATACCAGACGCTGTGGTATTTGATGAGGCTGAAGATGGTCGCGGGGACGATCATCGCGATGCCGCCGGCGATGCCTCCTCGGATTCCGGTGGTGATACGGAATGTCTCGATGGGAAGAATGGTGCGCGGCGTCTCGTTTTCACGATGCCGGCGCTCGCGCTCCATGAGAGTACGGACACTGACACTTTTGATCTCCTCGCCGCTCACTAAGACGGCTTCGTGCGCCTCGTGCGGCAGAACCTGGAAAAACCAACCGACGCTGCCGGCGAGGCATAGCAGAAGTCCTAAGACTCCGAGCACGACGTTCGTCACCATGCCCGCCATAATGAGCGCGATGCCGAGCGCCAGCACCAGGGGCCACGCTGTCGGCCGCGGGAGTTGAATCACGTTGGGATCGCTGTTCGGGTGTTGGTCCTGCATGGTGCCTCCTTCCTTGGAATCAGTGCAAACCTCAGCCTACCTGCCAAGCACATAGACGACGGTAAAGACGACGACCCAGACGGCGTCGACAAAATGCCAGTAGAGCGACAGCACCTCCAGCCGCCCCGTGTGTTTGCTGGTCATGGACCTGGTCAGGGAAAAGAACAGCGCCAGTAACAGCATGAACAAACCAACGACGACGTGAGTGGCGTGCAGGCCGACGAGCGAGTAAAAAGTTGTGCCGAAGAGGTTCGTTCGGATGGTGAGGCCGTCGTGATAGATCAACTGGTACCACTCGTGCGCGGTGCCTGCGAGGAAGATGCCTCCAAGCAGCACCGTTGCAGCCAGCCACAGCGAGCACATACTGCGCTTTCCATGGTGCAGAGCGGAGACCGCAAAATGGACAGTGGCGCTACTGGAAAACAGGCAGATGCTGGTGAAGATGGGGAGTTCGAGGATTTGCGGCGTTGGCCCTGTGAGGCTTTTTCCGGCGTAATAGAGATACGCCACGATAAAGATGATGAAGATCGCGGCTTCGGCGACGATGAGGCACGCCATCCCCACGATGCCGCGCGAGGGTAGCTCCCAGGCGGCGTTTGGGTTCTGCGGAATGACGGCTGTTTCGCTCAACGGATGCGGCTCCTCTCTACTCGTAGTGGCTGTCTGGATCGTCGGGATGTTTGAGGTCCCATAGCGGGCGGCGACTCTCGACCGTTGGAGTCACGGCGAAGTTATAGTGTGGCGGCGGGGAGGCGGTCGACCATTCCAGCGTCCACGCGTCCCACGGATCGGGGCCGGCTATCGGGCCTTTGAAGTACGACCAGATGAGGTTGTAGACGAACAGCAGGGATGCAACGGCCTGGAACACCGCACCACTCGACACGATCATGTTCCACATCATCCATCCGCGGTCGGCCTCGTACGTATAAACACGGCGCGGCATGCCTTCCAGGCCAGGGATGTGCATGAAGTCGAAGGTGAGGTGGAAGCCGATAAGAAAGATCCAGAAGTGCCACTTGCCGAGCTTCTCGCTCAACATGCGGCCGGTCGCCTTGGGGTACCAATAGTAGAAGGCGGCGAACAGGATGAAGAGAATCGCGCCGACCAGCACGTAGTGGAAGTGCGCTACGACGAAGTATGAGGCGCTCAACTGCCAGTCGAAGGGAGCCACCGACAGCATGATGCCGGTGAGTCCGGCGATGAGGAACTGAAACAGGAATCCGACGGCGAACATCATCGAAACCGTGAAGTGAATCTTGCCGCCCCAGAGTGTGGCCAGCCAATTAAAGACTTTGATTCCGGTTGGCACAGACACGGCCATCGTGGCCAGGACGAAGAAGGTGTTTGCGCCGGAACTCATGCCAACCGTGAACATGTGGTGCGCCCAGACGCTGAGGCTGATGAAGCCGATTCCGACCGACGCCGCGACCATCGCGGGATAGCCGAAGATGGCCTTGCGCGAGAAGACGGGAATGATCTCGTTGGCGAATGCGAAGGAGGGCAGGATGAGGATGTAGACCTCGGGATGACCGAAGATCCAGAAGAAATGCATCCAGAGCACAGCCGAGCCGCCAGCCTGCGTGTCGAAGAAGTGCGAACCGACGTAGCGGTCGAGCATCAGCATGATTTGCGCAGCCGTGAGGGGGCTGATGGTGACGAAGACCATGCACGACATGACCAAGTAGAGCCACACGAGTAGCGGCATTCGGGTCAGCTTCATGCCGGGGCAGCGCATGCAGATCGTCGTTGCAACGATGTTGAGCGCCGTGCCGATGCTGCCGATTCCGCTGAGCAGGATGGCGAGAGTCCAGTAATCCGTGCTGTGGCCGGGCGAGAAGACGCGTGCCGTCAGTGGCGCGTAGGCGAACCACCCGACATCAGGTGCAGCACCAGCGCCGTATAGGCCACTGCCCCCAAGGTAGCTGAAGTAAAGCAGCAGGCCGCCTAGACTGGCTATCCAGAAGCTAAACGCGTTCAGCCTAGGGAAGGCCATGTCGCGTGCGCCGATCATTAGTGGGATCAGGTAGTTGCCGAAGCCGAAGAGGACGGGCATCCCTACGAAGAAGACCATAGTCGTGCCGTGCATCGTGAACAGTTGATTGAAGACTTGTGGCGACACGAAGTGGTTGTTGGGGATGGCAAGCTGGACGCGCATCAGCAAAGCCTCAAAGCCCGCGACCACGAGGAAGATCAGGGCGTAGCCGATGTACATCAGCCCGATCTTCTTGTGGTCGACCGTTGTCACCCAATCGTGCAGCACCTCGAGCACAAGGCGGCGCGGTGCGGTCTGGGTGATGTTTTCGGTGACCGGAGCGTGGGTTGCCATGAAGTTTCCTTCCGTACTTCTACTTCAGCGTTATCAAATACGCAGTGACGGCGTCGAGGTCGTGATCGTTGAGGTGCATCGGAGGCATCAGCGCTCCGGGCTTGAAATGCGCAGGGTTGTCGACGAAGGCGCGGAGGTTCGCCGCGGTGTTGGGCACGGACCCGGATGCGATGGTGTCGCGGCTGGCGACGTGCGTCAGGTCGGGGCCGAACGTCCCTGTCGCTACCGTCCCGGCCACAGTATGGCAGCTGATACAGGCTGTGTGCTGGAAGATGTTGCGGCCTTCGGTTGCGCTTGGGTTATCCACGGCTGGTTGCTGCTGGTGCGCGATCCAGGCAGCAAAGTCGGCCGGGCTATCGGCGTAGACGCGCAGCAGCATCTTGGCGTGCTGGGTTCCGCAGTACTGCGCGCACTGGCCGAGATAGAGCCCCGGAGCTTCCGGGTCCAGCCACATGGTATTGACCCGGTTGGGAATCAGGTCCGTCTTTCCGGCCAGGCGAGGAACCCAGAAGCTGTGATCGGTGTCAGCCGAGGACATCGTCAAATAGGTCGGCGTCGGATGCCTGGGATCACTGACCGGAATGTGCAATTCGTTGGCCGTGACGATGCCCAGCTTCGGGTAGCGGTACTCCCACCAGAACTGATGACCGATCACGGTGACGTCCAGCGCATCGGCGGGCTTCGGCGCGTCCTGGGTCGAAAGGATGACGCGTGCGGTGGCCAGGAACAGCATGACCACGATCAGAATGGGAATGACGGTCCAGGAAAGCTCGATCTGATTGCTGCCATAGATCTGCGGGGGTTCCTGCGACGCATTCCTGTCGCCGGCGCGATGGCGGAAACGCACCAAAGCATACAGCAGCAAACCCCCGACAACGAGGAAGATGGCGGCTGTGATGCTGAGAACAAGCATCGAAAGGCCGAAGATGGAATGTGCGGGCGTCCCTGCCGGAGCAAAGATGCTGGTCGAGCTGCCGCTAAAACCGGAGTTCACTTGAGTCGCGATACTGGACCATAATTGACGTGCCAACGTGAATCTCCGAGAGATTGCCTAAGGGAGTAGATGAGGAAAGGATTCGCACATAGCTACCTAATCTGATGCGATCGATCCATAATCGATCCATATTGGGGTTCAAGATGCAATTGCACTGATGGCCTTGTTCCCCTCGCTTCAAATCGAATGATTCGGTAAAGGAATCATATCCTTTCCGAGGCAAGAGGGAAGTGGGAATTGGCTGGGCTGGGCTTCGAATGAGGAATCCCACTATTAAACGGAGGATTCAGTGTGCTCGTCGCTCCGGCCAAGGTATAGCCGCAAGGAATGCGGCAAAGCGGCTCAATCCAGAATCGGTTCAGCCAGCTTTCGGGCTACTTTCGCGGCTGCCCGACGCGACATCGCAGAGTCCAGTTGGGTAATGGCGTAGGCAGCCAGGGTGGTTATCAGCGGATCGATGTTGAGACGGTATCGGAATTCGGCGTGGGTAATGTAGTAGGGCAGCGGGAAGAGCAGCATCGGGAGAGCCATCAGGACCGCGAAGTCGCGCATCCTCTTGCGGTAGATGAGCAGGAGCCCGGCAAATCCCAGCACGGTCGTAGTTACTGCGTGAATCTCCCAGAAAGGCGATCTACCCGGGCCGCCTGTTCCCGTCCAGAAGCGAAATATCCTGCGGGCAGTCATATCTACAAACACCCCGGGGTGCGCGCGAACATACTCCCATGCTTGTTGGGACTTGTCATGGGTGTAGGCGACCTCTCCCTTGGAGAGATAGCTCGCCAGCTCCTGCTTGTCGTACATGGGGAAGAGCGTTGTGTCCAGGAAGCCCGTCGCGCCGGTCCTGTTTCCCATCCATAGCTCAAATCCAACCGTGCTGCGCAGCGGAATGAACGCGTGGAACTGGTATGCGTTGCGGATGGGCCAGGCTGCAAAGACCATCACAAGCGCCAGCAGGCTGATAAGGGGAGCCGTCTTCGATACGCTGCGCGTCTGCCAGGCTAGCCACCCGAGAATCGCAAGCAGCGACGGCAGAAGAGCGGGATTGATGAGGCCGATGATCGCAACATAGACACCCAGAAGCACCCAGGCTGCCTTGGTTGGCTTGTTCCGGTAGCAGAGTACAAGCGCGATCATTCCCGGGAGCGCGCATGCGGAGATGCTCGTCTCCCAGAAAATGGTGGGCATCCAGAGAACCGGAGGCGAGATCGCCCAGAAGGCGCCGGCGACGATGGCTGTTCGAGTATCGAGCGCCTTCCGGCAGACGTGCATGATCAGGCAAAGGGTCCCCATACAGATGGCGAGTTGCACGGACATGATCACGATGGCGGAGACATACGAGTAGCTGCCAAAGAGCAGAAAGACCGCTGCGATCAAGGTTGGATATCCCGGCGCGATGAATGCCGTAGGTCCGGTAGGGACGCCGAATGGAGAACTGTAGCCCAGGCCGTGGACGAGCGAATCAGCCAAGAGGCCCATCTCAATGCCCTTGGAGTAGAGCCAGTTGTGGGGCTTGGTGTGGAGGGTGATCAGCAGAACGACCAGGCGGCTGATCAGCGCCAGCCAGAAAATCACAGCAAACGTGCGACGCCACGGCAGCGATCGGGCCGTAGAAGGTGGCTGGTCTGGAGATGTCACGTGTGGGTTCTTTGTCATTTGTTTTATTGAAGAACGCTAATCACGACGAGACTGCTTGAAAAGGCATCTTTCACCAAGATATCGGGTGCGTGCCTTCTCGATTTTTCGAAATTGTTCCACACGGTGAAGGCAAAACCTAGTTACTGCTTCACAGCATACAGGCTAAGCCTCTTAGAAACATAAAGATAAGTCTGAGATTGACCGAACTTAAGTGGTATACGGTGACACTTCTTGGGGATTTCTAATCTTTCGCGCTGGCCCTACTCTCGGTTCATCCAAGGACTCGCTATCCCGGAGCGCTGCGGACAATACCCGAAAGAGGAGAAAGACAAAATGACGAATATGAAGCAGCTTCTCAATAACTTGGTCAACGACGATTCCGGCCAGGATTTGATTGAATACGCCCTGGTTGCAGCCCTGGTTGGTCTCGGTGCGGTTGCCGCGATGAAGGGTCTTTCCAACTCGATTGGCACCGCGTTCAACGGCGTGGGCACGTCCCTCACCAACGCCTAAGTTGGCAAAGGCTTATGTGAGCGTCAGACGTCGATGCTCACATAAGCCATTTCCTGCCAGTTTGTACCTTCGGTAACTTGGCGTATCCCCATCGCTGCACTAACCCAAGGAAGTATGGAGATCCAGCATGAAGAGAATGACACAGCTTCTGAAGAACCTGATGACGGAAGAGTCCGGTCAGGATTTGATTGAATACGCCCTCGTTGCGGCGCTGGTAGGTCTCGGCGCAGTCGCCTCAATGAAGAGTCTTTCCAACTCGATTGCTACTGCCTTCAACGGCGTGGGCACCGCGCTGAGCAACGCTTAATCGGAACAGGCTTATGTGAGTGCTAGAAGGTCCGTACTCACATAAGCCTCGTTCCTCAACCTGAATCTCCGCTGCATGGCCCACCGCGATCGTCAGTCAATTCTACTGCTGGTATCTTTCAACCACGCCGGACCACACCAAGAACAATTAGGAGGACCCAAAATGAAGAACATGACACAGCTTCTGAAGAACCTGATGACGGAAGAGTCCGGTCAGGATTTGATTGAATACGCCCTCGTTGCGGCGCTGGTAGGTCTCGGCGCCGTTGCTTCGATGCAGGGTCTCGCGAACTCGATTGCGACGGCCTTCAACGGCGTTGGCACTGCACTCAGCAACGCATAAACCGGACAAGGCTCACATGAGTTCTAGCGAGCTCACGTGAGCTTTAGACGTGCTCCCTGGCATCACCTGTTTCCCAGTTTCCCCCAAAAGGCTTCTTCAGGAACGATCAATGACACTCCTTCAACCAGACTTGACGTATCCTGCGACCGCGACTGCCTGGGCACTCGTCGGCTCTGTCTTCGACGTGAAGAGCCGGCGGATCCCGAACTTTATTACTCTTCCAGCCTTCATGTTTGGCCTCGCGCTGCATCTTGCGCTTGGCGGATGGAAGCAACTGCTCAGCTCTTTTGCCGCCGGAATCATTTGCGGCCTGATATTTCTCGTGTTCTATATCGCCGGCGGCATGGGTGCCGGAGACGTCAAGCTGATTACGGCAGTCGGTTGCATTGCCGGCATGCCGCACATTGCTTATCTCATGGTATTGACCGCCCTTGCCGGCGGAGTGATGGCAGTCGGCCTGGCTGTGGCCCGGGGAAGACTTCAAGAAATACTTGCGAATGTCGGTGCTATCGCTTCGCACCATACGCACGAGGGCCTGCAACCTCATCCGGATCTCAATCTCAAGAATGCCGCCACGCTCAGACTGCCGTACGCCCTGGCAATCGCTGGCGGAAGCATGCTAACGCTTTACTTTCAGTTCCAATAGAGGTGCTGTGTGATTACTCGTCGACTCACCTCAGCTTTCATCATCGCGCTTGTGGTCTCGGGAATATTTACTTTCTGGCTCAGCCAGAGATTCTCGAAGAACAAGCCTGCCGGGCCGCCGCCGAAAAGCCAGTATGTTGCGGCATCCGCGAACATGGAAGCTGGTCAGGCGATCAAGCCTGAGAATCTGCGTCTCGTCGACTGGCCGGCATCCATGCCGTTGGTCGGAGCGTTCAACGCTCCTCAACCTTTGGTTGGCCGCATTGTTCTCTACCCCCTTGCGGCGAATGAACCGATTCTCGAACGGCAGTTGGCGAGCCCCGGTTCTGGTACGGGCCTCACCATAAAGATTCCGGACGGCATGAGAGCCATATCACTCAAGTCGGATGAAGTGGTTGGGGTTGCTGGATTCCTACTTCCAGGCACTCACGTCGACGTCCTGGTTACGCTGCGCCCCACCGACGGGGACCCAGTCACTTCTACGGTGCTGCAAGACGCACAGGTATTGGCAGTTGGACAGAAGACAGAGCCCGATCCTGAAGGCAAGCCAACCTCCGCGACTGTAGTCACACTTCTTGTAAAACCAGCAGATGCGGAGCGTGTTGACCTGGCGAGTACTCAGGGCATCGTCCACTTCGTGCTCAGAAATGGCTCCGATCACCAGGCCGTCACCGGGCCGCCGGCGCTGTTCTCGGAACTGTCGGGGTTAGGCCCCACCGGTGCCACGCCAGCTGCGAAGCCGGTTCACAAGCCGTTGCAGTTGGTCGCAGCCAAACCATATTCAGTTGAAACGTTCATGGGCCCGACGGTGAAAACGGACAACTTCCAGTGAAATCGAGAATATTCAATAACGAGCGCAAATCGGTGTCGCCCATCAAGGGCGCGGGCCTCTTTCTTACAGCGGTCGCCATGTCGATTGTGACGACGTCTCTTGCCTGTGTCGCGCAAGACGCACCGGCGCCGCCAAGAGTCTCGGCTCTCGATACCGTCTCGGTACCCGAAGCGATGAGCAGCACCAGTCGCGTTGCGGCCGAGGGTAAAGCCCTTCACGTAACGGTGGGTCACTCCATCTTTATCGACACCAAGTCGCGCCTGCGTCGCGTTTATGTGACCGACCCCACTATCGTCAACTCAGTGACCCTCAGTCCCACCGAGATCGTCGTCACCGCGATGGCCGCGGGCACCTGTTCGCTGACGCTCCTGGACGAGGCTAACCGGGCGCAGTCCTATGTCATCTCCTCCGATCTGGATATCGATGGGCTCCGCGTCGCCATGTCGCAGGCGATGCGTAGCGATGCCGTCAAAGTCGAGGGAAGTGGCAGCCGCGTCACGCTGAGCGGGATTGTCACCAGCGATGCACTCGCCGATACCGCGGTAAAACTCGCCGGGCTTTATTCCAAGGAAGTGGCGAATGCGCTCGTTGTGAAGCCTAACCATCCGAAGCAGGTGCGTCTCGAGGTGCGGATTCTCGAGGTAGACCGAACCAAACTGCTGGAGTTGGGTATCAATCTCTTCAACCCTGGCGGAAACACCAACTGGCTCGCAGCCACAACTACCTCGCAATATCCATCGACTGCGACGCTAGGCCAGTCAGCGGTTGCCGGCGCGATAGGTGCTTTGGCAACCTCAAGTCCGCTGAACTTCATGTTGTACAGCGCAAAACTTAACCTGGGCGCGACCATACAGGACCTCCAGAACAAGCAGGTCCTGCAGATTCTGGCGGAGCCCACAATCACGACGGTCAGCGGTCAAAAAGCAAATTTTCTCTCCGGCGGCGAGTTCCCGTTCCCAATGGTCCAACCCGGCAGCGGGGGAAGCGCTCCTGTGGTCACGATTCAGTTCCGCCCCTTTGGCGTCAAGGTGGAATTCACACCCATCGTGAACGAGGATGGAACAGTTACGCTCAAAGTAGCTCCCGAAGTAAGTGCTCTGGACTATAGCAACTCAGTCTCTATCAGCGGATTTACTGTGCCCGCTTTGTCCACCCGCAGGGCTGAGACCGAGGTCGAGCTCCGCAGCAGCCAGAGCTTTGCCATCTCAGGCTTACTGGACCAAAGGACCACAGACATTCTGAGTAAGACGCCGGGCATCGCCAGTATTCCTATCCTTGGGGCACTCTTCAAATCGAAGAACACAAACCACTCGACGACTGAGTTGGTTGTGGTGGTCACGCCAACAGTGGTTGATCCGCTGACCGACACGACCCAGCCTGTCGAGCCGTCTATGCCAGTTCCTGTTTTGGATACAGGATCATTTGACAAGTCACTGGGAAAGGACGCCAGTCCTAAGCCAGTGACTCCTCCACTAAATCCGGATAAGCCTCCTTTTGGCAACCTGGCTTCGCCTCCATCCCCGGCTCCCGCGGCAACACCTTCTGCCGGCGCAAGGCGGGGAGTTGTGCCGACTCAGACTCCGCAAAGCGCGCCTGCATCGCGGCCCGCTCCAGCGATCGCTCCCATCGTATCAATGGCATCCATCAGCACCCCTCCGCAGCCAGCCCGAGCCATATCTGCTACGGCGACGCCCCGCCCGTCTACCGCCATCGCACATTTGCGCCCCCGTGATCTACCGTCCGAAGCGGCACACTCCGAGGCGCGCCCAATGGTCGAGATTATGACTCTCTCGCACGAATCGGATGCGGATGCTATGGTTGCCGCCCTGAAGCGCCACGGTTACGACGTCGCAGTAAACCAGAGTCCTGCAGACTTACTTCTTCATTTAGATGTGGGGCCATTTGCAAGCAAGAACGATGCGGAGACGATGCGCCAGCGACTACTGCTGGACGGCTACAACGCGACTCTCTCAAATAACGCCGGTACAAGAGTCGCAGGTATCGCCCCGGGTTCGAAACACGAACTTAAGCCCCAACGAGGAAATCTACAGTGACTTCAACGCCAAAAAACGCGAATGTTCCTGATGTCGCGCTGATTACCGTGGGTCTTGACCCAGGACTTGCCGACGAAATTGCCGAAGCCGCATCAGCAATGGTGTGGACCGTGTATCGCGCCGATTGCGAGGGCTATATCTCGGCTGAAAAGCGGCCCCCGTTCCCTCAACCCGTGAAATCCGCTCACGCCTGCATCGCCGTCATTGACTTCGACAAGGACATTGACCAGGCCATTATTGCCGCGGCCTATATTCAGGAATTCTTTGGGGGTAAGGCGGCGTTGGTCGCGCGTTCCGCAAGCCAGGATTACAACATCCTGCTTCGGGCTATGCGTGCGGGTTGCAATGACTTTATAGGTGAGGAGTTTGATTTCACCGCGTTTGGGCAGACCATGGAACGGCTGAATCAACATTGGACTACCAAGGCGGCGCACAACACTATGCGAGGGTCGGTGCTGACGTTCTTTGGAGCCAAGGGCGGAGTTGGGACCACCACTCTTGCTGTCCACGTGGCCATGTACCTGGTTCAATGCCACCATAAGAAGACCCTGCTAATCGACAACCACCCACAGTTGGGCCACGCGTGTATCTATCTTGGAATCGACGGCAGCCGCTATCATTTTTACGAGCTTGTCCGGAGTCTGAGCCGGCTTGACAGTGAGTTGCTCCGCGGGTACATCGCGACCCATGCAAGCGGTCTTGAGGTCCTCTCTTCCCCAGACGTTTGCGGCAGCGAGAAGCCGACCGAGCCTGAATCGATGGTTCAGACGCTCGATTTTCTGCGTGGCGAGTATGACTATGTCGTCGTCGATTGCCCGAGTTCCATGGATGAGACAAATATGGCGGTCATCGATGCGTCCAACCAGGCATACCTTGTATCTACTCCGGAAATCGCTTCGATCCGGGATTTGTCGAGGTATGTGGATTACCTTCAGCAAAATGAGAATAACAAGGACAAAGTAAAGATAGTTATCAATCGCTTTTCATCAGATCATGCTGTCAGCATGGATCAGATAGAAAAGGCAATTCGTCTCCCGGTTGCTATCAAATTCCCGAATAGTTACACGGAGGTAGTTCGCGCAGGAGTTCTGGGTGAGCCGATCAGTCCAAAGCACAAGTGCGAATTCTCAGCACAACTAGTCAAGTGGGTGGGTAGCCTGGCTGGTCCCGGAGATCAATTAGAGGAAATCGCTCCCAAGAAATCTGGCTTCTCGCTTTGGAAGTAAACCTGGACCACCGTTTTCCAAGAAATATGGGTATTGGCTGATATGTCAGACACAAATGCTAGTTCGCCCAATCCGGTTCGATCCAATGAGCGCCCAGGGCGGCCCGTGCGGCCGGTCGGCGATAGTGTGCAACAGCACATCAAAACGGCTGTTCATAAAGAGCTCATCAAACGCATCGATCTCGACAAACTTGCAGAGATACAGGAGACGCGCGGCTCGCAACAGCAGTTCTTCAATGTCATCCAGGGCATGGTCAATGAGCAGGGCGTCCCGCTAAGTGCTACCGAGCGAGACAGGCTTACGCAGGAAGTTGTCGATGAAGTCTTTGGCCTTGGGCCGCTGGAACCGCTTCTCAAAGATGACACCATAAGCGATATTCTGGTGAATACTTACAGCTCGATTTACGTCGAACGCCGCGGAGTCCTGGAAAAGACGGCGCTCACATTTCAGGACAACCGGCATCTCTTACACACCATCGATAAGATCGTGTCGGCGGTCGGGCGTCGCGTCGACGAGTCTTCGCCCATGGTGGACGCGCGGCTCCCTGACGGTTCACGTGTCAACGTCATCATCCCCCCGCTGGCTGTCGATGGGCCAATTCTATCCATCCGGAGATTCGGTAGCTCTCCGCTTGGAGCTGCCGATCTGCTGAGATATAATGCGCTCACCCCGCCCATGCTTGAGTTTCTTTCCGGCTGTGTTAAAGCCAGGTTGAACATTGTTATCTCGGGCGGTACAGGTTCCGGTAAGACAACATTGCTGAATACTCTTTCCAGCTTCATCTCTGAGCGGGAGCGCATCGTCACGATCGAAGATTCAGCCGAATTGCAGTTGAGGCAAGAGCACGTGGTGCGACTGGAGACCAGGCCTCCCAACGTCGAAGGGAAGGGCGCAATCCGGCAGCGAGAACTCGTGATTAACGCTTTGCGTATGCGCCCCGACCGCGTGGTGCTCGGAGAAGTCCGCGGAGAAGAAACGCTGGACATGTTGCAGGCCATGAATACGGGCCATGATGGATCGCTCACCACCATCCACGCCAACACGCCTCGTGACGCCCTCGCCCGCCTCGAGACAATGGCCATGATGGGTGAAGTGCGCATCGCCGAAAAAGCGATCCGGGCACAGATTGCCGCCGCCGTCCACATCATCGTTCAGGCCTCTCGTATGAGCGATGGCACACGGCGCATTACGCACATTACTGAATTAACCGGAGCATTCTCCGATGTCATCAGCATGCAGGACATCTTTTTATTCGAGAAGAAGGGGATAGGCCCCAACGGAAAAGTCAGAGGGCGATTCTACGCAACTGGAATCGTTCCTAAATGTGCGGATAAGTTGTTGGCTGCCGGCATCCCCATACCGGTCGGGTTGTCCGATCACTCTCTCGAAATCTAGCAGGAAGGAGGACCAATGATTCTGTTTCTATCTTTCGTCGGAATACAAACAATCTGCTTTGGGGTCATGGCCTTCGTGCTCAGTTCCTCGAAGTCCCAGAGATTGGTGGCCCGGCGGATTGCGGGCATTCGTGTATCGACGTATGAAGCAGGTTCAGTTGAAGCCCTGGAACTGCTCAAGGTAGAGCCTGTAACCAGGTTTGACTGGTTGAATCGTCTGATTTATAAGTATCCAATAGCGAGGATGGTGGAGACCAGAATCCTGCAGGCCGATAGCAAGACTACGCCGGCAATGCTCTTAGTGGCGACGTTTGGCTTAGCCATTGTGGGATTCATCTCTGTCTCTCTGTTTTTCAATATCATCGCGATCCAGATCGTGGTCGCCTGCGTGCTTGGCTACATACCCTTTGGGTACATTTCGTTCAAAAGGTCACGAAGAATCGCGGCTTTCAACGCAGGGCTTCCCGATGCGATCGACATGATGGGCCGCGCACTGCGAGCAGGGCATGCGATGACGGCGTCGATCAGCATTGTCGCCGAGCAAAGTGCGGAACCAGTGCGGTCGGAGTTTGGTGAAGTCTTCAAGCAGCAGAATTTTGGCCTTCCTTTGCGCGACGCCTTTATGCAAATGCTGGAACATGTGCCATCGCAAGATCTACGAGTGGTTGTGACCGGCATTCTAGTCCAGAAAGAGACCGGCGGAAATCTTGCAGACATACTCGATCGCACAGCCCATACGATTCGAGAACGCCTGAAGATTCAGGGCGAGATCAGAACGCACACTGCGCAGGGCCGAATGACCGGATGGATCTTATGCATGCTGCCCGTGGTCATGCTTGTGATCATCAATATCCTCAATCCGGGCTACTCGAAAATACTCATGGACACTCCCATAGGTCAGATGCTGAGTTATCTGGGAATAGGCTTGCTCGTCGCCGGCGGGCTTATCATTCGACAGATTATTAACGGAATTGAGGTATAGGGATCATGCCTGTCATTTTTTATGTGCCGCTGGGAATGATCGTATTCAGCGTAATTGCGCTCCTCCTTACGCCGAACTTGTTCCGGCCCTCGCCGGAGGCCCAGCGCATTATGGATATTTCCAAGAGCGACCGGCCCGACCAGCGCACCATACACGCCAAGGAGCTGATGCAGAATAACCTGCTCGGCGCCGCGTCCGCTTTGAGGGTTCGCCTGGGGCTAGCCGATAACCCCCAGCTGAAGGCGCGATTGTCGGGGGCTGGTATTCACGGAAACGCGAGTGCCGATATTTTCTTTGCGTCTCAGTTTCTTGCGCCGCTCGCTGGAGGAGTTGCGGGTTCCCTTATCGGATCCAACACCCTGACATGGATTCTGGGTCTGGGAGTGGCGGGCTATCTGGCCCCTGACATCTGGCTAAACCGGAAGACAGGCGCCAGAAGGCACCGTATTCGGCGGAGTATTCCAGACGCACTTGACCTTTTGGTGATCTGTATCGATGCAGGTCTTGGGTTGGACCAGGCGCTGCTGCGTATTGGGCAGGAACTTGAGGCCAGCCATCCTGACATCCATGAAGAGTTACTCCAGGTTAATCGCGAGCAGCGCGCCGGCAGACCCAGAATCGAAGCCTGGCAGAACCTTGCGGACCGCACCGAGATTGAGGAGTTTGCCGGATTTGTGGCTATGCTCACGCAAACGGATCGATTCGGTACTCCGATCATCCACGCGCTGAGCCGCTTCTCTGAGGAAATTAGAACCAAACGGAGACAACGAGCTGAGGAGGCAGCAGCAAAGACCAAGATCAAGATCATCTTCCCGCTGGTGTTGTGCATCTTTCCGTGCATTTTCATCGTGCTACTGGCACCAGCGGTGCTGAGCATCATGGATGGATTCAGATCGATGGGATCTCAATAGTGAGGAGGCCTTGCGATATCTGGTTGACAGCGACTTTCAAGATTCCGCGGTGGCAAGTTGATCTGCACACCCGGGTGACGCGCCATAGTATTCGGGCGCACCAAATACCTGTGAGGCGTAGTCAGACTAGTAAACATCATTATGGGTAAGCTGAGGCGTTCTTTAGTTGTAGATAGTTATACTTAGCTGTCTACTACAATCAAGTTGCAGGGACATTCAATATTAGGTTCGCTGAATCGATAGGCGCTGTAAGTTCAACGGAAAGGAGGATAGTCATGATTGTTGTTCAAGTTGTTTCTGGAGTTATTGCTGCCGCTGTTCTTGGAATCATCATCTACCGCAGAAAGCAGAAGGCTGTCTAACTGACGTTTGGTGGCGCTGACGAATTCTTATGCTCAGAGTAACCAACACAACCCGGGGAACTACAGTAGGGGATAGCATCGAGCTAGCCGACACATCCTTGAAGCGAATGTTTGGGCTACTCGGAAGGCGGGGGTTGGACGCCGGTGGAGGTTTGTGGATTAAACCTTCTTCCGGCGTCCATACTTTCGGAATGGCCTTCAGAATAGATGTTGTAGGCCTGGATCGTGATCTAAAGGTCATCAAGATGTGGCGCTGTCTGGTGCCGTTTCGTGTGACTTCGGTCAGCTTGAAGATGAAGAGTGTTCTGGAATTACCCTGCGG
Source organism: Granulicella sp. (assembly GCA_003133205.1). The sequence continues at coordinate 24,067 of PKWK01000261.1, read as the reverse complement.
AGCGATCTCGCTTGCCCAGATGCAAGTGGGTGATCAACTGCAAATTGAGTCTACTTAGCAGTCGGTCGAAATCGGACCCGCACTATCCTGCCTAAAACAGGTAGACCGTATATCCTCTAAAAGCAATGCTATGCATATACTTGCAGCTTTCGGCTGCATGAATATGCAGCCTTGTACGATGGTTACGAGAGTTGGCGTTCAAGCCCAGCGGACCTTCCGCGGCGGCGCCAACAAATCGCTTGCCAAGGTACGAACGATGCTTCCCGCCGACCTGATCGCTCTTGAAGACCGCTATGGCGCACACAACTATGATCCGCTGGACGTGGTTGTCGAACGTGCCTCGGGTGCATGGCTCTACGACACCGAGGGGCATCGCTACTTAGATTTTCTCGCCGCTTATTCTGCTGTCAATCAGGGACACTGTCACCCCGCCATCTTCCAGGCAATGTGCCGTCAAGCGGAGAAAGTGACCCTCACTTCGCGCGCCTTCCGCAACGATCAGCTTCCCTTGCTCTACCGCGACCTCAACGAACTTACCGGCTATGAGATGGCGCTTCCGATGAACTCCGGCGCCGAGGCGGTCGAGACTGCGCTCAAGGCTGCTCGCAAGTGGGGCGAAGTCGTCAAGGGCATTCCCGCCGGCCAGGCCGAGATTGTCGTAGCCGCAAACAACTTTCATGGCCGCACCATTGCCATTGTCGGCTTCTCGTCCGAGCAGCAGTATCGCAACGGCTTCGGGCCGTTTCCCGCGGGCTTCCGCGAGGTACCCTTCGGCGATGTCGAGTCACTCCGCCGAGCGATTACGCCGAATACCTGCGCATTTCTGGTTGAGCCCATCCAGGGAGAGGCCGGCATCATCGTGCCGCCAGCAGGCTACTTGCGCGAGGCCGCCACGATCTGCCGAGAGCACAACGTTCTCCTCATGGTCGACGAGATCCAATCCGGCCTCGGTCGCACCGGCAAGTTGTTCGCGTACATGCACGACGGCGTCACGCCTGATGTTGTCATCATTGGCAAGGCTCTTTCCGGCGGCTTCTATCCGGTCTCGGCTGTCCTCAGCTCGCGCGGAATTCTCGGCGTCTTCGGCCCCGGCGATCATGGCAGCACCTTCGGCGGCAATCCTCTCGCCTGCGCCATTGCCCGTGCCGCGCTTCGCGTCATTGTGGATGAGGATCTCTCGACACGCTCGGCTCAACTCGGCGAATATGCCCTAAGCTACCTGAAGAAGATTCGAAGTCCGCACATCGTCGAAGTGCGCGGCAAGGGACTCTGGATCGGCATCGAACTCAATACCCAGGCGCGGCCATTCTGCGAGGCTCTGAAGCAACGCGGCGTGCTCTGCAAGGAGACGCATGCCTCCGTCATCCGCCTTGCACCACCGCTGATCATCGACAAGGCCGATCTCGACTGGGGCCTCGGTCACATTCGCGCGGTTCTCGAGCAAGAACGTACCGTCGCTGAACCCCGCGCCAAGCTACCCGAGGCGGCCGTCTCCAGCCACTCCTAACCGTGGCGGCTGAACGTGGCGACAATCGGACTGCTCCTACGCCCGGGCCAGTGTAGCCGCCATCAATCCGACAACGATTCCGTAGAGGTCCACCTCAACCTGCAACGACGCGAGGTCCTTCGCCGGGTTGAGCGGGAGATGCAGGATGGTCGCGGCCCCGCCCGGAACCGTGCGTCCCTTGCCATGAAAACTCACTGGGTCCAGAATCCGGGTCTGTCCTGTGCGCAGGTCCACACGCGGCGGCAGCGGCGCATCGTTGACAAATAGATAATCGTCGAGCAGGTAGTCCTGCTCAATCGGCCACCACGTCTCCGGATTGCGCAGGGACAACTTCGCCGAGGTTCCGTCTCTGTATGTAACCGATACCGTCCCATGTTGCATACGGCTGCACTGCGGAAGTGTGCTGCCCGCCATCAATAGGTAGATACCATGCGCGCGGCCACTCAACGCGACCTTCGCTGCTCTCTCATCTTGCTTCCAGTAAGAGAGAAACAGACAATTTGGTGCACTCCCGCTCGGCGTGGCGAAGTCTACACCTACGGCAGTCTTCAATAGTCCACCAGTTGCACGCAAGCCTGCATCGTCGATGCTCGCGCGTCCATCGGCATTGGCCCACCCGCCCAGCAGGTTGTCAGGAAATGCCAGTGAGCAGTAGGGCGATCGCGGCTCGGCATACGCGCGCGTGAATATCTCCGTAATGCGGTGTTTCAGCACAGAGGAGAGGTCGACTTGCTCACCCGTCCCAACCGTGGGCATATGTGGAACCACAATGAACGATGGCGTCTCGGCCGTGACCTCGAACGAAATCGGCATCGACCACGCGCAATCTCCCTCATGCACATTGGCAAACACTGTGTGGAATCCCGCAACCGCGACGCGGCCATTCGAAAGTGATTTCTGAGGATCATCCACTTTCCCTAACCCAATCCCGCCGGTCAGCTTCAGGGCCTCTCCCACACGACAGTTCTGTTGTGCTGGCGCAAGAGACGGTGCGTGCCCATGCCACTCCACACTTATTCGGTTCGACCGCGCCGCCGGCAGATTCACCGTCAGCATGGGCGCTCCGACCGCCGCCGCATCGAAAGAACACTCCATGCGTCTCCCACCACTCATCACCACCGGCAGACTCGTAGTCCGCGCCGGTACCGTCAACGTCAGTGGGACCGCTTTCGCCAATCGGCTGGTAAGTTCGTATGTCTCCCGCAGCCCTTCGCGCTTCCACGTAAAGTCGAAGTCTTTGTGCTTCAGTGACGCCCGATCCCAGTCGCTCGGAAACCCGGGCCGAAGGCGAATCTCGCCCGCAATCAAATCCGGCTGCACGCCAAACAGCCCTTCCACCAGCGCGCGCGACGAGATGCCGATCGGGTCACCGAAGTCGCGCTGCGCCTCCTGCCGATGCACGTCGAGCGCCGACGTCAT
>PKWK01000261.1:0-21128 GCA_003133205.1 Granulicella sp. | reverse complement strand
CAGGTTCAGCGACCACATGTATGGCAGCCAGTCCGAGCACGACAGCATGTACCATCCGCCGGCCGGTACGCCGTCCCCATGCACCGGAACATGCTTCAGCACAGCTAGCCGTTCCGCCACCATCTGCCACGCCTGCCTGGGCGTAGGCACCTCACTATCGATGGTGTGATACACCGTCCACAGCGCCGGATTCGTATAGACCGTTTGCGGACCGAGCAGATCCTTGGATTCGCCGTACGCGCCTTGTCCCGGCACCCACAGAAGCTCCTGCATCGCCTGGTGTACAAGCTTCGCCTCAGCCTCATACGCGGCGCCGTCTTCGCCCAACGCCTTCGCCACCTTCGCTGCCGACCGCAGCGCAAAGATGTTATATGCGGACGAGTGTGCCGCGCCGCCGCCGTTGTATTGCAGATTGTCGCTCGCCCAGATCGCCGCGTACGCCTCGTAGAGAGGAAGCTTTTTGCCACCCGCGCCCGCATACGTCCTGCGGAAGAGCCTATGCTCCCATGCCAGGTGTCGTTGCAACGCCGGCCACACCTCGCGGGCGAACTCCAGATCGCCAGTCCACATCAGGTGCCGGAGCAGCACGTCCATGAACACTATGTTCATGTCGTAATGGTTGTTCGAGAGGTCGCCATTCGAGTGCAGCAATCCCTCTTTGCGCGCGAGATGAATATTTGCGTCCCACGGCCCGGTCGCCGGATTCGCCGTCGTCACCGGAGTTACATTCTGCCGCTTCAGCCAATGCCGAAACTCCTGCACAGCGCGATCGTGATTTCCCAGCGCATCCAGGTTGTACGGCCCGCGCCATCCGGCCAGCATCGTGCGCCACGCCACGCCGCCATGCAGCACGCACTCCTGCTTCTGGTCCCAGATCGTCTCCGCCGCGATTCCAATCGCCCCACCCACCGCGTTCACATACTCATCTGGCGTCTCGATCTTCAGCGTTCCCGCAATCGCCTCGATCTGCGCACTGCGGGTTGCAAATGCCGATGCGGGATCGCTAGTCTCCGACTGGCCGCCCGGCATGACGTGGTGGATCGCCAGATACATCGGCTCACTGCTTATCTGCACCGAACCCCTGAGGATCGGGAACTCCCCCTTGTTTATGCCGATGAGAGGATGAGCGAAGTCGGTATCAGGCGGCTCGCCCCACGCAGAGAACTCAGCGACTGTCATCTCCTGGGCGGCCTCAATTGGACCCGTCGGGAGCGTCAGGAGCAACTCCGCCGCCGGGCTTTTTACACGAGCCCAGAACTGGCGACCGGTTGCACCGCCCTCGTATGTGTTCCCCGCGCACTCTTCCTTTCGCACCTGGAAGAACAGACTCACCGGTTGCCTCTCGCACCCGATGTCTCCGTTTCTCTGACCCTTGCGCCCGCTCACCCCGGCAAATGCCCACGCCAGCCTCGTCCCCGGCGGCACGCCGTGACCCTCGATCTTCACCATGAAGCCCGAGCCTTCGCCCGTCGTCAGGACCTCCGCCCGCAACATTCCTTTGCCGAGCAGGCGATCGCGAATCTCGTAGATCATCCGCCCCGGCCGATAGCGGGCCACGACCTCGTCCGCCTCAGCCGCCCACTTCGATCTCGCGCCCTCAGCGCCCACAATCCCCAACTTCAAATTCCCGCCATGCCCAGGCAGGTAAAGCGAGAACTCCGGCAGATCCCCCGCATCCACGCGAAAGTCGCCCGACTGCGTAGCCGAACTTACCCCATAGATTGGCCGATTGAAGAACTCGCCGCCATTGCGAATCACAAACTCGCCCGCCACCGGCCGATAGCGCAGAGGCCGCGCCGTCATGCTCTTCATCAGCGGCTGAATTCCACCGGTGATCACGCCTGGAGCAGGCATTGCCCGTGCTGCTTCCGCCGCATTCGCCCTCTGGGCCGCTGCCGCATCTGTAGCTGCGCCCGTCGCCTGCCCCAACCCCTTTAGTCCCACCGCCGCCTGCGCCGCTGTCGCACCCGAAACCGCCAGAAACCGCCGCCGCGACCAGCCCTTGTAAAATCTCATCGCTCACCCGCACTATCCCGAATCGTTGCCGAATCCTACCAACCACACTCAACGATCAGCAAACGTTAGTGCGAGCTCCAGGTCTTATCGCTGGAATTGCACAGCCGCTCCAGCGTGCAGTCCGCGCACTTCGGCTTTCGCGCGATGCAGATTTGGCGACCGTGGAAGATGATCTCGTGCGAGAAGTCGATCCACTTTGTTTGCGGAATCACCCGCATCAGATCCTTCTCCACCTTTTCTGGAGTAGTCTCCTTCGTCAGTTCCAACCGGCGCGAGATCCGCAGCACATGCGTGTCCACCACTACGCCGACGGCAATTCCGAACCACGAGCCAAGCACCACGTTGGCCGTCTTCCGCGCCGCGCCGGGGATGCGCAGCAACTCCTCCATCGTCTGAGGCACCTCACCGCCAAACTGCTCCGTCACCACCCGCCCGGCACCCTGAATGGACTTCGCCTTGTTGCGAAAAAATCCGGTCGTCCGGATCAACTCTTCAAGTTCGGGCAGGGAAGCGGCGGCCATGGCCTTCGGCGTAGGAAACGCCTTGAACAGCGCCGGCGTCGCCAGGTTCACTCGCACATCCGTACACTGTGCCGAAAGAATCGTTGCGACCAATAGCTCCCATGCGCTGCGATGATTCAACGCACATACCGCCTTGGGATACGCCTTCTTCAGCGCATCGAGGATCGCCGCCACCCGCTCGGGTGCTAGCGACTTCGCGGTCTTGCCGCGTTTCACCTTAGCGGCTACAGGCTCCGACGCCGCAATCGCACGCGCCTTCGCGCCCACCGGCGACACCGAAGTTCGAGCAGTCGCCTTTGCCAGAGCTTTCTTCGCCGCTGACTCGCTAACCCGCTGACTCGCTGCTTTCTTCATCCCAATCGATCCAGCATCTCCGCTGGCGGAACCCGCACACAACTGAAGATCGGCGTATCCGCCAGCGTATACATGCTGATCTCCGTCTCACGAAGCTGCTGCACCAGGTCGAGAAAATCCTCCGGGAAGTTCGTCTCGAACGCCACCACAAACTCCTGGTCGTCGATGCCGAACGAGTAGGTCGTATTCAGCTTCACCCGTGGATACAGCAGTCCGATCCGGATATGCTCGTCCATCAGCCGCTTCCGCTCCGACATCGGCAGCAGATACCAGGGCCGCGTCTTCCAGAAGGGATAGATGAAGATATATTTCTGTCCGCCTGGCCGAATTGCGCCGCGACCTTCTCCCTCGCTCTCATCCACGCGGTCAATCTGGTACTGCGACCGCTTGGTCATGGCCAGGAAGTTATGCGGCGAATTCAGGTATCCGCCCAGCGGGGTGCGCAGTAACTCGCTCCGCATTTCGTTCAACTCATCCACACCATAGCCGATCGACCAGACGCACATGTCCACATCGCCGCGCGTGCCAATGGTCGAGTAGGTGAGCGACAGAAACTCGCCGGGCTTATTCCACTTCGCCAGGACTTCGGCGAACGCCGCCTTATGCGCCGCCTTCTCCGCAGCAGGCAGCCGCCGCCACTCCGGCATCACCTTGTAGAAACTGAAGCACACGATCTGCCGCTTCACGGGGGGCTTCGACGGGTCGTGCGGAGCCGCGCCGTAGCTGCTGGCGGGACGGCCCGGAGCTGCCGGCGTCGCAGCCGCTGGGGTCGCCGCTGTAAAAGGAGGGAGGGTCGCCGTCGCCGACGCGAGCGGCTCCGGAACTTCGTGCTTCGGTGCAATAAACTCTGCCATGGCTCGATTGTCTCCCGAACCCTCTCATGATGGCAAAGGCTCGTCGGCACGCTGGCCGCACGCGTATCCTGACCAATTGCCGACCGGTGTTTCCGGTATCCCGCGAGTTCGAGTCCCGAATTGAACTCCTCCGTGTATTTAGGCAAGCTTCTCCGTCGTCTTGCAAGACTCCGTGAACTATCCTGCACATGGACGTTCCAAAATGAGAATGCAACGGTACCAATGTTTGCAGCGACGCTGAAGAGGAAAGTTCAGAAGATACCGAGGTTTGCCCATGACGTATACCAGCGGAATTGGAGAAAGCAGGCCGCTTCCAAACGACCCACCCGTATCGGGTCGTGTCGGCGCGATTCCCGCATCGGCCAGGACGGAAGCGTCGATGCGGACCGCCGGGCCGCGGAATACTGCCGTCGAGGAGATTGCCGGCGATTCGGCCAAGGTAAGTCTGGCCGGCGCAATGCTCTCGCAGGCGACGACCAGCAGCGATGTCCGCTTCGATAAAGTCGCCGAGTTGCGTCAATCACTCGAGGTAGGAACGTATAACGTGGCCTCCCAGAACATCGCGAGCAAGCTGATCGAAGCGTTGCAGAAGTAGAGTTGCGCAGAGTGCATCTGTAAGATGCCGACGATCGCCGCTACCGCAGAAAATCGAAGTTTCCGTCGCCCTGCGACACCACATTCTGCAACCGCGAGGTATGCACCACTTCATTGTCCGGATACCACAGCGGAACGGACGGCATCTCGTCCGCCAGAATCTTCTGCACCTCGACATACTCCGCTCGCCGCCGGAACTGCACCTCCCGCGCCGGCCCGGTCTCGGCATCCGCCTTCGCCAGCAGGGCATCGATGCGCGCATTCACATAATGTCCCCGGTTCGCTCCTTTCGGTGGAAAGCTCTCCGACGAATACATGTAACGAAAGATGTCCGGATCCTCATTTGATCCCACCCACTTCAGCACATACATCTGGAATGCCCCCTTGGTCACGTCCGAATAGAACGTCCCAAACTCGGCCGAGCGTATATTCAGCGCAATCCCCGCCTCGCGCATCTGCTGCTGCAGCACTGCCGCCAGCAGGCGAGTCGTCTCATCGGTGCTGATCTTTAGCGTCAGCCGCAACCGCACGCCATCGCTGCCCTCACGGAATCCCGCGGCTTCCAGCAGCGCCGTCGCCCGCGCAGGGTCATGCGGATACTGCGCCAGTTCGCTCTCGTCCGCCCTCGCCCAGTCACCCGGCGGCAGCAGCGTATCGGCCAGCCGCGCGTGAGTTCGCCACAGCGCAGCCACAATTGCGGGCCGATCCATCGCCAGGGCCACGGCCTGCCGCGCCCGCTTATCGCGTAACGCCGGATCCTGCACGTTGAAGTTCAGATACCACACATTCGACCCCGGCCCACTCGCCGTGTTTAGTCTCGGAGAGTCGCGCATCGCGTACACCATGTCGGGCGTAAGCACATTGCTGGCCGCGTCCGCCGACCCCTTCTGCAACTCCAGCGCGCTGGTAATCGTGTCGGGCACCACGTTGAACTGGATCCGCTGAATCTCCGTGCGCTGCGGCGGGCCATCCCCTCCCAAACCCTCGCTCCAGCAACCCGGAAACCGCTCCAGAACCACCTCTTTATCCTGCACCTGGCTGATAAACCGGTACGGCCCAGACCCCACCGGATGCAGCCCGAAGTCGCTGCCCGCGCCTCGCGGCACCACGCCAAACAGCCCATCGCTCATGTTGAAGAGAAGTCCCGCATAGGGCCGCTTCATATGCACCACCACGGTCAGCCGGTCGCGCGCCTCCGCTCGGTCAACCGCATCGAAGTTCCCGCTCTTTGCCGAGATCAGGCCCGCTACCTTTGCGTCGATCAGGCTCTCGATCGTCCACACCACGTCGGCAGCCTCCAAAGACCGGCCATCGTGAAAACGGACCCCATCGCGCAGATGAAACACCCACGTCAACGCATCCGGCTGCTCCCAACTCGTCGCCAGCCACGGCGCCAGATTGTAGTGCGCATCCTTCTTCACCAGCGCGTCGAAGATCAGCCCTCCCACCCGCTCCGACTGCGCATCCGTCCCCTGCCGCGGATCGAGATTGTTGGGACTGCTCTCCAGAATCACCACCACGGTCCCCGGCTCGCGCGGCGCGCCATGACAGCCCGCAATCCCCGCCAAGCCGGCGAGAATCAGGCAGCGACAAATCCGGGTGCCCCATTTCGCTCCCTTGGCAAAAGGGTGGGCAGACGCGTGAACCGCCGTTCTCCACACACTCACAAATCTCATCCGAAGGAGACCTTCCCAAGCAATGCCGCTCTCGCCGCCCCTGTTGCCGCCGGAACATTCCCCGCCAGCCCATTCCAGGTCAGCCAGGCCAGCAGCGCAAACGCGACGCCCTCCTTCGCCTGCGCCGGAACGCCCAACTCCTCCATCAGCCGCACACGCACCCCAAGTTCGGCAAACCCTTCCCGAAGCATGTCCATCAGCGTTCGATTCTTCGCCCCACCGCCCGCCACGCAGAACTCCATCTTCACCATGGGAGCCGCCGCATCCAAATGCGCCCACACGAAGCGGCGATACGCATCCAAAACAGACTGCGCAGTCAGCGCCGTTGCCGTCGCTACTACATCCGCATCCGCACCACCAGCGTCCCGGCACATTCCCACCAGGCGCGACGTAAACGCCGCACCGAACTCCTCGCGCCCGCAGGACTTCGGCGGCAGGGCAGAGAAGTACCCGTCGTCCCGCATCACCCGCGCCACCACCTCGCGTAGCACCCGCCCCCGCCGCGCCACTGCGCCATCTCGGTCGAACTTCTTCCCGTACAGCGCCGCCATACAGCCATCGATGACCATGTTTCCCGGCCCGGTATCGAAAGCCATGAGCGCATCCACGTCACATCCCGCCGGCAGCGCCGTCAGGTTCCCAATCCCGCCCAGATTCTGCAGTACGCGGCTCACCTNNCGCTCGGCAATCACCGCCGCCTCACCGATCTGCCACGTCGACCGCACCTGCGCTCCCAGATACTGCACTGCAGTCGTATCGTGATGGACCGTCTGCCCATGACACCCCACCAGCCCCACCTTCACCCCAAACTTAGCCGCCGCCTTCTCCACGCAATCCGCGTAGATCCTTCCAAGCCGCCAGTTAAGCCGGCTCATCTCTGCGGCTGGCAACGGCTCCCCCTCCATCACCCGCAGCACCGCCGCGCGCACCGCCTTCGGATAGGCCGTTTCCAAATGGCCAATTAGCTTCACCCGTGGCGGATCACCCTTGCGCGACCCCGGCCCAATGCGACACAGCGCCACGTCCACCCCATCCGCCGAGGTCCCGCTCATCACCCCGGCCACAATCATCGTCTTGGCTTTCGTTCCCGCCATCACGAGGAAGCCCCCATCTCCTGCTGCAACTCTGCCAGCAGATTCAGCGCCTCACGCGGCGTCAATCCGTCCACATCCACTGCCGCCAGCCGATCGACGATCTTCTGCGACAGCGGCGTAANNGCGCTACCTGCTGCGTCTCGGCCCGCTCATGTACCTTCAGAACCTCCCGCGCACGCGCGATCACTCCCGCCGGCAACCCTGCCAACCGTGCTACTTCGATTCCGTAAGATTTGCTCGCCGCCCCCGCCTCCACCGTATGCAGGAACACAATCCCCCCGGACGTCTCCTTCACCGTTACACGCAGGTTCTTCAGCCGTACCAGGCGCTCTGCCAGCAGCGTCAACTCGTGATAATGCGTCGCAAACAGTGTGCGCGCGCCAATCTTTTCGTGCAGATGTTCAACCGTTGCCCATGCTAGAGAAAGGCCGTCATATGTGGCAGTTCCACGCCCCATCTCATCTAACAGTACAAGACTTCTGGCCGTCGCCGTGTTCAGAATTGCGGCCGTCTCCGTCATCTCCACCATGAACGTCGATCGCCCCCGAGCGACGTTGTCGCTTGCCCCGATCCGTGTATAGATCCGGTCCACCAGTCCGAGACGCATGCTCTCCGCCGGCACAAAACAGCCACACTGTGCCATCACCACCAGCAGTGCCGCCTGCCGCAGATACGTACTCTTGCCCCCCATATTCGGCCCTGTAATCAGCGCAATCGACGTGCCGGGAACCTCGGGCGAACTCCCGCCGAACCACGCCTCCAGCGAGATGGAATTCGGCACAAACCTGCCTCCGCCCGACTCCTCCATCCTCCGCTCGACCACCGGGTGCCGCGCAGCCACAAACTCCAGCACCCCTGAATCCTCTATCTGTGGACGTACCCAACCCCACAGCGCCGCGAGGTGTGCAAAACACGCCAGCATGTCGATCTCTGCCACTCGCCGCGCGGTATCCCTCATCCGGCCCGCTGCGTCCAGCAACTGCCGCCGGAGCTCGGCAAAGATCCGCCGCTCAATCTCACCCGACCGCTCCTGCGCGGTCAGAATCTTTGTCTCGTACTCCTTCAACTCCGGTGTTGTGAAACGCTCCGCATTAACCAGCGTCTGCTTCCGCTCATAATCCTCTGGAACCGATCTACTATTTGCCTTAGTGACTTCCAGGTAATACCCAAACACAGAGTTGAACCTTACCTTGAGGCTGCCGATGCCGGTCCGTTGGCGTTCCCGCTCCTCTATCGCCACCAACGCCTGCCGGCCCGAGCGCCCCAGTTCGCGCAACTCATCCAGCTCCGCATCTACGCCTGCACGAATCACCCCGCCGTCCGCGAAGTTCAATGGCGGCTCGTCCACGATGGCCGCGAAGATGAGCTCATGGAGATCCTCCATGGTGTCGAAGCCTGCCCCGACCCCTGTGGAAATCTCCAGAATACTTGTGGATATCCCTATGGAATCAGTCGCCTCACCCATTGACGATCCTGTGGGAATCTGTGTGGAACTCCCGCCCAGATCCCGCCACCGCTTTGCCTTGAAACTCCCGACCGCCTCTCGCACACGCGGCAGGCATGCCAGTGTCCCCCCCAGGGCGATCACCTCCCGCGGCCCAGCCGAATCGAGCGCCACCCGTCCCAGCAGTCGCTCAAGGTCCAGCAGATCGCTCATCGCCCGACGCAGTCCCTCGCGCCGAGGCAGATCGCCGGCGGCCTCCGCCACCGCCTCCAGTCGCGCCTCAATCTCCGCCCGCTCGCTTGCCGGCCGCAGAAGCGTAGCTCGCAGCAGCCGTTTCCCCATCGGCGTACAGCATGTGTCGAGCGTATGAAACAACGTCGTCTGGGTCGACTCGCCCGAGAACAGAGGCTCCACCAACTCCAGGTTGCGCACGCTCACGGCATCCAGCACCAGGCATCCGGCTCGCTCGTAAAACCGAATCGTGTCAACATGTTCCAGACCGCCCTGCATCGTCTTCTGCAAGTAATGAACGAGTGCCCCAGCGGCTGTCGCTGCCGCCTCATGCCCGGTCAGCCCTATGCCATCGAGCGAATGCACGCCAAACTGTTTTCTCAGCAGAGGCACTGCGTAGTCCGCCGTAAACACCCAATCCTCCAGCCCGGTCTTTGTCCGTACCCCGTCAAACGCGGAATCCGCGACTGAATCGGGTGGCCCATCCTTCGCCGCAGTATCGCGAAGGGTGGGTTGCGCTCCGTCGTGAAGCCCCGCAAGTCCACCCTCCGCGAACAACATCTCCACAGGTCGAACCCGCCCCAACTCATCCACCAGTTGCGTCCACGCTGTAGTCCCACTAAACTCCGTCGCGCGAAACTCCCCGATCGACAGATCCAGTTGTGCCAGCCCCACAGAAGTTGCCGCGCCCGAGCCCTTCACGCACACACTCGCCAGCCAATTGCTCTGCTCCGCTCCCAGTCCCGAGTCGACCACCGTCCCGGGCGTCAGCACCCGAGTGACCTCTCGCCGCACGATCTTCTTCGTTAGCTTGGGGTCTTCCATCTGCTCGCACAGGGCAATGCGGTAGCCCTTGCGCAAAAGCCTCTGGATGTACTGCTCCGCCGCGTGGTACGGCACCCCGCACATCGGCTGCTTCTTCTCCCGATCCCGCGCGGTCAGCGTAAGTTGCAACTCGCGCGAGGCGACAATTGCATCCTCGTAGAACAGTTCGTAGAAGTCACCGATCCTGCAGAACATCAGGCAATCCGGATGTGCCTCTTTCGCTGCGAAATACTGCCGCATCACCGGCGTTTGTTCCGCCGCCGCCCTCGCCGCATCTACCTTCATCGCATCGCTCACAGAATCGCCAGAATACCGCACCTGAGCCGTATCATTCGCGAAGCCGCAAATATGGCCCATCTTTGGGACGGTCTCATCGCGGCTCGGAAGATTTTGCAGCCGCGCCCGCCTGATGGGCGCCGCTCGCATGACCAAATCCGGTAACTCGCCTGACCACAAGCTTTGTGATGATCATCACAGCTCTCTTAGCCCCGATTGCGTGACACTGCTAATAGATGCCCGTTACGCGAATTCAGCCTTCGGCTAAATGGGCGCCCGATATACTACATAGTGGCCCCATGACACTTCTCTGGCTCCGATTCGCGGTTCTCCTGTACGGCATAGCGGCCCTGGCCGTGCTGCCTGCGGCGCTCTACGACCGCCCGCGCTGGCGCCACTTCGCTGTGCCCGCCGCCATAGCAGCGGCTCTGTTCCACTTTGTGTCGCTCGCCGAGACGCTCAACGCCGCCCACCATCGCCTTCCGGTCGAGACTCACGAAGTTCAGTCGCTGCTTGCGCTTATCCTCGCGCTTACCTTTCTGGCCGTCTATGCGTGGTACCGCAGCGTCTCCATCGGTATCTTCGTTTTACCCATCGTTTTCATGTTGGCCACGCTCGCTGCATTTCGCCCGGGCCAGGAGACCTTCTCCGCTCCCGTCCATACCGGATGGATATTCCTCCACATAGTTCTTCTGCTCGCCGCCTACGCTGCGTTGGTGGTGTCACTGCTCGCATCGCTGCTCTACCTCATTCAAGAGCGCCGCCTCAAATCGAAGGGCGGCAACCATCGCTGGCTTCCTCCGCTCGACACGCCGCTTGAGACCATCGATCAGATCGCCCTCAAGACGTTGCTGTTCGGACTGCCATGCATGACCGCTGGCCTGCTCATCGGCTCCGTTATCGCGCAGGCGGACTACGGTGCCAAGTACTTCAGCGACCCCAAGATTCTGCTCACGTTCGGCCTTTGGATGGCCTACGTCGCTATGATCTTTATCCGCCGCGCCTCTGGCCTCCGTGGCCGCCGCGCCGTTTACCTCTCCAGCTTCGTCTTCCTGGTCGTTCTCTTCGTCTGGGCTGCGAACCAGTTCTCCGCCGTTCATAAGTTTCCTACGCCATGAGCCAGACCCAACGATTGACGATTGTGAAGCCGGCCTCCGAGGCAGCGACTGAGTGCACCCGCGAGGGCTCGCTGGTTCTCGTCGGCGTCAATCACACCACCGCGCCCATCGAGGTACGCGAGCGGCTGTCCATTCCTGCGGCCCGACTCGCCGACGCAATCCGCACCCTCGCGCATCAGCCTGGTGTCCGCGAAGCCCTCATCCTCTCCACCTGCAATCGCGTCGAATTCGTAACCTACCAGGATCCCGGCGCCGGACCCGCCAACCCCAACCTCCTGCGCTTTCTGCATGAGTACTTCGCAATACCTTCCGACACAGTCGAGCCCCACCTCTACGAATTTCGCGAGCGCGAGGCCGTCCGCCACCTCTTCCGCGTCGCCTCCTCGCTGGACTCCATGGTCGTCGGCGAGCCGCAGATCCTTGGCCAAGTCAAGGAGTCGTACACCGTCGCCCGCGAGGTCGGTGCCGTCTCCGGCACGCTTGAACCACTCTTCCAACGCGCCTTCTCGGTCGCCAAGCGCGTCCGCACGGAGACCCAGATCGGCAGCTCGTCGGTCTCCATCGCCTCGGTCGCCGTCGACCTCGCCCGCAAGATCTTCGGTAGCCTGCAGGGCAAGACCGTGTTGCTCGTCGGCGCCGGCAAGATGTCCGAACTGGCCGCGCGTCACCTCATCCAGCAGGGAGCCACCTCGATCCTCGTCACCAATCGCACGCAGGAAAAGGCCTCCCTCATCGCCGGCCAGATCGCCGACCAGATCTCCGTGCAGATCGCGCACGATCCCGCCGCCATAAGCTGCACCACTGAAGTCATCCCATTCGAGCAGCTCCACGCTCAGGCCGGCCGCGCCGACATCGTCATCACCTCCACCGGAGCTGAGGGCCAGATCTTCACCAAGGCTCATGGCCAGCAGTTTCTCGAGCGACGCCGCAACCGCCCCATGTTCTTCATCGACATCGCCGTCCCGCGCGATGTCGACCCGCGCATGAATCAGGTCGAGGGCTGCTTCGTCTACGACATCGACGACCTGCAGCAGGTTGCTGCCGCCCACCTCGCCGACCGCAGCCGCGAATCCGCCGCCGCCGAGAAGATCGTCAGCAACGAAGTGGAGAAGTATCACCAGCGCTTGCAATCGCTCGACGCTGTCCCAGCGATCGTCGCTCTGCAGCAGAACGCTGAGGCCCTCCGCCAGGCAGAACTAGCCCGCGCAGCCAAGCGCCTCGCCGACCTCACCCCCGAACAACAAGCCGCGGTCGACGCGATGACACGCTCCCTCACCGCCAAACTCCTCCACCCGCAAATCGTCGACTTGCGCAAAAAGTCCGAATAGCGCGCGCCCGAATCGAAGCCATCGCAAGCTGGACGCCCACCCGCCGCAAGCGCTACGATTGCACCCAATGACAAACTCAACAAACTCCCTCACTCGCCGCACTCTCGTCCGTACCGGCGCGCTCGCTGCCGCAGCCACGCTCCTACCCGCAGAATCCCAGGCGCAGACGGCTGCCAAGCCCTCCTACGCGCCCACGTCGCTGAAGCCGCCCACTCCCGACGCCGACCTTCCCATACGCCTCGGCATCGCAAGCTACACCTTCCGCAGCTTCGATTCAGCCCACCTGATCGACTTCATGCACCAGCTCAAGACGCCGCTGCTCAACCTCAAGGACGTCCATCTCGCCATGACGCCGCTGGATCAGGTAGCCACCCAGGCCGCCGCCTACCGCGCCGCCGGCTTCAAGCTCACCGCCGCCGGCAACATCACCTTCGCCAAAGATGATGACGACGACATCCGTCCCAAGTTCGAATACCTCAAGGCCGCCGGCATCCCCATCGCAGTCTGCGCGCCCACCCACGAGAACCTGCCGCGCCTCGATAAATTCGTCAAGGAATACAACATCAAGCTCGCCATCCACAACCACGGCCCGGAGGACAAGAACTTCCCGTCACCCTTCGACGTCCTGACCGCCGTCAAAAACCTCGACCCGCGCATCGGTCTCTGCATCGATCTCGGCCACTCGCTGCGCGCAGGCGCGGACGTCGTCGCCGCCATCCACGCGGCCGGCCCACGCCTCTACGACATCCACATCAAAGACTTGGCCGACGCCACCGCAAAGGAATCCCAGGTCGCCGTAGGTGAGGGCGTCATGCCCGTTCGCGCCGTCTTCCAGGCACTCATGGACACGCATTACGCGGGAAACGTCGACCTCGAATACGAGATATTCCCTAAAGACCCAATGCCCGGTGTCGTCGAAAGCTTCGCCCACATGCGCGGCGTTCTCGCCGGCATGGGCTACAAATAGATCCCCACCATCTCGGCTATCGAACGGAGTTCGACCGGCTCACGCGCCGCCACCGCTCACTACTTTGTCTGCACGGCCTGAATCACGCTCTCGTAGCTCGGCTCCGCCGCCTTGATGTGGTCCGCGACCCGCTTCTTCTCCTCATCCGTCAGCGACGGCAGTACTGTCAGGATCCGCCGCAGCGTCACCGAGATATCGTCCACGTAGTTCATCGTCCGTATTGCTTCGCCAGAGAGAGGCATCGTTGCTCCTGTAGTTTCAATTTCGCTATCACCAGTCTACCGCGCCTGGGTGCCCCACAAGTTGCCCTGAGCATGGCGAAGGGTCTCGATTCTGAGATGTGGGTTTAGACAACCGCCGGCGTCTCCGCCTTTGGCGCCACATACCCATCCCTATCCGTCATCTCCATCAGCACTGCCAACTTCGTCGCGAAGTCAGGATGCAGAGCATCTCTCCGGTAGCGCCACGTCCAGTTGCCCGCACCCTCCGCCGGCTTATTCATGCGCGCCTCGCTGCCCAGGTGAAGGATATCCTGCATGGGAAAGATACACAGATTCGCCACCGACCGTGCTGCCGCCCGGATCATCGCCCACACAATGTCGCCGTCGTGCTCAATTGATTGCAAATAAGTCTGCAGGTTGGCCCGCTCCTCGTGAGTCGCGCCGTCCCTCCACCAGCCAAGGGTGGTGTTGTTGTCGTGCGTGCCCGTATAGGCAACGGTATTCGGTACATATTCGTGCGGAAGATACAGATGGGCCCCACGGTCCGAGAACCCGAACTGCAGTATTCGCATTCCCGGCATCCCAAAATGCTCGCGCAGTTCGTCTACCTCGGGCGTGATCAGCCCCAGGTCCTCCGCGATAAACGGTAGTTCGCCAAACACATCTTTCAACCGCTGGAACAGCTCCAGTCCTGGCGCCTTCACCCACTGCCCATTGATCGCCGTCTCCTCCTCCGCCGCAACCGACCAATAGGCCTCGAACCCGCGAAAGTGGTCGAGCCGGATCATGTCGTACAGCGCCAGAGTCCGCCGAATTCGCGCCACCCACCAATCGAATCCGCGCTCCTTCAGTTCGCCCCACTTGTACAGCGGATTGCCCCACCTCTGCCCCGTCGCCGAAAAGTAATCCGGCGGCACGCCCGACACCCGGATCATCTGGCGCTCCTCGTCCAGTTCGAACAACTCAGGATGCGTCCACACGTCCGCGCTATCGTAGTTCACAAAGATGGCCACATCGCCGAGGATGCGGATGTCGCGATCCTTGCAGTACGCTCGCAGCGCGCTCCACTGTTGGTCGAAGAAGAATTGGATTGCCTGCTCGATCGCCAACTCGCGGCCGTGCTCGGTCAGCGCCAGGGTCAACGCATCGTGCTTGCGCTGGGTATAATCCGCCGGCCAATCGATCCAGCTCACATAGCCAAACCGGCGACGCAGCACGTTGAACATCGCATAGTCCGGCAGCCAGCTCATATTGTCCTGGCAGAATTTCTGAAAGCGCGCTCGCACCTCGTCGTTCGCGCTATCAAGAAAATTCGCCGCAGCCTCTTTGATCAGCGGAATCTTCCGCGTCGCTGCCGCTTCGAAGTCTGCGGGCCCATCGTGTCCCGGCAATCCTTCAATTTGCTCTGCCGCAATCCACCCATCCCGCACCAGTAGTTCGAGCGAGATCAGCGCAGGATTCCCGGCAAACGCCGACAGCGCAGAGTAAGGGGAGCTCCCGTACCCCGTGGGACTCAGCGGCAGCACCTGCCACAGACGCTGTTTCGCCGCTGCCAGAAAGTCGACAAACTCGTACGCCGCAGGCCCAAAATCACCCACCCCGCCGTACGACGGCAGCGACGTCACATGCAACAGAACTCCAGAAATCCGATCCTGATTCATCTGTCACCCTTCAGCATCATCCAGACCTATTCCTCGCGCAATGAACGAGCCAGCAACACTATCCTCTGATGCAAAAATCCGTCCCACCACCAAACGACAAAAGGCCCATTCCCAACCCGGCGCAAATACACGCAGGGCAGGGAACAGGCCCTTCATCCGAGAACCGCTTAGCTGCCTGCCGGAACTCCTCCCGGAGCCGCCGGCTGCTTCGCCAACTTGATCCCGCCGCCGTTCTGATACTGCTGTGAAAGCGTCCCCAGAAACACGCGGAAGATCTGATCCCGCTGCGCATTCAGCAACTGCTCCCGCATCTGGTCGAAGTTCTTCGCCATGTCGTCCGCCGAAGGCTCCTGCTTGTCGGTCACGGTCAGCACGACGCCCGTCTGTCCTGCGTTGATCGGCCCCGAGATTGCTCCCTTCGCCAAGTCAAAAGCCACCTTTCCCGGCCCGCTCATCGAGCCCAGGTCCGTAACCTGTCCATCCTGTCCAACCAGGTCGCTCGACTTGACGGGAATCTTCATCTCCGCAGCCGCCTTCTTCAGGTCGTTCAGCACCTTGGCCCGGTCGTCCAGCTTTCTGGTCTCCTGCTCCAGCAACTGGGGTAGCTTCTGTTCCCGATAGTCGTCCAGAATATGCGACTTGTATTCCACAAAATCCGGAGCGTGCGCTGCCTTTACATCCACCACCTGGAACACTGCATAGCCGTCGCCCGTGGAAACCGTTCCCGGCGCTGCGCCCTTGTCTGTTGCGAACGCCTGCGCAAGAAGGTCCTTCGCATCAGACAGGCCGCCGACCACGCCGTCCTTCGCTAGATAGTCGGTCGTCACCGTATGCAGTCCATGCGCCGCCGCAGTCTTGTCCAGCCCGTTCTTCTTGGCTTCGACCGCAAGCTGCTGTGCAAATTGCTGTTCCGCCGCGCCCTGCTTCTGTTGCTCGAGCATCTGCACGATCGAGTCCTTCACCTCAGCCAGCGGCTTCGTTCCCGCAACCTGCTTCTGCTCGGTCTGAATGATGTGATACCCGAACGCGGACTTCACCAGCCCGGAGGTCTGGCCAGGATTCAGGGCCATTGCTGCCTTCGCATAGGCCGGATCAAGTTGGGCCGTCGGAATCAGCGACAACTCGCCGCCCGTATCCTTGCTCCCCGGATCATCCGAGTACTTCTTCGCCAGTTCCGCGAAGTTGCCCCCAGCCTGTACCTGCTTCAGCACGTCCTGCGCCTTGGCTTTCGCCGCCGCATCCGTCTGCGCATCCGCGCCCGCCCTGGAATTAATCAGGATGTGCCGCGTCTTTACCTGCTCATCCGTCTTGTACTGCGCCGCATGAGACGCGTAATACGCCTGCACGTCCGCATCGCTCACCGGCTGCTTGCCGCCCGGAAGCTTCGACGCATCGAATGCCGCATACTCGATCTTGCGCGTCTCCGGAACCGCATTCGCGTACTTTGCCGCGTTGCCCTTGAACCACGTCTGCAAGTCTGCGTCCGACGGGTTGATCGTCTTCTTGAGGTCCTCCGAAGACACGACCGCGTAGTCGAACTTCACCTTGGTTCCCTGGACCCGATAGGCCTCGCGAACGGCGCTGTCCGACACAGTCACCCCGCCTGTGATCAGAGCCTGCAGGCGTTGGAGTTCCATATCCTCCTTAACCTGCGACTCGAAGCTGGCGATCGACTGGTCCTGTCCAATCGCCTCCTGGATAAAGTTGATATACGCATCGTTGCCAATGAACTTTCCGCCGGGGAATAGGTATTGCGCAAATGGCCCGGTGCTCAGCTCGCGCCGCAGGTCTTCGTTCGACACCTGCAGGTGAAGCCGGTCGGCCTCCTGCTTCAGAATTGCCCGCTGCACCAGGATCTGCCCCGCCCGATTCATCATGTACGGCAGCAGGAAGTCGGGATACTTATTCTGCCGCAACTGCTGCTGCGCCAGCCTGGTCACTTCTGCCGACGGGATCGGCGTGCTCTCCCCAAAGAGCCTTCCCATCAGCCCCGGCGCATGCACGGTCGCGTAGACCGAAGCGTCTGTACCGCTCGAATCATCCGTCATCAAACCCGGCACCAGGTAAATCACCATGGAGACGACAGCGGCGCCGATGATGACGCCAAACATTATCTTGACAACCTTATTGTCCTGCTGAAGAAAACGAATCATGCTTGACTGCTGACCTTGACTTCGCGCGTCCTACTTCCGCTCCAGGAGCGAAATCGGCCGCATGCCCGTTGATTTTGCGCGTCCCGGCGCACGAAACTCCCGCGCGCCCAGCCGTAAGCAAGGCAAGCGACAAGTATAAATCAACCGCCGCCCAACCAGTGTGTCCCATGATTCATCGCGGTCTGGAGGGGAAGGGGTGCTTTGCCGCAGGTTGCAGCAAAAAGAGCCGCAATCGCGGCCCTCTTGCTTGCTCCTGAGTTAGCTGAACCTAGTAAGGATAAGGATACGGAGAGTAAGGGTAGGGAGGATAAGCCCGGTAATATACCGGCCCATAGGCCGGCATTGGATACCGCCGCCGCAGTGGCTGTGGCTGTCCGGCCACCGGACCGGCTCCCTGTGCCAGACGGTCCATCTCCTGCTGCGAGACCGTCGCCACTGTAGCCGGCTGCGCCAGGTGGAACGTCAGCAGACCCTCAGACGGCACAACCATCGCTCCGTTGCCCGAAGCCGCCGCGGAGCCCAGTCCAAGCGCACCGCCAACCCCAGCGCCAATCGCAGCGCCCTGTCCGCCGTCGGCTGCCGCTCCAATCAATGCGCCGATGGCGCCGCCGATCACCGTCTTGTTCACGGATTCGGTTGTCTTGTCCCCGCTGTGATGCCCCCACACGTCGGAGACTATCGGATAGCTCTTGCCGCCCAGTGTCACCTGCGTCAGCTGCAGCGAAAGCTCACCACGTCCCGACAACGCGCCGGATTTCTTCGCGTCCACAACGGTCCCTTCGATCGTCGCGCCGCGCGGAATCGCCACCGCGCCGTCAGCCACGACATCGTTCACCACGATGCCGTCAAACCTCGCTCCCGGCTGAGTCCTGCTGCTGTCGAGAGTCTGGTTGATGCGAATGCGCACCAACGCGCCGCTCGGAATGGTCACTATCTCACCCGCTTGCTGCCCGCCATACACCGGCGGCGGAGTGTTGTTGTAGCCCTGCTGCGGATACCCCTGCGGAGGCGGCGGAGCGCCGTATCCCTGCTGTGGCTGCTGGCCGTATCCCTGCTGCGACGGATATCCCTGTTGCGGATAACCCTGCTGTGGATACCCGGGAGGAGGTGCCTGCCGTCCGCCGTAAGGCTGGCGATATTCCGGCGCTCCCGGCCCATAGTTCGGTCCACTCGCCTGGCTCGGAGCCTGGTTCGGAGCCGTATTGTCCGAATCCCGCGACCCTTGCGCGAGCGGCGCCGGCCCCTGCTGCGGAGCCATCGTCCCGTCCGACTGCAAATTCGGATTTGTGCCCTGCGCGTCCTGGACCGCCGAACCGCCTGCACCGGAATCCTGCATCGGCTGTGCGTTCGCAGCGTCGCCGGTCAACGTCATTTCGTCGACCACCTTCTGCACGCCGCTGGTCCGCGACGCGATCGTCTCCGCCTCGGTGCGCATCGCCTCGGTCTCGACAGAGCCACTCAGCGTCACCACTCCATACACCGTAGTCGTTGTCAGCGGCTGGTTTGCCAGATCGGGCGCAGCGGCCAATGCCTTCAACACATTCGCCTCAACTTGCGCGTCGGGCACCGTCTTGCTAGCTGGTGCCTGCGTCTGGGCCGACGCAACCGCGCTCCAACCGAACACTGCAGCAAGCACCGCCGGTGCAACACCCTTCAATAGTCGAAATGCAGCCCCTTGGTTCATGCGACGATACATGCCATCCTCCAAATGTCCCTGAGGCCGGGCAGTTTTGCACGCGGCCTGTACTCTTACAAGACTCAGATTTCAGCGGAAAGTTACGGTTTACAGCCCGAATTAATGTGCCATGGATCGTAACATTCCCGACATGTACAGATCAGATGCTGGCAGGAGTCCTTCCGCGCCACGCAGACGTTTGACCTGACCTCGTTTCCGGCAGTATACTTGGAATGCGGGGTGGAGCAGCCCGGTAGCTCGTTGGGCTCATAACCCAAAGGTCGTAGGTTCAAATCCTACCCCCGCAACCAATCAAATCAACAACTTAGAGGAGAAAACAGAGTGGGTTTCCTCCTCAATAGCCAATAAGCTGCCAACTAAGGCAGCTTTTGCTTTTGCGTCAACTTCCAAAACTGCCTTCTCAATCTCCGCAGCAATCAGCCGTGCGGCCTCTCGATTCGGCTCCCAATCGGGTTTTCCACCGTACACGTCCAAGGTGAACGATCCAGTCAGAGCATGTCCTATCCGCTCCTGAATCGTCTTCAGTGGAACGCGCAAGGCGTCCATTAATGCAACGTTGAAATGCCGGAATGCATGGAACCCCGCTTGCGGTATCTCCAAAGATTTGAGTGAGACCGCCATCTTGCGACTGCGGTAAACGTTCATGTCCCTGGGTGTTCCGGTTTTGGAGGAGAACAGGTATCCATGTCCTTTGGCCGTCTGTCGTGCGATTTGCTCCCACAGCAGTGTGACCAGTTGCGGCGATAGCGCCAGAGTCCGTATTGCACTGTTGGTCTTCGGACTCTGTTCCTTGCCACCCCAAACCGACTGATTGACGGTCAGACGTTCCCCGTCTATGTCTGTCAGTTTGAGTCCGGCAAGTTCACCACTACGCAACCCGGTTTCGGCCGCAAGCCAGTAAAAGGTTAGGCTCTCACCCTGCGATGCCGAGATGATATTGGCAACATCCGCAAGTGTGAAAAACTTCGCCCTCTTCTTTGCTCTGCGGGGCAGCTTCGGTTTCGGCAAGAGCGCATCCACATACTTCTGAGCGAGGGCGGCGTTCCAAATCAGGCTGACCGTCCCCCAATGGTTGCGGATGGTCTTAGGGTCAAGACCGTCTTTCATGCTTGCGGCGATGTGGCGTTGGATGTCCCCCGCGTCGATAGTCCGCATGTCCCTCTGTCCGAATGCTGCCTTGAGCCGTTTCAAGTTGCTTCGTGCGCCTGATTGAGTTGAGGGCTTGGATAGCGAAAGGTAATCCCGCTCCCAAATCTCCGCGAAACCCTCAAACGTTGCTGCCTTCCGTTCACTGTCCGGTTTAGATAGGGCGAAGTTCACGCGGTCCACGTGCGGCTGTAAGAGCCTTTGCGCTTCCCGTTTGCCTATGACCTTCTCCCCATTCTTTACCGGAATGAGAACGATTTGATGCCTGATACGTTGCTCTACACCGTTAGCGTTTAAGGCATACTCTGCATACTTGCCAAGCCAGAGCGTGCCCGTTTGATTTTGGTACACACTTCCTTGCTGAAACCTTCGACGTTGCACAGAATCTCCATTCCGTACCGTCGAATCAATCGTGTCTGTGATTCTAGCCCGCTTGCGGCGTGTCTTCGCAAAGAAGTTGCGGTAGGGAACTGGTTCGGCACACGCCTGGATAGTGAGCACCACACCTGAGCCATCCTCACCAAACACCCGCATCCCACCCCACAGTGCCGTGCGGGTGCCCTCGATAGGCTCTGCCTGGTGCCCTGCATCCTCCGAACATGCCTGGAGGCTGACAGTCTCCATTGCCTCTAGGACAGTGCGAATGCGCTGCTCTCTCTTGTGTGCCGTGACTACACTTTCTTCCATCCTCACGGCTGCCTGTTTCTGGTTCAGCCCTTGCATGAGATATCCGGCGTATTCCTGGTCTGCCTTGGGCAGTTCTCTCAGCCTCTCATCCGTCCAAAAAGAGAGGCGGTTCGCGCCCCCGTTGAGAAGAGTTTCTCCGCTAGCAGCCCGTGGTGCAAGTGCTGATTCGTGAGCCGACAGTTGTTCGAGGATGCACAGGGTGTGTTTGTAGAATCGGCGCATGGCGATGGGGACACGCAGGCAACGGGAGAAGCAAGAGGATTTGT
>PKWK01000301.1 GCA_003133205.1 Granulicella sp. | reverse complement strand
CTTATAACACAGTAGTACTAGCTAGGCCACAACGGCGTTATCGAGATAGCCTTGCCTTCCGGGACACTTATAGCAATCCTTCAACTTAAACCCTTGGCAACCCGTTCGATAGTCCGAGCGAGTCCCACAAACGCGGTCGAGTCCGAACCGGGTACGGAATCGTTTCGCTTTTCGACCACAGATGCGAGTAAAACCTTTTGAAATCGGTCCACGAACGATACACTTCGAGGGAATCGGCGCTGCAAGAGGACATTCCTTTTCACAGCGTTCGCGGGCCCCTGGAACAGGATGGTCCTCCGAAGACTTTACTTGTTCATACGGAGATGAGATGGGATTCTTCAGGTCGCGAGTTGTAAAGTCAATCAAGTGGGTGATGGCGCGCCAAGGACGCGTTCTAGTACCAACGTCTCGGTTTGGCCTCAGTTCATTCACGGACGTCAAGCGCTTGGCAAACGAGTGGAAGTATCCAATCAACACGATCTTTGATGTGGGAGCTAACGATGGCGAGACGGCGCTGAATGCGCTCGATGAGTTTCCGGAGGCGCGCGTATTGAGCTTCGAACCCCATCCTTCCACGTTTGCGACGCTGATTGCCAAGGTGGGCGGGAATCCCCGATTTCGGGGATTTAATGTTGCTCTGGGTATCGATACCTGCGAAGTTGAAATGATCGAGTATGATGAGTCGAAGATCAACAGTCTTACGCCGAACGCCCAGTTTGCCAAGCGATTCAACACACATGGACGCAGCATTCGTGTAAAAGAAACAACATTGGATACATTTTGCTCGGAAAACTTGATCGATCACGTCGATTTGCTGAACATCGACACTGAAGGCTTCGACTTGGTTGTTCTTCAAGGCGGCAGTTCGATGCTTCAAAAGCGGGCCATAAAGTTTGTCCAAGTTGAATTCAATGATCTTCGGCCGAGAGAGGGCGTATTTGGAGGTGCTTTGATCCCATTCGAAAACATGCTGAGTCCCTTCGGATTCCGATTTGTTGCCGCCTATAACGATTACATCAGCACCAAGGGTGAAATGTTCTCCGTATCGAATGCACTTTTCTGCCTTCCCCCGCGCCCGTGACCTCGATAAAGATTCAAAAGGCAAATCGAACCGCTTCGGGGCCGCATCTACCGGGCGCATTCCTCTTCAAATGATGTAAATCTATTCAGAACGCGGAGAGGCTTAAGTAGTATTCTCTCGGCATGAGAAAACACGTGAGATTGCTTACAATCATCAACTCGCGGATCAAGAAGCTCGGCAGCTTCGAGGACTACATCGGCTCCTTCGCCCGCAAGGCCCGCGAGTCAGGCTGGACACTCGGATTCATATTTCCCGGCGTAGACGCAGGAGAGGTGATCCAGCGGATTGAGAACGAACGTGCCTCTGTTCTGACCGCAAATGCACCCTGGAGTTCGAAGCAAGGCAGGCGCGAGTTGATCCGCTGTATCCGTGAGTTCAAGCCGGATATTGTGGACTTCCATTTCTGCGACACGCTCAGTTTTCTTCCCGTGTTCCTCTTTTGTCGTATCTCAGGCATCACTGTCGCCTACCACTATCACGGAGAGATTCGGCCGCTCCAGACCCTGCACTGGAGAAACCTCCATTTCTCGGCGCTGCGTCTGTTGTCCCTAACGTGGAACAAAGTAATCACCGTCTCACACGCCAATAAGCATTTTCTGGAAGCGCTGCATGTCAGGAAGCCCATCGATGTCGTCTACAACGGCATCGATGTCGCTGGCTTTCTCGTGCGATCCGCCGAAATGGACCAGTTCCCGTCCGCCAGAATTGACGATGGCACAGTCAACTGCCTTTACATCGGCTCCATCATTGATCGCAAACGAGTCGACATACTGCTCCGCGCCTTCGCCATCGCACGCGACAAATGCCCCGCCGCCCGCCTCGTCGTCGTAGGTGGAGGTGCATTGGAAGGTTCCTCGAGAAAGCTTGCGACCGAACTAAAACTCGACGATGTCGTGCGCTTCACCGGGCTGATGGTCCAGTATCCATTCGAACTGCTTAAACATAGCGACATCCTGGTCAGCGCATCGGAGTCGGAGTCCTTCGGCCTCGTCTTTACTGAGGCCATGTCCTTTGGCTTGCCCATCGTTGCCTGCAGGGTTGGTGGCATTCCCGAGGTCATCGCCGACGGAGAGACCGGCCTCCTCGTCGATGCGAACAATCCAGAGGCGTTTGCCGCAGCGCTCCTCCGACTAATGGAAGACCGCCCATTGCGTATGGGAATGGGACGAGCCGGCCTGCAGCGAGTCCAGAGTACGTTCCAACTCCACGACACCATCGACGCAACATTCCAATCCCTCGCCCGTGTAACCTGACCTCATGCCTGCACAAGCCAACCTGCTCGAACTATTCCCTCTAGTTCTACTTAACCCGCGGTGCATTCGATTACGCATGTTCAATGGTCTGAATCTCGCTTCCATCAGAAATCCGCAACAGCTTGCGGAGTTCACCTACCCTTCCCTCCCCCCGGCGAAGTTGAAGAAGGGAGCTGTGCATTGATATCCAATCCGCTTCGCAACCTTGATTTCAAGCTGTTGCACATTGGTGTGGCCGTGCCATCTCTGGACTCAACCACTGAATTGCTCTCCACCCTATTCGGTTACAAGATCGTGTCCGGCCCATTTGACGACCCCGTCCAAAAGGTCACCGTCAGCTTTCTCGGCAAGTCCGACAAAGACCTGGCCGAGATCGAACTTATCGCACCCCTCAGCGACGACTCCCCAATTCGATCCATGCTGTCGAAGGGCAATGGTGGAGCTTACCATCTCTGTTTTGAAACGAATGACATGGAGGGCGCGCTCGTTCATGCCCGAAACAACGGCTGCGTCGTACTCGCTTCTCCCGTCCCTGCTGTAGCCTTCCAGGGCCGAAGGATTGCATGGATCTATACCCCTTCGCGCCAGCTCTTTGAAATTGTCGAGGCCAAGACCGCCAAATAAGCCATACTGTGTGAGTGGAACTGACCTTTGCGTGTTGAATCCATCTCGGAGGAGCAGACGCGGCGGCCTTTGCGCAGACTTTATCTTCTCTACCATGAACTGCGGTCTAGCGAGACTCGCTACTCCTATATCACCGATACGGGAATGTTTGAGAAGCACGTCGATCTGTATGCTCGGCTGCGCCAGGCGGAGAGTCCCGGCCTGTGCCCTGAGATTACATTCGATGACGGACATATCTCAAACTTCGAACTCGCCGCGCCCATTCTGAAGTCACGAGGCCTCACCGCACAGTTCTTCATCACCGTAGGCTGGACCGGGAAGAAGCCGGGCTACATGGGATGGACGGAGTTGCAATCCCTGCATCAGGCTGGGCAACGGATCGGGGCGCACGGCTGGACCCATACGCTGCTCACGCACTGCAGTGACCGCGAGTTGCAGACCGAGTTGGGCCAGGCGCGACTGACTCTGGAGGACAAGCTGGGGACCGCAATCACAACCATGTCTCTGCCAGGCGGCCGATACAATCGCCGCGTCCTCGCTGCGTGCGAGGAAGCAGGCTACACCGAGATTTATACCTCCGTTCCGAGAGCTGAGCCGCTGCCGCTGGGAGTGACGGTTGGGCGGCTGAACATTCGTGGAGACATGCAGCCAGCGTGGATCGAGAAGCTGTTTCAGCCAGACGGCAAGCTACTGGGCGATCTGGAGCGGCAGTATCGACGGAAAGAGGCTGCGAAGAGGCTGCTGGGCGATCGGCTGTACGAGAAGCTTTGGGCGTTGGTAAATCGAAAAGAGCCGGAAACCGACGGCGGCCAGGATACCGCGGAATGAAGGTCCTGCACATCATCAGCAGCGGCGGCATGTACGGCGCGGAGGCCGTGATCCTGAACATGTCGCGCACCCTCATGGAGGGGCCGCACTGCAGCGCACTGGGCGTGTTCTCGAACTCGTCGAATCCAAACCTGCAGTTTCATGAAGCTGCGTTGAAGGAAGGCCTGGAGTCGCATCTGATTCCCTGCCGCGGGCAGGTTGACCGATCGGCGATTGCGGCGATCCGTGAGTTGGCAATTCAGAGCGGCGCCGATGTGGTCCACGCTCACGGCTTCAAGGCCGACATTTATGTCTACTTTGCGTTGCGTGGTTTGAGTGTTCCGTTCGTTTCAACCTGTCATACCTGGTATGACAATGACCTGGTGGTCACTCTTTACGGCATGGCGGATCGCCTGGTGCTGCGCAAGTATGCGCGCGTTGTGGCGGTCTCGGATGAGGTGAGACAGCGGCTGCTCAAGGCGGGCGTCCGCGACGAGAAGATTCGCATGGTCCGCAATGGAATTGATCTGCGCCCATTTGCCGGCGCAGCTCCCTCTCTTCGCGATCCATCCACGCCGGGCGGCGCTCTGCTGATTGGCCTCGTCGGGCGGCTGGCGTGGGAGAAGGGCGTCGATGTTTTTCTGAAGGCCGCAGCGCGTGTTCTAGGTGAATTTCGAAATGCAACCTTTGTGGTGGTTGGCGAAGGGCCGGACCAAGGCAAGCTGGAGCAGTTGATCGATGAGCTGGGCATCCGTGCCAGCGTGTCGATGTTAGGGCGGCGCGACGATATGCCTTCGGTGTATGCCTCGCTCGACGTGATGGTTTTGTCTTCGCGCCAGGAGGGGCTGCCCATGGCGATTCTTGAAGGCATGGCTAGCGGGCTACCTCTGGTTGCGACTGCTGTGGGCGAGGTGCCGACCGTGGTGCAGGATGGTGTCACCGGGCTGCTGGTGCCTGCGGAAGATGTGGAGCGATTGGCGACGAGCATTCTGGAACTCCTGGGTGATGCGGCGAAGCGAAAGCGGTTCGGCGCGGCGGCGCGGAAGCTGATCGAGGATGAGTACTCGGCCCAGCGCATGACGGCGGATTATCTGCGCGTGTACGACGAGGCGATTGCAGCGGCAAAGCAAGGACGTGCGAAGTGAGTACAGACGGCCGTGGCCCGCGCGTGTTCATGATGGACCTTTGGGCGACGGTGCCTTACTACACGGCCTATCTCTCGAAGGCGCTGCTGAAGGAGAACGTCAACCTTATGGTTGGGTCGATCTCGTATTACCTCGATCCGGGGTGCTTCTCGAGTCGCGGCATCAAGGTTGATCCGGGGCTGCTGAATGTGGTGGGCAGATTCCGGATGCCGCGACTTCCGCGCAGGGTGCTGAAGCTGGCGGAGTCGATGCTGAATCTGTCCGCGCTGGCGGTGAGATTTCTGATCTCTCCGCCGGATGTGATTCATGTGCAGTTCCTTCCTATGCTGACGTCGCGGGTTCCGCTTGACCTATGGTTCGTTGAGTTCTGTCGCAGACGCGGTTCGAAGATTGTGTTGACTGTCCACGACCTGCTTCCGCACGATACGGGCGAGGCGCATAAGGCAGCGTTCGACGAGCTGTATCGCACGGTCGACGCAATCATCTGCCACTCCGGATCCATCCGGACGAGGCTTGGTGCGGAGTTTTCCGTTCCGGGGGACAAGGTCTCGGTGATTCCTCACGGGCCGTTCTTCTATGACCTTTCTCCCGGCGGCTCTCAAGATGCTCTGCGCGACTTTCAGCTCGATCCGGGCCAACTGCTGGTGTTGTGGCAAGGCATCATCTTTCCGTACAAGGGCATCGATCTGCTGCTGCGCGCGTGGCAGCAGGTGGAGGCGAAGAGCGAGGACGCGTGCCTGGTGATTGCGGGCACCGGTGCGCCGGATCTTCTGGAGCAGATTCGCGGGCAGGTTGCGGAGCTTGGACTGAAGCGGGTGAAATTGCACTTTCGTTTCATCTCCACCGAGGAACTGGTGGCGCTGTATCGGGCGGCGGACGTCGTCGTGTATCCGTATCGTGCGATTACGACGAGCGGTGCGCTGGCGACCGGGCTGGCGTTGGGCAAGACGATCGTGGCCACCGATCTTCCGGTGTTCCGTGAACTGCTGACGGACCGGGAGAATGCGCTGCTGGTGCCTCCGCAGGACTCCGCCGCACTTGGGGCCGCGCTGGTGGAGTTGATGCGGGATGCGGCGTTGCGAGAGCGGCTGGCAGAGCAGGTGCGGGCGATGAACTTCGGCGATGAG
>PKWK01000094.1 GCA_003133205.1 Granulicella sp. | reverse complement strand
GGCGGACCATCTTAGTAAACGCGACATTCCAGGCACCTCGCGGATCGCTTCCGAATCGCCCATGATGGCCAAGAAGTCGTGTGATGAACCCGACCGCCCATCTCTCAGGAGCGAGAGCCGCCACAGCCGGGCCCACGACGATGGTGGCGATGTGGATGAAGAAGTCGCGCCAGCTATGGGTGGCGTGGGGCATCTCCGCCGAAAATTATTGATTCTCGCGCTGCTCATTGCCTACCTGGAAGAGCGCGGTGTTTTTCCTGAAGCCTACTTCGATCAGTTCTTGTCTGGAGCCACGAAGTTCTTTCAGGTGTTAGCCAACGGCGAAGCACTTGTCACCTTGCTTTCTGCTTTAGAAGATCGATTCAACGGTCACGTGTTCATTCTGAACGACGCGGATCGTGAATCTCTAAGACATAACGGACAACTTGCCCGTTTCGCCAGGCTTGTCGAAGGGCGCACGGAGCTGAGCGGCCAGTTGACTCTCTGGCAACTCTATTCGTTCAGAGATCTGCCGGTAGAGGTTACCGACAAGGAATCTGGTGTCGTATCCGGCTTATCCCGTTCGAAGTCTACATTCCGGATAGCAAGAAGGACGAGAAGCTGACTCAGAAGCTCATCAGCGAAGCACCGGGGATTCTGAATTGGGCATTGCAAGGACTGGAAGAGTACCGGTTGCATGGCATGATGGAGCCCGACATTGTTAAGGCCAGCACGGACGACTACAGGGCTTCGCAGGATTGGATGACTCGGTTCTTGGGAGAAGTCACGGAGCCAAGTCCTGAGGAGAATATCCCGGCACGGAAACTGTATGAGAAGTACGCGGACTGGTGTAATCGGACAGGCGAGTACAAGCTGAAGGAAGCCAATTTTGCCGAAGGGATGCAACAGAAGGGAATGAGGTCAAAAGAGAAGCGGCAGGAAGATGGCCGCAAGCGGATGGCGTACGAGGGCATGAAGCTCCGTGATGCGATGTCAGGGTTCTCGATGGGTGAAGCACCGTTGTCCGGGTTGGAGGAACTAAGTGGGTACTAGCGGTACCGGACATACCCGGACGGCGGTATTGTCCGGGGATGTCCGGGTATGTCTGGGGGGATTTGGCACTGTAGCTCATACGGAAAATCGGTTTTTCTCTAAGTACTCTCCATTCCCGCTACAGTGCAAAAACTGGGGGGACATACCCGGACACCCGGACAAGCTTGAGGCAGCATGACAAGCACGCCCAGGTACACGCAGAACAGCACCAGCACGAACAGCGAAAGCCGTTGCAGCCAGATGGGCGCAACACTCCCCGTCACTGGCTCCGGAGCAGCCTGCTCGGGCAGCGCTTCGGGAGGCGCTGGCATTATCGGCGCGCCCGGGTGATCCGCAGAAATTTGTGACTCCGAAGTCATCAGGCTCCCACCATGACAGTAGCAGAGGTAGGTGCCGGATTCTACTCGCCGCCCGCCGCTGCCATCCCCGTCTTCCTACTGCGGATGCTGCGCAGGCTCTGTCGGCTGTCCCTGCTCGTTCCCGCTCTTGTGTCGCCCGAAGATCTCCCCCTTCAGCCTGCCCATATCGAGACCGAACTTCGGCGCCGCCCGCGTCCCGCTGATCTTCACCGGCACCTGCAATCCCGCGCCGTCTTTCTTGAACAGCGGATCGAATGGCATCGCCAGAATCTTCTTCCAGCCCGTCAGCATCTCCGACGCCGTAGCCTCGGTCCGCACCGTGCCGCCAAAGTCGAACGTATCGCCGTTAAGTCCGTATTTCCCGGCAAGATTCACCTCAACCCCCGGCATCGTGTACTTCAGGTCAGGCACGTCGACCAGCGCATTTGCCAGCGCAAAGCTGCCACCCATCTCCGACGACACCCGCGTCGCATCCGTCGCGTTCGCCTGCTCAGGATGGCCGCTCGCGCGCATGCTCAGCCTGTCCACCGTCCCCTGCCAGCTCGCATTGCTGAAGGTCGCCCCGCGAATCGTAAACCTCCCCTGCACCCGCATCTTCTTCGAAACGCTCACCTGCCCGGGAGGAATGCTCAGGTGCGCCCGCAGCGTCAGCGCTCCTTGCATCAGCGGAGGGCTGGTCTTCGCCGCCAGCCGCAGAAGGTCTTCCACCCGCGCCTGATCGCTCGCCACCGAGATATCGATCAGGTGTCCCGGATTGTCGCCCAGCGTGCCCGCCTGCCCGCGCCTTCCGCCCGCCTGGATCACCATGCCACTCACGTGCAGCACCGTATGCAGCAGTGTCGCCCGCACCGAGTTCAGCCGCGTATCGCCAGTCGTCCCATCCACCGTCGCATCGAACTCCGTCTTCAGATCCACCGGGTGCTCGCTCACGTCCAGCGAAAAATCCGGCGTGTCCGTCGTGCCCACCACGCCAATCTCGCCCAGCGTCCCGCCGTATCGCCCAGTCGACGACAGTGTCCCCCCGATCCCCTTGATCGGGTACAGGTCGGCATTCGTAAAGGAGTAGTCGCCGTCCACCGGCGTATCCCGCGGCTCGTCGCTCCGCCAAGGCCCAAAGTGCCCCGTCGAGCGAATCTCCCCCACCGGCTTCGGATTCACCAGCGAAGCCTCGAACAAGAACGGCTTCCCCGTCCCCACGTCGTGCAGCGTCACGTCGCGTATCTCGAACACCAGCGGCAGCTTGCCCGGCTTCGAGGTCTCAATCGTCAGCACCATGTCGCTGCACACAATCTTGTCCACCACCATGCTCGTCTTCACCCTGCCCAGAGCCTGCGGCTGCTTCGGAAACAGCCCCCCCCGCTCCTCCTTGGGCGGAATATTCAGCCGCATTCCCACCACCCGCACCACATCCACCCGCATCTTCGGCTCCATCAACTGGCGAATCCCGGTGTGGAACTCAAAGCTCTTCACCGCGACCATCGGCTGCGCACCCGCCGCACCCGAACCCGCAAGCGAAAGAATCCGCAGCCCTTCGCCCGACACCTGCAACCCATTCAGCACCGAGATATGCAGCCCATCCAGCTCCACCGGCGACCGGAACCGCTCCTCCAGGCTCGCAATCACCCGCCGCCGCAGAATCGGCTCCGCATTGCGCATCACATACTCCGCCGCCATCCCCAGCAGCACCGCCACGACCACCATGGCCAGCCCCACCCACCCCAGCCACCGCGGAACCCCCCGCCTCCGCGGCTCCGGCATCCGCGCCGGAACGGGAGCCAGCATCGGCCCCATCCCCTTCCGTGGTTCACTCTCCCCGGACGACCTTTGGTCGGATGGAATCACGCGCTCGTCCTCCCATGTCTTCGACGCTGGGTTTGCCTTTCCGTGAGAGTTGAGATGCGCCCCCGCGCCGCCCGGCTACCTCCGCGCAATCCCGCCTGCCGCAGCGCGAATCGTCTAGAGCGCAAGGTGCTGTATCGTGGCATTCTTCCAATTTGCCATGGCAGCCGCGAGGCAGAGGATGGGCGAGTGGAGTTTCACTTTTCTGGAGGTCATCGTTTCCAAGGTGAATACCGCACGCGCCGGACGGATTCGATTGCAGGAGACATCTGGCAGGCGGGCGGAGAATCGGACGCGCTGATTCTCGGCGTCTCTTTCGATTCCACGAGACAAGTACTACTGAACACGCTGCATGTCGCTAGACCGGACAAACAAACGTCATCGGAACTCGACAAGGGTCTTGTTATTACAACTTATCCTATCCCTGTTCGATAGGTCGCCCAGAATTGGTAAGACACTTTCCTACCGATCAGTCCTCGGAAATCGGCCAGGGCTCAGCGGGGATGAGGAACGAAGTTCCCGAAATACGGGGTTACTAAGATGGTCCGCCGCTT
>PKWK01000111.1 GCA_003133205.1 Granulicella sp. | reverse complement strand
AGGGCATCGAGACACCTACGCCCATTCCTCTGATCGTGGCCGCCGATCAGAGGAATGGGCGTAGGTGTCTCGATGCCCTGCTGCCGCCCCGGGGTCAGCGGAAGCACAGTCGCAGGAAATCGCACGATCGCTCCCGCGTCGAAGAACAGCGTCAGATTGCTCACCATCTGGATTGGCCCGGTGGTGTAGTTTCCGGCAGGCACATAGACGGTGCCTCCGCCCGCCCTCTGAGCCGCCTCGATCGCCTTGCGAAACGCCTCAGTCGAACTTGCCGATCCATCCCGCACAGCACCGTAGTCCAGAATGTTGAAGACGGCTTTGCCTTCGCCTGCTGGAGCCTGCGCGACAACCCATCCGGACCATCCCCACACCAGAAGCAAAGCGAGACACCGGATCAGCATTCTGGGGACCGGTCGCGTCATTGGATACCCCTTACGATGACGCGGCCTCAGGCTTCGCGACCACTTCGCAACCGGCCTGCTTCTCCAGCACGCGGATGGAGCCGCAGATGTCCTCGTCGCCGTAGCCTTCCGCAATCGCCGCGCGCAGCATCTGCCGCGAAAGAGCTGTAACTGGAGCAGGCACATTTTGCTCCGCGGCCGACTCCAGCATCAGCGCCATGTCCTTCTCCAGCCACTTCACGCTGAAGTTAGGAGTGAAGTTGCGCTCGAAGACCGCAGGCGCCTTGATCGCCACCATGCCCGACTTCGCCGCGCTGTTGTTGATGATGTCNNACAGCTTCGCCTGCAGTCCCATCCCCGCACCGCCGCAGGAATAAAGCTGCTTTCCCATCGCCTCGAGGTACGGCCGAACCCGCTCAAAGACTCGCTCATCGCCCCCCACCATAAACGTCAATGACGCTCCCTCTGCGCCGGCCTTCGATCCCGAACAGGGCGCGTCCAGAAAGTCGATCCCGCTTTCCGCCAGTGTTGCCGCGGTCCTGCGGCTCTCCGAGGGAGACACCGTACTGCAATCCACAATCGTCAGCGGTCCAGAGCGCCCCGCCGCCAATCCCTCCGGCCCCAGGATCACCTCGGTCGACATCTTCGTATTGCCCACGCAAAGAAACACACACTCGCTCCGCTTGGCCACCTCGGCCGGCGTGCGGCAGGCAGTTCCACCCTCCTTCGCCAGCGCCTCCGCCTTGCCGCCGGAGTGCGACCACAGCGCCACATCATGCCCCGCGCGAATCAGATTGCGCGCCATCGGCCCACCCATGATCCCTAGTCCCA
The DNA here is from genome assembly GCA_003133205.1 of Granulicella sp. The sequence goes on along the minus strand of PKWK01000111.1, from coordinate 40,134 downwards.
AAAATCCCAGCTTCGCCATAACCCTCTTGTCCTCCGTCATCTTCTCGTCTTCTCGTCGTAATGCCTGACAACCATTGAATGCGGTCGCTCGAAACCCGTCAAATACACGTACCGTTTTGCGGCCAATGGTAGAGAGGTATCAATCTATCGTCAAGATAGAGGGAAGCAACGGCGCATCGGGGCCGTTTTCGCCACAATACCGGCGGAATCCCGCAGCGTTGATGTTCAGCGCTCTTCCGTCGGCGTTTTGGCGGCTTCCAAAGCATTACCCGAAAGAGACACCGACCCCAGTTCCCCGGCGCCAACTGAAAGAAATACGCCCGTTCCCAGAAGCGCGCGGCTGTCTCGCAGAATAGCTCCCGGGCTCTTGGTAAGCCGCAGCACCGGAGCGCCCGCGATGGGCTTTCCACTCGTCACGTCATCAAGCAGCAAGTTGGAGGCATTCTCGATCGTGAAATCCGGCCCACTCTCCGAGTTCACCTGAACATGGTGCAACTCCAGCGCGTCGGTGTACGTAGCCAGCAGCCCAGCCTTGCCGGAAGCCACAACATCGGTCAAGCGCAATCCAGCGATGCGCATCTCAGGAAGCCCTTCGATATCAATTGCTGCCTTCGCGTGGCTGATGGTCACGTTGCTAATCGCGATATTCCGAAACGCCGGCGTGCGTTTGGAGGCGGCCTCTTCCGCCGTCGTTCCCTCGCCTCCCATCACGTAGTAACTCGTAACCACAATCCCCGCGCCAACATTCTCCATCGTCCAGTTGTCGAAGCGCACGTCTTCGACCACACCCCCTCGCCCTCGCCGGCTCTTGATCCGAATTCCATTCTCCGTATCGACCGCCGTAATGTTGCTGGCAACAACATTCCGGATGCTGCCCGAAGTCTCGCTTCCAATCGTGACCGCACCATGCGCATGATGCACGGTGCAGTTCGTAATCGTTACATTCTCGCTGGAACGATTCACCCGCAACCCATCCGCGTCTTTGCCCGCCTTGATCACAATTCCGTCGTCACCCGTGTCAATATAGTCGTCCGAGATACGAACGAAGCGGCTGGAATCCACCACGATCCCGTTCACATGCGGCCCCGGATTCGCCTCGATCATCACGTTGCGCACGGTCGCGTTCTCCGAGTAGAGAAGATGCACCACGAACATCGGCGCGCCAACGATGCGCACGTTCTCCACCAGCACATTCTTCGCATTCTCGAAGTACACAAACGACGGTCGCAACTCCGGTGCGGCTTCCCGGTACTCTGCCTCCGAAACTGGCTGTCCCGCCTCGAGCGACTTCAGTAGGTGATCCCAGTGCGGGCCATTCGCATTCTCCGACTTATCCGGAATCACCGGCGCTGGCCCATAAGCCTTGGCCCATTCATCGTAAAGGCCGGTCGTAAGAGTGCCCCGACCCGTAACGGTTACATTCTCGACGTTGCGACCACCGATCAGCGCCATGGGTGCCAACGTCTCAACGCCAAGATATCTGGTCCTCTCAAACGGTATCGGCGCCACCGGAAACGCAATCGTTGCCCCCGCGTCAACATCCAGGGTCATGTTGCTGAACAGCTCAATGGGCCCGGAAATGTACTTTCCCGGAGGTACATAAATGGTCCCGCCACCCGCAGCCTTTGCAGCCTGGATGGCAGCCCGAAAGGCCTCCGTCGCCAGCGCGGAAGCATCCTTCTTCGCGCCATAATCCAGTACATTGAAAAGTTGCCGCCCGGAACTCGCCGCCATAGCCTGCCCCTGCATCGCCGTCGCAAAGGCAATCAGGACCACGACCAAAACGGCCTTGCACAGCGTGTTGCAGGATGCGCGCACCAGCGTTCCTTTCCTCAAAACGTCGTCACTTCGGCTCTACCGCGATGACCCACAGATCCGTATGGCCAAGATTATGACCGATGTGCGTCGCACCCAACCGCCAGCCCACTTCACCGGTCTTCAGAGTCGAAGGCTGCTTCTCCCCACCAGGCAAAATGTGCTCCAACTCCGCTCCGGAGAGGCAGACAACCACACGATCATGGTGCGTATGCTGCGGCTCAAACGTCTGCGCGGGAATCTTGATGTCGTAAGCTCGCGCATACTGGTTCTCGAGCAGCATCACGTAATTCGGCGACAAGCCCGTCATACCCCACGTCTCCTGAATGCCCACGCCCAGAAACTCGATGCGCGTAAAGTGCACGGCCGAAGAGCCCGCGTTCTTGAGAGTGCCTTTCTGCGCCGCCTGGAAGACGGTCTCTCCCTGCTTGACGGACTCCGTGTAAGCCTTCCCACCCGTTGGCGTGACTTCAACTGTCCCTCCTGACATGTACACCACCATGCTCGGCAGTTTGTCGGGAATCGCTTGCGACTCACCCGGCGCCAGTGTGCTCTCCGTCACCAACACCTTTTCGTTCCTGATTCTCTCCACGCTTGAGGCTGCAAAAGCCACTGGCATCGCGACCATGCACAACGCGGCCACTGCAGTTGGAATCCGAATGTTCATTTGACCTCCAACCCTTCTGTGATTCTTAGACACATTCGACGATACGCCGCTGGATAAGTTCCAGCAGCCCATCATCCGCACTCTTCCATATTTCGTCGTTGAATATCTCGACTTCAATCGGCCCGTCATAGCCGGCAGAATCCACGGCCTGCCGCAACTTCCGCAACTCGATCACGCCATCGCCCATCATGGCGCGACCCATCAGAATGCCGGGCAGAGGCACCGGCCAGTCAGACACATGAAAACCCACAATTCTCCCGCGCGCACGCTCGATCTGAGTCATCACCTCGGGGTCCCACCACACATGGAAGGCATCGACGACGACGCCCGCCGCCGGACTCGAAAGCCGCTCGACAATATCGTTCGCCTGCCGCAGGGTCACCACAACCGAGCGCTCCGCCGCGTACATCGGATGCAGCGGTTCAATGCCCAGCACGACACCGGCCTTCTCCGCGTCCGGCAGCACCTCCAGCAGTCCGTCCAGCACAGTTGCCCGCGCGTCATCCAGGGTCTGCCCATTGGCTGGCCCACAGACCATCACCAGCACCGGCGCACCAAGGATCGCAGCCTCCTCTATGGCAACGCGATTATCCGCGATGCGTTCGCGCCGCTCCTCAGCGGTCGGCGCCGAGAACCACCCGCCGCGACACAAACTGGAGACGCGCAACCCTGCGCTGCAAATCATTGCGGACGCCTTCGCGACGTCGCCCTCGAGTTTATGTCTCCACACACCGATGTTTGAGATTCCGGCTCGCGAGCAGCCGCGGACCACTTGCTCAAGCGACCACGGATCAGCGGTCATCTGATTGAAGCTCAGCCGTTCAAGCACGCTCATGCGACACTCGCCAGCAGCAGAAAACTCCGCATCCGCCGCACCGCCAGTTCAGAGTCACGCAAGACTCCAGCCTCGTCCGCCAGCACAAACAGTTCACACAGATGAGCAATTGACCGCGCACTCTCCAACCCGCAAACCATGCGGAAGTGGGACTGAAATCCATTCAGATACGCCAGGAACACGACCCCCGTTTTGTAGTGCCGCGTCGGGGAAGCGAAGATGTGCCGGGAAAGCGGCACAGTAGGCGCGAGCAGTCGCCGGTAACCCGCAGTATCCCCGCCATCGAGCGCGCTCAACGCCAACGATGCGGCCGGCGCAATCGCATCGAATATCCCCAGCAACGCATCGCTGTGCCCCTCCCCATCGCCCAAAATCAAACGATCATAGTTGAAGTCGTCCCCTGTATACATGCGCACACCGGACGGAAGCTGGCGCCGCATCGACACTTCCAGCTCCGCATCGAGCAACGAAATCTTGATGCCGTCGATCTTCTCCTGATGCGCGAGGATAACGCCAAGACAGTTCTCCATCGCAACGGAAATATCCACCCCACCCCAGTAGCCTTCGAGCGCCGGATCAAACATCGGCCCAAGCCAGTGCAGGATCACCGGCTCGCGCACCTGCTTCAACACACTCGCATACACGGCCGCGTAATCGTCGGCGTGGCGGGCCACACTCGCCAGCGCGCGGCTCGCCATCAGGATGATGCGCCCACCCACAGCTTCAATCGCCTCACACTGCTCCATGTACGCATCAGTCACTTCCCGCAACGTGAATGCCTTGCCCGCCGGCAGATGGTCGGTGCCCGCTCCACTCGCAACCAAAGCCCCACGTGCCTGAGCCGCAGCCGTACTGCGCTTGATCAGTTCCAGTGCCAGCGCCCAGTCCAATCCCATTCCACGTTGGGCCGTGTCCATCGCCTCGGCCACGCCAAATCCAAGCGACCACAGATATTCACGGTAGGCGAGCGTCGCCTCCCAATCGATCACCGCATCGGTCAGCGGCTCCGCAGTGCGCAGCGGGTCCACCACAACATGAGCCGCGGCAAACGCAACTCGTGTCTCGAACCCTGCCTGCTGCACCGGCACCAGCGGCTCATGCGAAGGCGTATAGCTGTAAGTCGACCCATCCGCCCGCACCAGCTTCACCGAGCCACCCACCGTCACGCCCCCAACTCCGGCACGTCGATCCACCGCCGCTCATGCCAGGATTTGAGGCCAAGCTCCGCCAACTGCACGCCCCGAGCCCCTTCCAGAAAGTCATGCGGGAACGGCGCATCCTCCGCAACGTGTCGCAGGAACAGCTCCCACTGAACCTTGAACCCGTTGTCAAACACCGTATTGTCCGGCACATCCTGCCAGTCTTCGCAAAAGCGGAACGGATTCTCGATGTCCGGATTCCACACCGGACGCGGCGTGTTCACGCGGTGCTGCGTCCGGCATTCACGCAGGCCGGCGACGGCGCTACCCAGCGTGCCGTCCACCTGCAAGCTAAACAGCTCATCGCGATACACCCGAAACGACCACGACGAATTGATCTGCGCCACAATCCCTCCGTCGAGCTCAAATGTCCCATACGCCGTGTCGTCAGCCGTGCCCTCGTAGCGCTCCCCCCGCTCATCCCAGCGCTCAGGAATAGCCGTGCCGCCCAGGCACTGCACCGCGCGCACGCGACCGAACGTATGATCCAGAACATACCGCCAATGGCAGAACATATCCATGATGATCCCGCCGCCGTCTTGCTTGCGGTAGTTCCATGAGGGTCGCTGCGCCGGCTGCCAGTCGCCCTCGAACACCCAGTAGCCGAACTCGCCGCGCACGGAAAAGATCCTGCCGAAGAAGCCGCTGTCCACCAACCGCTTCAGCTTGCGCAGCCCAGGCAGAAACAGCTTGTCCTGCACCACCCCGTGCTTCACTCCGGCAGCCTTGGCCAACGCGGCCAGCCGCAACGCCACCGCCGATTCCTCAGCCAGCGGCTTCTCGCAATAAACATGTTTGCCCGCGGCAATCGCCGCCTCAACGCTGGGCGCGCGCATCGCAGTCAACTGCGCATCGAAGTAAATCGAGTCGTCCTTATCAGCAAGCGCGCCACGCAATTCCGTGGTCCACCGCGCCACCCCATGTTCCTTCGCAATCTGCTCCAGCTTCGCAGCATTGCGTCCCACCAGGATCGGATCGGGGACCAGCCGCGATCCATCCGCCAGCACCACTCCGCCCTGTTCGCGAATCGCCAGAATCGAGCGAATCAAATGTTGGTTCAGCCCCATGCGTCCAGTGACGCCGTTCATGATGATGCCGATCCGTCGCTCGTTCATTCGATCACTCATTCCTCATTCACTCGGCCACGACCGCTGGGTCGATCTCCGTCTCGCGCATAAAGCTGCGATCGCGCTTCTCCGGTCCAAACCAGAACACAACAATCATCAGAGCGATTGCGCTCGCCTCGAACATCGTCAACGCACGGGGATATCCAAAGTGATCGCGCAACATGAATTCTACTGCCGTAGCGGGTGAGGCAAGCAGCACTCCAAGCTGATACACAAATCCCGGGAACAGGCTGCGAACCGCATCCGGCGAAAGCTCGCTCAGATGCGCCGGGATCACGCCGAACGCGCCCATCACCCCGGTCTGCATCAGGTACGATCCCGCCACCAGCACACCTAGCGACGTCCCGAACGCCCACGCCGGAATCGACAGCAGCGAAATCATCAACGCCAGCATGATGGCGTTGCGCCTGCCAAGCCTCTGCGAGAACTGGCCGAAGCAAAGTGAGCCGGCGATCGCGCCAATGTTGTACACAATCGGTAGGCCGTATAGGGACTTCATTCCGAGGATGGACTTCGCCGCGATCCCTGGAATCGATTTCAGAAAATCGGGATACAGGTCCTGCGTGCCGTGCGACAGGCACAACATCACGCTCATCATCAGCAGCAGGTAAAGGAACATCCCTTTGTGGTGCAGCAGCGAGCCAAAGATCTGTCTCATCGAAGCCGGCCGATGTTGCTTCCAGGCCTCGGACTCCGGCGCAAACAGAGTCAGCGCCACGATCAGCACCGCCACCGGCGCACCCACAAAGAACACCGACCTCCATCCGAAGGCCGGCGCGATCGTCTGCATCGCTACCGACGCCAGCAGGTAGCCCAGCGGATAGCCCGCCTGCATCATGCCGGACAGCACGCCTCGGAACCGGCGCGGCGCACTCTCCATCGCATACGACGCGCCGATGCCCCAGTATCCGCCCATGCCGATGCCGTACAGCGCGCGGCAGATCACAAACATCGCGAAGCTCGGCGCAAGCCCGCTCAGCACTGTACATAGCGAAAAATACAGGATGCAAACGATCAGTGGACGCTTGCGCCCGAACCTGTCCGCGAGAGAGCCGAAGAACAATGCGCCCAGCGGCCGCATCGCCAGCGTCAAAGTCAGCGTGTACACAACCGACGACTTCGGCACATGGAAGCGCCCCGCCAGCGTGTCGAACAGGAACACCATCACAAAGAAGTCGAACGAGTCCAGCACCCAACCCAGGATCCCTGAGCCAACGGCGAGTCTCCAGCCTCTAGTCTCCCGGTCGATTCTTGTGTCCGTCCCGGTTACAAACGCCATGTCCAGTTCGCCGTTTCCGCTCGCCGTCTACAGCCGGCTAGCGGTGAATTCAATTGCCTGTCAGGTGGAGAGATTGTATCCCGCCGCTCGGTCTCCTCTCCAGATGAAACAGCCGGCGACTTCCGGTTCCGCACCAAGCCCAGAGCCGCCCTTCGGCATTCCCGCCGTGCTGCATGGGAAACGCTGGGATATGTATGATGGCGTACACGGGAACCACCTATGAATCTTGGCCTTAAAGAAAAAACAGCCTTAGTGCTAGGCGGCGGTGGCGGCCTCGGCCGCGCAATCTCCTTTGCGCTCGCGAGCGAGGGCGCAAACGTGGCCTTCGCCGACATCGAACCCAGTGCCATCGCCGGAACCGAGGCATCGCTAACAGAGACCAACGGCAAACACATCGGCCTCGTCTGGGATCTTGCCGATCTGTCGCAAATCGACGCGCATGTCTCGAAGATTGAAAGCGAAATCGGCCCGGTGGATATTCTCGTGAACATCACCGGAGGCCCACCTCCGACGCCCGCCAGCGGCCAGGACCCGGCCCTATGGTCGAAACATTTTCAGTCTATGGTCCTGTCGGTCATCGCGATCACCGACCGCGTTCTTCCCGGAATGCGAGCGCGCCACTGGGGTCGCATCATCACCAGCACCTCCTCCGGAGTCGTAGCACCGATCCCCAATCTCGGCATCTCAAACGCCCTGCGTCTCTCGCTGGTCGGCTGGTCAAAAACCCTCGCGCGCGAAGTCGGCAAGGACGGCATTACCGCCAACATCGTCCTCCCCGGCCGCATCGCAACCGGCCGCATCACGTTTCTCGACGAAGCAAAAGCCAAACGCGAAGGACGCACCGTGGAAGAGGTATCAGCGGAGAGCACGGCCACGATTCCACTCGGCCGCTACGGCAAGCCGGAAGAGTATGCCGACGTGGTGACGTTTCTCGCCAGCGAGCGCGCCGCCTACCTCACCGGTTCCGTAATCCGCGTAGACGGCGGCTTGATCGCCAGCGTCTAGAAAACAACACGCCACGTTCAAAAAGCGACCTTCTGCAGGCCACATGACAATGGGACTAGACGAAAAGACGATCGAAGCGCTCTCCGGCATAACGACCGCAACGCTCACCACAGTGCTGCACAAAAAAGGCCTGCGCAACGTCTGGCTGCGCGGCACCAAACCATTGAGCCCCGGCCAGAAGCGCGTAGTCGGCCCCGCCTTCACTTTGCGGTTTATCCCGGCGCGCGAAGATCTCGCCACGCCGGAGTCATGGAACTCCCCCATCTCCACGCGCGCGGCAATCGAAGCCATGCAGCCCGGCTCCATCGCGGTCGTCGACGCCATGGGCGTCACCGACGCCGGCATCTTCGGCGACATTCTCTGCCAGCGCATGAAGGTCCGCAGCGTCGCCGGCCTGGTTACCGATGGAGTTGTCCGCGACCTCGCCGGCGTTCTTCGCACCGATTTGCCAGTATGGTGCAACGGCGCCGCTGCACCGGCATCGATCGCCGGACTCACTTTCGTCAACTGGCAGGAGCCGATTGCCTGCGGAGGTGTAGCCATCTTTCCCGACGACATAATCGTCGCCGACGACGATGGCGCCGTCGTAATTCCGAAAGCGCTGCTCAACGATGTCGTGGAAGCAGCCGTCGAGCAGGAGAGATTCGAAGCATGGATCATCGGCGAGGTGCAAGCGGGCGCTGCACTCCCCGGCCTCTACCCGCCCAACGCGGAAACCAGAGCCCGGTATGAGGCCTTCCGCAAAGGCCACACCAAGGCCGAGAATTAGTCGCGAAATAGCAATCGCTCGGGGGGGGTGAAATTGGCACCAGCACACTACGCCGCGCCAAACGCACACCCGCTTAGCGCAAATGGCCCGCTCTACAGCAAGATCGCCTGGCGAATCCTTCCCATCCTGCTCCTCGCCTACATCGTCGCCTACATCGACCGCGTCAACGTAGGCTTCGCCAAGCTGCAAATGCTCGGCGACCTCAAATTCAGCGACAGCGTCTACGGCCTCGGCGCCGGCATCTTCTTCCTCGGATACTTCCTCTTCGAAGTCCCCAGCAACCTCATCCTTCACAAAGTCGGCGCGCGTGTCTGGATCTGTCGCGTCCTCGTCACCTGGGGCATCATCTCCGGCTGCACTGCGCTGGTCCGCACCCCGGGCGAGTTCTACACCATGCGCCTCCTGCTCGGCGTCGCCGAATCCGGATTCTTCCCCGGCATGATCCTCTACATCACCTACTGGTTCCCGTCGCATCGCAGGGCCAAGGTCGTTGCAATCCTGCTGGCCGGCAGCGCGGTTTCAGGAATCATCGGCGGCCCAGTCTCCGGCTACATCATGCGCTATTTCGCCGGCCGCCACGGCGTCGCAGGATGGCAATGGCTCTTCATCCTCGAAGCCATACCCGCCGTCATCCTCGGCATCGTCGTCTTCTTCTCCTTCGACGATCGCGTCATCCACGCAAAGTGGCTCTCCCCGCAAGAAAAAGCCATCGTCGCCGCCGAGATCGACGAGGAAGCCAGCGTCAAGACGCACAACACCATCCTCTCCGTCTTCACCAGTCCCCGCGTATGGCTCATGGGCTCCATCTACTTCGGCATCGAGATGGGCTCCTACGCCATCGGCTTCTGGCTGCCCACCATCATTCGCGAGACCGGCGTCAAAGATACCTTCCAGATCGGCCTGCGCACCATCGTCCCCTACAGCCTCGCGCTCATCTTCATGATCCTCGTAGGCCGCCACTCCGACAAAACACGCGAACGCCGCTGGCATATTGTCGGCCCCTGCATCATCGCCGCAATTGGCTTCGCCCTATGCACCCAGGGCAGCAACAGCGCAGTGCTTGCGATGATCGGCATGAACATGGCCGTCGTCGGCGTGGTCACCGCCGTTCCGATGTTCTGGGCGCTGCCAACATCGTTCCTCGGCGGAGCCGCCGCGGCCGCCGGCATCGCACTGGTCAATTGCACCGGCAATCTCGGCGGATTCTTCAGCCCCACAATCATCGGCGTCCTGAAGACCCATACCGGCACGCTCAACTCCGGCCTCCTCCTCATCGCCGCCTGCATGCTCGCATCGTCCGTTCTGATTCTCACCCTCGTCCCCGCAAAGCTGGTGAATCGTTGACCCAACCGGATGAGATACCATTCCTCGTGTTCGCCCCGTGAGGAAATCCAGCATGCCAAACAATCCCGCGACGACGCCTCCTTTCCAATCTCTCAACCCGCCGCGCTGCACGCTCCTCGCCGCAACTCTGCTGTCATTCTGCCCCTGAGCGAAGGGAAGGGTCAGAATCTCCATATCTGTTCTGTCTTTAGTATTGTCATTCTGAGCGAAGCGAAGAACCCCCGTATTTGTCTTTAGCCTTTGAATCCCATGACCCACAAACCCCAACCCGAAACCGGCCTCCACAAAGGCCTCACCACCTACGGCGACACCGCCTTCTCCCTCTTCCTGCGCAAAGCTTTCATAAAAGCCGCAGGCTACTCCGACGACGCCCTCTCGCGCCCTATCGTCGGCATCACCAACACCCACAGCGACTACAACCCCTGCCACGGCAACGTCCCCGACCTCATCGAAAGCGTCAAGCGCGGAGTCCTCCTAGCCGGCGGCCTGCCCATGGTCTTTCCCACCATCTCCATCGCCGAGAGCTTCGCCCACCCCACCTCCATGTTCCTCCGCAACCTCATGGCCATGGAAACCGAAGAGATGATCCGCGCCCAGCCCATGGATTCCGTCGTCGTCATCGGCGGCTGCGACAAAAATCTCCCCGCGCAGGTCATGGCCATCGCCAGCACCGACCTCCCCGCCATCGTCCTCCCCACCGGCCCCATGCTCGTCGGCCACTACAGAGGCGAAGTCCTCGGCACATGCACCGATTGCCGCCGCCTCTGGGCGCAGCACCGCGCCGGCGCCATCGACGTCGCCGAAACCGAACTCATCTCCGGCCGCCTCTGCCCCACCATCGGCACCTGCAGTTCCATGGGCACCGCCAGCACCATGGCCTGCCTCGTCGAAGCCCTCGGCCTCGCCCTCCCCATGTCCGCCGCCGCCCCCGCAACTCACGCCGACCGCCGCCGCATCGCCGAATCCACCGGCAAGCGTGCCACCGAAATCGCCATCTCCGGCTCACCGCGTCCCAGCGACCTCATCACCGCCGCCTCCGTGCGCAACGCCAGCATCGTCCTGCAAGCCATCGGCGGCTCAACCAACGGCCTCATCCACCTCACCGCCATAGCCAACCGCGCCGGCGTCCCCTTCGACCTCGACGCCTTCGACAAACTCGGCCGCGAAGTCCCCGTCCTCCTCAACCTCAAACCCTCCGGCGCGCATTACATGGAGCACCTCCACCACGCCGGCGGCCTCCCCGCCCTCCTCCGCGAACTCGCCCCCCTCCTCGACCCCTCCGCCCCCACCAGCTCCGGCCCCCCCATCGCCGACATCATCGCCGCCGCCGAACAAGTTCCCAACCAGGACGTCATCCGCACCCTCTCCGCCCCGCTGAAAAAAGAAGGCGCCATGGCCATCCTCCACGGCAACCTCGCACCCGACTCCGCCGTCATCAAGCACTCCGCCGCCTCGCCGCACCTCCTCCGCCACACCGGCCGTGCCGTAGTCTTCGACGGGATCGAAGACATGGCCGCGCGCATCGACCAGCCCGATCTCGACGTCACCCCTGAAGACATCCTCGTCCTGCGCAACGCCGGCCCCAAGGGCGCGCCGGGCATGCCCGAGGCAGGCTACCTCCCCATCCCGCTCAAGCTCGCCCGCCAGGGCGTAAAAGACATGGTCCGCATCTCCGACGCGCGCATGAGCGGCACCGCTTTCGGCACCATCGTCCTCCACATCGCACCCGAGTCCGCCATCGGAGGCCCACTCGCCATCGTCCGCACCGGCGACCGCATCACCCTCGACGTAGAAGCCCGCCGCATCGACCTCCTCATCGACGCCACCGAACTAGCCGCCCGCCTCGCCGCCTGGCAAGCCTCCCCACCCCCGCGCGAAATCCCCACCCGAGGCTACGCCCGCCTCTTCGAAGACCACATCCTCCAGGCCCCGCAAGGCTGCGACTTCGACTTCCTTCAGCGCAACGCCCCGACGTCTCAATCCAAATCATGAGAACAACTCGCAAACCGTTGCGTTTGTCATTCTGAGCGCAGCGAAGAACCCCCGCATTTTGCCCGACCCGCCACAATTTCCCTAAAATATCCCGCGAAATCTAACGCACAATTCCCGAGGTGATATCCTCCCCCATGCGACCCCGCGTAGTAGTCCTCGGCGCCGGCTTCGGCGGCCTCGAACTCACCACTATCCTCTCCGAAGCCTTCGGCGACACCATCGACATCGTCCTCATCGACAAGGGCGACGCCTTCGTCTTCGGCTTCTCCAAACTGGAAGTCATGTTCGGCCGCCAGATCGTCCGCGCGCCGCCTCCCAAACTGTTTTTCGCGATAAACCTCAGCAAAATCGCGTGTCAAGCCCCCAAGGGCCCGATGTTCCCTCTAACCAACACATCAACAACTACTTAGCGCAAGAAGATAGTTGCCGTTTAGTTAAGGTCAATCCGATATAATGGAAGTAGTAAGTGAATAAATCGAGACAGATAATCCATGAGCCCGGGCGCAAGCCGGGCTTATCTCTTTTGTTTGGAGTATTTTAGCTGTAAGTCATTGATTAGGAGTATCTTGCCGGTGGGCCTTTTGCTCTGGACGGATTTGTCGCCCATAAACCGTTTGTTTAGAATATTTTAGACGTAAGTCATTTGTTTAGAGGATTTTGACGGCACAGGACTCCGCCAAGTCACTCTAAACAAACGACTTACTTGCAAGATCCCCTGCGCGAAAAAAATCTCGGGCACCCCTGCTGCTCAACCGCTAGTATTCTGAATCGGAACGGAACTCGATCATGAAGCTCGACCATACCGCAAAAGGCGTCTACACCATCGCCGTAACGCCATTCACTCCGGACGGTGCCGTCGACACCGCATCAGTCGATCGCATGACCGACTTCTATCTCTCCTGCGGCGTCTCCGGCCTCACCATCCTCGGCATGATGGGCGAGGCGCCCAAACTCGACCCCGCCGAATCCCTCGCCATCGCCCAGCAGGTAGTCCGCCGCGCCAACGTCCCCATCATTGTCGGCGTCTCCGCGCCCGGCTTCGCCGCCATGCGCTCCCTCGCCCGCGGAGTCATGGACGCCGGAGCCGCCGGCGTCATGATCGCCCCGCCCCCCGCCCTGCGCACCGACGATCAGATCATCAACTACTTCGCCCAGGCCGTCGCCGCCATCGGCCGCGACATCCCATGGGTCCTGCAGGACTACCCGCTCGTACTCTCCGTTGTGATGACGCCCAAAGTCATCCGCCAGATCGTCACCGACAACCCGTCCTGCGTGATGCTGAAACACGAAGACTGGCCCGGCCTCGAGAAAATCTCCATCCTCCGAGCCTTCCAACGCGACGGCTCCCTCCGCCCACTCTCGATCCTTACCGGCAACGGCGGCCTGTTTCTCGACTTCGAGATGGAGCGCGGAGCCGACGGCGCCATGACCGGCTATGCCTTCCCCGACATGCTCGTCGACGTGGTGAATTTTTGCGACCAAGGCAACCGCGACGTCGCCCACGACCTTTTCGACGCCCACCTCCCGCTCATCCGCTACGAGCAGCAGCAAGGCATCGGCCTCGCCGTCCGCAAGTACGTTCTGCAGAAGCGCGGGGCCATCGCCCATGACACGCAGCGCGCCCCCGCAGGCTCACTCACCGCGGCAGCCCGCGCCGAAATCGACTATCTGCTCAGCCGTCTCGCCCGTCACGACACCCGCGCCGCCTTCGTTACTTCAGGCTGAGCAGCCGCGCGGGATTTACCTTCGACATCTGATCAATGTCGGCCTGAGAGAATCCCTGCTTCTTCAGTCCATCAAACAACATCTGCAATCCGTCCGGGTGGAGCGGATTGCCAACCTGTCCCATGTCAGAGGAGAGGATGCAATGCTCGACTCCGACCTCGCGAATCGCCTTCGCGTAATCCGCAAAGTCGAACTGCTTCGAGCCGCCAATCAGCCCGTTGTACACAAACTCGATATAAGCACCCAGTTTCGCTGCCTCCTGCATCTGCGGAATCGTCATCGACGTCGGCGACAACATCGCATGCGTCACCACCATTTCTTTCACGCCCTGCGCACGAGCTTCGCGCAGCAGCAGCAAGTCGTCGTCCGGGGAGTTATGACCAGTCGCCATCACGAGATCGTACTTCGCGATCATCGCAATCACGTCCTTCGTCTCAGGCAGCAACTCACCCTCGCGCGACACCGCGACAAACGGTCGCCGCTCGCCCGACTTCATCACCTGGGCACGCGTGTCGTAAGTCGCCATCCACACCAGCTTTCCAAGATGGCCCGTAGTGAGAGCCATCTTCTCCACCGCAATCGGATTCATGCCGCCAACGCTGAGGTTGAGGTCGATGCCACCAAACACCTGAATGCCCGGAACAACCTTGTGGACCAGATAGGCAACCGAAGCAGTCGGCTCGTAGTGATTCTTCAGCACAATCGCCCGCATGCCTCGACTCTCCGCCAGCTTGGTCAGATCGATCGCATCGATGCTTCTCGCAACCGAGTCGGGAGCCGTATGAACATGGATATCAATCACCCCATCGAGTGGCTTGACCTGAGCCCAGGCATTCCACGAAAGGAGACCAGCGCACACCAGCAGTGCAACTCGAACGCGTCGTCCCATCAGACGGTAACCTCCCAGCTTTTCTCATAACTTCGCGACCACAGCTTCATCGCTTCGGGATCGTTGACCACATGGCCAGTCTTGTTGTCGAGCTTCAACTCGCGATTGACGCGCCACGCAATATTCGACAACTGCAACATCGTCACACTCACATTCGCGACCTCAATCGGCGAATGCAGCTTCTCACCCGTTCGAATACCGGCAATGAAGTTCGCAAAGTGTGCGTCGGTCATCGAGTCGCGCCCAACAAGATCATCGGTCGAGGCCGCTTTGCTCTCGACATACTCGCTGGTCTTCTTGCCGTCCAGATCGTAGATCTCATAGCTGGTCCGATCGAGCACGACACTTCCAGTCGTTCCCTGGATCAGCGAACCGCGGCCGCGATTGTAGTACTTCATCCCGTTGCAGCACTTGCCTTCCCAACTGATGAGCTTGTCCGGATACTCAAAGCTCGTCACCATCGTGTCGTAGAACTGCCAATCATCCTTGAAGTGATAGCGTCCGGCCGAGGCAGTGACGCGATCGGGATAGTCCGCCTGCAGCGCCCAGCGGCAGACATCGACTTCGTGGGTTCCGTTGTTCAGGCTCTCGCCTGTTCCGTAGCGAAACAGCCAATGCCAGTTATAAGGATGGATGTTGTCTTTGTACTCACTTCTCGGCGCCGGCCCCTGCCAAAGCTCCCAGTTGAGCCACTCCGGCACCGGAGCCACCTTGCCCGTTCCCATCGACTTGCGGTTGTTTTCGTACCACGCCTTCGCGTAGTATGCCCTGCCAATCAGCCCATCATGAATCTGCTGGATGAGCTTGATCGAGAGCGGCGACGAGCGCTGTTGATCGCCCACCTGCACCAGCTTGCCGTACTTCTGTTGCGCCTGAATGAGCAGCTCTCCTTCGCGCGGATTATGGCTCGATGGCTTTTCGACGTAGACATGCTTGCCGGCCTTCAGTCCAAGCACAGCCATCGGCGCATGCCAGTGGTCGGGAGTAGCGATGCTGATCGCGTCCACATCCTTCGACTCAAGCGCCTTGCGGAAGTCGCCTTCAGCAATGGGCGCATAGCCCAGCGTCTTTGTCGCGCCTGCGGAGAACTTCGCCAGCACCTTCGCGTCGACGTCGCAGCAGTACGCCATCCGCGCCGTGGCCTTGTTCGCGTTCAGCGCGGAGAGATGCGCGCCGCCACGCCCATTCAGTCCCATCGTCGCGAAGTTGACGCGCTCATTCGCTCCCAGAATCTGTGCATAGCTCTTGGCTGTCGAGGCGACTGCGGCCCCCGCGATCCCAACTGCAACACCATCAATGAATTGCCGACGTGTGATCATCTTCATTTTCCTCGCTCGATTCGACTGACTAAGACCTTAATGCTGCGCAAAACTGGCCACACCTATAATTTCACGCCGATCGCCTTCTTGGCATCGGCTTCGCCGATTTGGAGATAGCGAAGCTATAATTCGCCAAAAGTGCTCTGTGGGGACATAATCTCGTCATGCGACTTCTGTTCTGCGTCCCGTTGTTACTTGTTCCGGCAATCATCTGTCCCGGGCAGACGAAGCGTGCGCTGTTGATCGGAATCAACACCTACCAACCGCAGGGGACGACCGCGGAGCACCCTGCGGGATGCGCCTATGGACGATGCGAATTGGGCTCTTTCGAGAACCTTGAAGGCGCGGTCAACGATGCACAGTCGATGGCCGATCTGTTGACGAGCCCAAAGTTCGGGTTTCCCGCAGGCCAGGTTGTGCTGCTCACCAACCCAGCCCCGCCGCAGCCGCGGCCCGGGATCTCGGTTCTGCCAGCCGCGCAGACCAATCATGACGGCATTCTCGCCGCCATGCAGCACTATCTCGTGGATGTGCCGGGACGAGGCGATACGGTCGTGTTCTATGACGCCAGCCATGGATCGCTGCGGGTGAACAGCAAAGGCAATAAGATCACGGTATTCATGAACGGCACGTTCGTCCACGCCGACAGCACCCTGGTTCCCTCCGATGCGTACAGGGGCGGCTTCGACGTGCGTGACCGCGAGATGACGCACATCTTCCAGGCAGCGCTGGACAAGGAGATCCATCTCACGGTGATCTTCGATAGCTGCCACAGCGGCGGTGCGACGCGCGGAGCCGGCGGACGATATCGCGCGCGCACGCTACCCTACGATCCGCGCGACATCAATGAAGCGCCGGAGATCCTGCCCGATGGCCAGCCGCGCCCTGCGCCCACGCTACGAACGGACAATCCGGCACTCGTGTTCTCGGCCGCGCAGCAGGATCAGGAGGCAGATGAAGCCGATCCATCTCCCGCGCAGCCCGAGGCCCACGGCGCATTCACTGCAGCGCTCATCGAAACACTGCAGGTTCTGCCCGTGGATGCGCCGGCTTCGCTGGTTTATCAGCGCGTGAGGGCAGTCCTCGAAGGCAACAGCTTCACCAATCAGGAGCCCGATCTCGACGCGACATCGGCGCGACGCCGGCAGCCGCTCTTCGGGGCTGATGGCAGCGGTTCCACAGCAACGAATGCGAGGACGATCCGCGCAGCAGCACTGCAGAGCGACACGAATGGCAAAGTACGGCTCGACATTGGGCGAGTGTCTGGGGTCGGTATCGGCAGCGAGTTTACTTCCACGAGCAACACGGGCGAGCCCATCAAACTGCGCATCGCCGAGTTGCAGGGCATCGCGCGGTCTTCGGCCACAATCGTCAGTCCCACAGGCGCGAAGGTCGCTCCTGGAGAGGTCTTTAAGCTCACAAAGTGGATTCCGGCAGAGTCGGCTCCCCTGCGCGTATGGCTCTGGCCCGCGAATCTCTCCCATGACGATATCCTCGCCGCCGTCGCGCAGGTGAGGCTCGCTGGCGTCGTCCTGGTCGCGGATCCGGCAGAGCAGCCATGGAGCGACATGCTCGCCTGGGACGGAACAAGTTGGACGCTCCGACACGCCAACCCAACGCCTTCAGACCCACCAGGCGCAGCAGTTTCAAATGTCATCAACCTGGACAGGAAGCCAGTCGCTCCAATTAGTCTCGGCGGCACACTGACCGCCAGCGCGTTGAAGCAGCACCTTGCCGCTGGCGCAAGACTCTGGGTGAATCTGCCGCCGTCCCGCGAGTTAGCCAGCAAACTTGCGCTTCACGAATCCACCAGCGCCGTGCAAACCTCGACGAGTCTCGCCGACGCCAACTACCTGCTCACCGGCACGCTATCAGAAGCCGGCCCAGCGTACGCATGGTTTCACAAGACCGAGTTCGACGCAGGTCCGCACTCAAATGCTGAAACTAACCACAGCCCCGGATGCTCTTCGACGTCGCAATATCCCGTCCGCAGCGATTGGGTATCCTTCACGGGCGCTGCTCGGCTTGTGGAAGGCGCAGGAGCGTTGAACAAATCCGCATCCCTGCTCGCCAAGGTGCATGGCTGGCTCCAGTTGGCGGACAACCCCGTCGGCGCATCCGCGGCAGGCTACTACGGTCTCGCGATGGTCCATGCCTCGGACCAGACTCTCTTGCCCGCCGACCAGCCCGCACGACAGGACGACCGTCTGCAGTTGGAACTGAAGGCGGAGGCCCCGGTTACCGAGCGGCGCTGGGTTTATGTGCTCGACATCGACTGCCACGGCAAGGGCTCACTGCTTTATCCGCGCGATCTTGCGGAGAACCAGTTCCCTTCGGATGCGGACACTGGACTCGCGTTTGTTCTGCCCGGGGCTCCTACGTTGCGCATCGGGCCACCTTACGGCGTCGACACCCTGGTGATGCTGAGCACGGCGCAGCCTCTCCCTGACCCGTATGCGCTGGAGTTCGAGGGTGTTGCCACGCGTGGAGGGGTAGACCCATCGCCACTCGATAGGCTACTCACCGACACCAGCCGAGGAATGCGAGGCGAGCCAGCGGCAATCCCCACCGACTGGGGACTCGACCTCACGACGCTTCGCAGCGTTCCCAAGGACGCCGCGAAGGAAATGGCCGCGCACTAGCGCACTTAACAAAGGCGCAACTATGAGGGGCCTACAAATAATCTCCGAATTGTCAAAATTGATGACCAGCGTGCAGACCGAGGATGCAGCGTAGACCCAACCGACGGTGAGGTGAAGCTTCTCGGGGATGCGGTCCCAGGTGTAGTAATAGACCGCGATGGTGGTGAGTTCGACGAGGAAGAAGACCCACTCGAGCGCCCAGCCAAAGACAAAGTTGTGGATGAGCGTGCTGGTGGCTTAGGACTGAGTAAGGCCGATAGCGAACCAGATGCCAACGCCGCTGACGGTGCCGAAGACTCCAGTGATGATGAGAAAGAAGCGAGAGTGGCGCTTAAGCTGCTCCATCCAGTCCTTGCGGCCCTCGCGCAGCGCTTTGCGCTCGGCCATGAAGAGCCAGAGGCCCCCGCCGACGGCGAACTGGGAAATCATGACATGGAAGATGGCGATCATGCCGATGACCCATCCGCTACCGATGAAAGGTACTTCCCAAAATGGATAGTTCATGTTGGTTGCGTCTCCAGAGTTAGCGGATGTCCCAGTAGCCGAGGGCGGTCGTGATGATCAATGCGGTTATAGCGAAGAGGCCGAAGTAATGTGCGTTGCGTCCCCGGGAGCCGGCTTTGTTTTCGCCGTCATAGAAAGGGATCACGACCCAGAGTGCGAGGCCGAGGGTAAAAAGCAGGATGCCGACCACCTCTCCGCTGGCTCCCGGCAGGAAGTTGCCGAGGATCTTGAGCATGTGGAATGGCGCCATGAAGGTAGAGCATGTGTTGATTGAGACCGGCCTGCACGATGGATGGCTGGCTGCGGTAGACCTCGAAGGCGGCGGCAACCTGAACGATGGCGGCAATCGCGGCAACGCGGCCGCCGAGAGCGGCGAGGAACTTTCCGTCTGCGGTGGAGAAGGACTTGCGGCCGCCGAGATAGATCATCCAAAGACCTGCGGCGACAAATCCGCTAATGAGCCTAAAGAAAAAGCGCGGGAGCGTTGTGGGGTCGCCCTGTGGAAGATGGGTGCCAAGCGACGAGGCGGAGTACATGCGCTGCCATACCTCGGGACGGAGCATCAGAGTCATGTTGGTGGAGTAACCGTGTGCAATGGCACCGATGTCGATCTACGCGATGAGGCCAATCCACCAGACCTTCTTGCCTGCTTCCATGCCAGCCGAGAAGCAATAGAGCAGCCAGTACGCGAGGATCAGGGCCGGGATGACGGCGATCCAACGTGCGCCGATCATTACACTGCTGGTGTAAATGGCTCGGCCGTAGAGCACTTGCGCGAAGAGTAGCGAGGGCACCCCGAGGTTGATGACGTACGTCATCACGATGGTGAGGCGCCGGGCAATCGCGGACGCAGCATTTCTTGCGGAGTCCGAACTCCCGATCAGGTTCAGCAGGACGGCGATGAGCAGCCCGCCCACGAGAACCTGCATCGCAACAGAATGAAGGGAGAGCGTGACGATGTGGAGAAGTTTGAAGAGCCAGATGGGGGCTGGCAGCGGGATGGGATCAACATTCGGAAAACCATTCATTCGCAAAATCCTTTCACGCACAAAGCGTCTGTGGACTAACCCATTCGGAAAGTTTTACCGGCGGCGCTGGCGCAAACATGGCCGAGAATCCGAGGCGGTGCTGTGTGTTCCAATGAGGCGCAGTTTTCGCTACCCATGCAGCATTCAGGAGCGCACATCGATCCAAATTTCGTTCGAACGCAGCTAGGTTATTCGCAGGCGAAGACAACGTATGCGATTTAGATCACAGGCGTTACGGGCCGCTTACCCGTCGGCGATGCAGGCGACCTCATGTTTGGGATGCGGGAGTGGATGCCAGATGAACATCTTTTCATTCGGTCTTCAATAGAAACTCATGCGCATCAAACAAGCTCTTCCTGTTACCTTCAGGAGAAGTTATGCACACGTCCATACGTTCTATCGGTCTTTCGTTAGTGTTGGTCTCGGTGTTGAGTGCGGCTGCCGCAGGGACACAGGAAAGTTCCGTCTAGGAGGTACTGCATTCCCCAGGCCTCAAGCAGAACCAGGATGCCAACGTGATAGCTCCACAGGCGCATGCCCATCCAATCCTGCAGTGCAAAAAGCTCGCCCAGCAGGACAGATGCGCTCACAAAAATTGCAGGGCGCGTGCCGGATCCACAGGTACGCCGAGACCTGCCTCGTAGAAGTAACCAACCTGGTTTTGTGCCTCGGGGTTTCCGCTCTCGGCCGCCTTCTGGTACCAGTACGCGGCCAGTCTAGCGTCCTGCGCCACGCCGTCGCCGGTGAAATAGGCCGAGGCCAACTCAACTTCCTCCTTAACAAACCCCCGTTCTGCCTTCACCTGGAGTTTGTGCACATTTTCTGTAGCAGCAAAGGCAGCCTCCGAGTGTCCGAGGACAGCAAGAAGCATCACAGATGGTATGAACACAAGAGCGCCGCGTAGAAACTTGAGAGCATTCTGAATCATGGTTCCCTCCGGGTTCGATGCAGCCATCGCTTCAGGCTTGCAGCCCAGTCAGAAGTGCAGCCGATGCACCGTAGACTTGCAGGATTACGCGCAGGTTATCAGCACTGTTCCGCGGTTTCGGGGTGCCTCATCCCTCGCAGAAGCGTTGCGGCGAGCCTGGCATGCAATTGACCATCGCGATCCGGCAACTCGTCACAAATCAAGCGTGCACAACTTTTTCAGGATTTTTACGTTGGGATAGATCTCAGTCGGTTCCGGCTGCACTCCTGGCGCCTCACCTCGCATCACAATCAGCAGCGCGGCGGTTGCGCTGGGCTGTGTCGAGTTAGATCTCGATCGCCACTACCTCGTGATCGAGGATCGAGGGCACGGTGACGCTCAGCGTGCCGCCGGAGCGTTCGATCGCAATGTCCCTATCGGCAGCGAGCAGCCGAGCCCGTTTTGCCTGGACATTGCCGGGTAGACGCAGCCTTACAGTGTGCGGGCCGACGGGAAAAAAATCACGATACGGACCCTTCATCGCCATGGGATTGGTGAGATTGACCAAGTGGATCGTGATGGAGCCAGCATTTCGCCAGGCGGTGACATCCAGCAAGCCGGGACCGTCGACTTCA
Organism: Granulicella sp.; assembly: GCA_003133205.1. The sequence continues at coordinate 18,453 of PKWK01000111.1, read as the reverse complement.
ACAATTGGGGCTTCGTTATTGGCCCAGAGAAGAGCGTTGCGCATCACCTTGAGGTGGTCGGCGCAGAGAACCTCCCAGAACGTGCGATCAACGTCGAACGGAAAGTAGGCGACGCGACCGGCGGGCTGGCGAAGGTAGAGACAGGAGATATCTGTTCGCGGGGTGCGTGGGTAAACCTTCTCCATCGGCAGGTCGGGATAGCTGGGAATCAGCGTGAAGGGTGTCTCGGCAAACGTCGCACGCGGCGTGACCTCAAGGCGAGATACACCATTGATGATCCGCGGCGCGTCTTCGAGACCCGCAAAGAGAGCGTGGTGCGGCAGAACTTCATGCTCCAGCCGAATGTAGGAATTCAACATCGGTCCCTGTGCTCTGCCCGTCCAATCGACGCCAAAGAGATCGGCGAGAGCGAAGTTCTTGCGGCGCGTTCCCCATTCGTCGTAGAGGCTGGTCTCATGTGTAGCGACGATACTGCCTCCATTGCTGACGAACGCGCGAATTTGATCGCACTGAGTGTCGCTGAGGGCGGCTAGGTTAGGCAGAATAAGGGTCTTGTAAGGCGCGAGATGCTCGGGGTCGAACAGATGATCGTGCACCATCTCAAAGGGAATGCGCGACTCGACAAGAGCCTGGTACCAGCCAAGCGCGTAGTCCTCCACCTTGGCGCCGTAGTACCAGGCAGTCTGCTGCGAATAGACGAGGGCTACACGGGCAAGCGGCCGGCGGCCGGTGAGGTAGTGCTGATTCTTCTCCGTCCACACATAGATATCGTCGATAGATTTGAGCCAACGCTCATCGTGCAGTGTGGCGGAGAACTTGGTGAACCAGGGGCGCATGCCATTCGCAATGGCGTCAAGCGCCCAAATGCGTATCTCCGCGTTGCTCGTGACGCTATCCTTCCAGCGGTACTGCTCTTCGAGTCCAATCCCGAACAGTCCAATGACAGGCTTGTCGCCCATCGTGGCGCGGTACTCCTTGGCGGACTTTCCGACGAGCCAGGGTGCGGCGAGGCCGTGACGAGCCTGGCGATCGGCGGCCAACATCGGCGCGCGGCGGCTGGTTTCAATCGCGTTGAGCGGGCTGAGCGCACCGCTACCGTTGTTCGGAATCACGCTGGCCTCGGGGTTGATCGCGCGAATCTCGCGGTTCCAAACATCGATCACATCGACCAGCCGCTGCCGGCGCCATTCAAGAAAAGCGCGGCAGCCAGGATCATGCGAATCAGTCGTGCGAGGCAGATCAAAGCCGGTGGCCAACTTGAAGTTCTCGTGGCAGTGCTGGCAGTAGCAATCGCCCGAGCCCTCCCACCGGTTCATAAAGATGCCGTCTGCATGGTAGCGGGCCATGATCTCCTTATGCACGGCAGTCATGAATTCGAAGTTGTAGGGGCCGAGCGCGCAGGTAACCCACATCTCGGGGGAGGACCAGTGTCGCCGAGGATTTCCATTGGCCTCTACGGCGATCCAGTCTGGATGCGCTGCCTTGGCGTCGTCGTACGTGGCGTGGAGATCGGTCCGCACGAGCACCGACATGCCCAGCTTGCGGCACCCGGTGATAAGTTCTCCAAGGACATCGCGATCGCCCAGCCAGGCACTGCGGTGATGAAACGGGACCGCGGTGGGATAGTAGGCGACGCAGCCTCCGCCGCTGAGACACACACCGTCGGAGCGCGTGCGCTTGAAGTAGTCGAGCCAGAACGCGGGGTCGAAATGAGCTGGATCGTCCTCAACGAGAGTAAGCTGCGCCCATCGCATGGCTCTGGACGCCCATGCGGGAGCCTTCTCGGCATCCCTGGGGGAAACGACTTGACCCCACAGGCTGGGCGTGACGTGAGCAAATGCGGCACCGGTGCCGGCCACCGCCGTTGACTGCAGGAACTCGCGACGCGTGACAGAGGATCGGCTCATGCGCGCAATGGTACTTGAGAAGTGGAGCGGAGGGCCACACGTCGGATCGAAGTAAGCAGCGTGGGATAGGGTTTATGGATTAGCGTTGATCTATCTACTTCGGGGAGGGATGCATCCAATATGAGCACTTCAATTCAGGGGACATATGCCGCGGTCGTAACCCCGCGGAATGCAACTGGCGAGATTGACGAGACGGCGTTTTGCGGATTACTTGAGTTCCTGCTGGGTAAGGGGATCGTGGGTTTTGCTATCAACGGCGCGACGGGTGAGTTTTGCCTCACGTCCGAGCGGGAGTTTGCACGATTGGTAGCCGTTACAGCCGAGACCCTGGAGGGTCGGGGGAGCTTTCTGGCGGGAGTTGGAGGCGCTGGGGCCGACATCTCGATTCGGCTGGGAAGAGTGGCCTCGAAGGCCGGGGCGGTCGGCCTGTTGCTGCCCATGCCCTACTTCTTCCCCTATTCGCAGGAAGACTTGAAGGCCTTTAGCCGCACCGTGGTGGGTCGTATCGATGCACCTGTGCTGCTGTACAACCTTCCACAGTTCACCTCGGGCCTCGATCCGCACACATCGCTGGAGTTGATTCAGGAGTGCGACGGGATTGTCGGCATCAAGGACAGCAGCGGATCGCTGGATACAGTGCGGCTTTTGACGGATGCCGGGGTTGGGGCACGGCGGATGATCGGCAATGACGACGTGCTGGCACAAGCTCTCGAGGAACGACTGCTGGACGGTGTGGTCTCCGGTGTCGCGTGTGCCCTGCCGGAACTCATCGGACGGCTCTATGAAGTTGGCTTTATGGATCCCGGAAGCTCAGAGTTCAGCAATCTGGCAGCGGCGCTGGCAGCCTTTACCCAGCAGCTCCAACCCTTCCCGACGCCGTGGGGATTAAAGATCGTCGCCGAGGCACGCGGACAACTCAGGGCAACCTATCCTTTTCCGCTCTCGCAGGAGCGGGAAAGCCAGAAGGCGAAGCTTCTGCGCTGGTTTGGAGAGAATGCATCCCGGTTGTTGGCACAATGACAGGATTGATCATGCCGACCGATTTGCGCGAACGTCCGTACTATCGGTGGGCCGTCGTCGCTATGCTCTGGTTCGTCTGTTTGTTCAACTACGCGGACAGGCAGTCGATCTTCTCGGTGTTTCCCCTGCTAGCTAGAGAGTTCCACCTTTCGGATCTGCAGTTAAGCGTGATCGCTGCGTCCTTCATGTGGATGTATGCAGGCTCCGGGCCCGCGGCGGGTTGGATCAGCGACCGGTTGTCGAGGAAAACGGTCATCCTGGGGGCGCTCATGTTCTGGTCGGTGGCGACTGGGCTGACTGCATTCGCCACCGGCTACCGAAGTCTGGTCTTGATTCGTTCCCTGGGCGGTCTGGCCGAGGCGTTCTACTTTCCTGCGGCAATGTCGATGCTAGCGGATTTCCACGGCCCAGGAACACGCTCGCGGGCCATGTCGATCCATCAGTCGAGCGTCTACGTGGGAAGCATCGCCGGCGCGACGCTATCGGCGGTCATAGCCGAGCGCCATGGATGGAGACCCGCATTCCTGCTCTTCGGCGCGGGTGGTCTCGGTCTAGGTGTGTTGTTATTGCTGATGCTGCGAGAGCCGGTTCGCACCGCAGCAACGGAAGGGAAACGAGTGGCAGGCGAGGCGGGCGTCCTGAAGGCAGTCGGGGATGTGTTTCGCAATCGGCTGGCTCTCTCGCTGATTGCGATCTTCATTGGTGCAAACTTTGTCGCAGTGATTTTTCTAACCTGGTTGCCGACGTTTCTTTATCGGAAGTTCAACATGACGCTCGCGATGGCGGGCTTTAACGCCACGGCCTACTTGCAGATGGCCTCGGTAGCGGGTGTCATCCTCGGCGGAGTTCTGGCCGACAGGGCGTCTAAACGCCGGCGATCGGGGCGGGTTCACGTACAAGCCATGGGGCTTCTGCTAGGCGTCCCGTTCCTCTTCCTCTCGGGATGGACGACCTCGACGAAGATTCTCCTCGCCTCGTTCGTAGGCTTCGGACTATTCAAAGGCTTGTACGACGCCAATATCTGGGCCTCGCTGTATGACGTCGTTCCGGCGAGCCGACGCGGAGTTGCAGCAGGCGTGATGAACTCACTGGGTTGGCTGGGGGGTGGGATGGCGCCGATTCTGGTCGCTGCGGCCATGCGCGGGACGAGTCTCAGCGTGTGCATCTCTGCGACTGCCGGAATCTACCTGATCCTCGGATTGGGCGCGCTCCTGGTCAAGAGACAACTAGGCGAACCTCCGCTTGTCTGACCAGCGGCTTAGCTGCTTGGTGCTCGAAATGTAAGGACGGCGTTGTGGCCTCCGAAGGCAGGTTCGTCATCTGAGTCTCGTCAACCTCGTTCGTCATTCTCAGCTTGTAGCGACCATCCGCTTCCCGAAGCNNCCCCATGCTGGTAAGTCAATTTGCTATCTTTCAGTTCCGATGGGTCGTCGCGCTTTTCATCACTGTTCCCTGTTCCAGCCGCCCGCACGTTTCACCGCATCCCGCCACTTCGCTTGGCGAGCCTCCATCTCCTTGCGAACGGCCTTAGGCTCGAATAGCGTGTCGGGCCCGCGCAGACTCGCGATCTCGTCTGTACTACTCCAGAAGTTGACCGCCAGCCCTGCTAGGTAAGCCGCGCCCATCGCCGTGCTCTCAAGCACTGCCGGGCGCCTCACCGGCCGCTGCAGCAGGTCGGCCTGGAACTGCATCAGGATGTCGTTTGCCGCGGCTCCGCCATCTACGCGCAACTCGTGCAGGGGATGCTGTGTGTCCCTCTCCATGGCCTGCAATACGTCCGCCACCTGGAATGCGATGCTCTCCAGCGCAGCCCGCGCAATATGGCCGACCTGCGTGCTGCGCTGTATACCGATAATCATGCCGCTTGCGTACGGATCCCAGTGCGGAGCGCCAAGGCCAGTGAACGCTGGAACGAACATCACGTTCTCTGCGCTCTCTACGGATGCCGCCATGCCCTCCACATCGGGCGACGCCGAGAAGAAGCGCATGTTGTCGCGCAGCCACTGCACCACCGCGCCGCCCACAAATATGCTGCCTTCGAACGCGTACTCGAGCCTCCTTCCGGCACTGCAGACCAGCGTTGTGATCAACCTCTCGTTGGAGAGCGTGAACGTTTCGCCGATGTGTTCCAGCAGAAAGCACCCCGTGCCGTAGGTATTCTTCGCATGCCCCGGCGAGATACAAAGTTGTCCGAACAGCGCCGCCTGCTGGTCACCCGCCATGCCCGCGATTTCGATTCCGCCCAGGCCGAGTGAGTCCGTCACAGGACCCGCCGCTTCGCTCGACCAACACACCTCCGGCATCATGCTCTCCGGGATTCTCAACAATTTCAGCAGATCCTGATCCCATCGATCCTCGACAATGTTGTAGAGCATTGTCCGGCTGGCATTAGTCCGGTCCGTAATGTGCCGCTTCCCGCCGGTCAGGTTCCAGACCAACCAGGTATCCACCGTGCCGAAGGCGAGCTTGCCCTGCTCTGCCCGCTTGCGTGCTCCCTGTACATTGTCGAGGATCCATGCGATCTTGGTAGCCGAAAAATAGGGGTCGATCAGCAGTCCGGTCTTCTGTCGAATCGTGTCCTCCGCGCCATCATCCGCGAGCTTCCTACAGAGCGGAGCGCCTCGCCGATCCTGCCAGACGATCGCGTTATAGATCGGCTTCCCCGACTCACGATCCCACACGATTGTCGTCTCACGCTGATTCGTAATGCCCAGCGCCACCACATCGCTCGGACGCACGCCAGTCCTGCCCAACACCTCGATTGCCGAACTCAACTGCGACGTTAGAATCTCGAATGGGTCATGCTCGACCCGGCCGGTGTCAGGGTAGATTTGATTGAACTCATGCTGCGCCACGCCGACGATGTTGCCATCGTGCCCAAACAGAATGGCGCGCGAACTTGTCGTGCCTTGATCGAGAGCAAGAATGTATTTCATTACTGCGGGAATGGAACGAACTTGCCCGCGCAGGAGGCGGGCTTACCCTCGGAGGGCTTGCCGGTGACGGTAGCGTCGGTGCCCGTCGGGATCTGGAGGTTGCTGCCGCCGGGGCCGTAGGTTACGTCGGCATTATCGAAGGTATAGGTGTAGGGCTTGGACGGACTAGCAGCGTCCGTAAGGTAGACGCCATCCAGCAGAATCTGGGCGCGATGTTCGTGGTCGTAGCCATCGAAGAGGATCTTGCCGCCGCCGGAGACACGCACATTGTGCAGCGTCACGTCGCGGAAGGTGGGCGGGGAGTTGCCCTTGACCGGGCCGTTGGCGGCGTAGGCCGCGGTGATATCGATGGGACGGCCCGAGTCGCGGATGCAGATGTCGTCGTAGCTCACATCGTGGACCAGCCCGCCGCGCGTTCCCATGGACTTGATGCGGATGCCGGAGTCAGGGCCATCGAGCGACAGATCGAAGACGCGCAGTTTGCTGACGCCGCCATTGGTCTCGCTGCCGATCGACATGCCGTGTCCCCAGTAGAAGTGATCGTGGCTGACGGTCATGTTAGTAACGCCGCCGGGCCCGCCTTTGATCGCGACGTTGTCGTCCCCCTCGCGCAGGTAGCTGTTCGTGATGGTGATGTTCTTTGAACCCGCGCCCGGATCGATGCCGTCGGTATTGCGAGCGAGGCGCTGCGGTGTGTCGATCTTGACGCCCCACACGGTAAAGCCGTCGCCGCCGTTGTACACAACGTGGAAGTTAGGAGAGTTCTTCAGCGTAATGCGATACAGCGTGAAGTTGTCCGCATGGTCGCAGACGATCAGCCGGCTGACCTTCTGGCTGCCTCCCGCCCTAGCCTGTTCCGCGATATCCCACGCGCTGACATTCTTGCCCAGCAGCTTCACGCCGCCGCGCCCGTCGATCACGCCGTCGCCCATCACCCCTGCGCCCGACACGTGGTCCGCGGAGATCAGTGGCTTGCAACCACGGCCCGGCGTGTTGTTCACCAGCCCGCAACTCCCGGGAGACGCCTCAAGAACCTGCGGATCGATCGACTCATAGAGCGTGACACCGGCGTCCACCACGAGCGTGACGCCTTCGCGAAGCTGCAATGGACCGCTCAAGAACGCATTCGCGCCGCCATGCACCTGCAGCACGACTCCTTTGCCTTTGCCGCAGCCATCGATTGCCTTCTGAATGCGCTCCGTGTCCAGCTTCGACTCGTCCGCCGGGGCGACGCCGCCATTAACCGAAGTCAGTTGCGCCTCCAGCTTCGCGCAGTACGTGGGAATCTTCGGTTCCACAACGGTGCGCGTATCCTGCGCTACTACCACCGAAGAAAACCCAATTGCGAGAACGCCCATCGAAACTAAGAACCGTGGCATAAAAACTCCTTCTTGCTTGCAACGCAGAATTCTACAGGTTGATTGCGAATACGTGTCCATTCCGGGACGTGGCCACCATTCCCGGTCCCACCCAGCCTCACTTCATCTTCTTCAGAGGATTCCAATGATCCGTTCCGGACAGGAAGCGAACCGTCTCGAACTGGCTGGCTTCCGCCTTGGTGAGTTGGTGCGATTTGGGCTCACGTATGGCTGGACTCCCGCCAGGCCCTGTTGACTTGTACTCCGCATAGAAGACGGTATCGAGGTTGTGCGTCTCGCCCGGATGCCACTCGTGCCAGCCGACTGGGTCGATGTGCGCGCCCATGACGCAGTTCAGGTAGACGACCGAAGCATACGGACGCCACGGTCGACCCAGATAAACGTGCGCGAGGCCAGGTTCGCCCGTGAGCCGGCAGTGATTGAACACAAACGTGCTCTGCTGATCCGCAATGTATTTCCCTTGCGCCGTGAGGTAGCCACCGGCAGCGTGCGCCGTACTGTGTATCTCACAGTCCTCGAACACGGCGTTGCCATCGCCATAGATGAAATCCACATTCCCCGCGACCACGCAGTGCGTGAAATAACTTCGCGTGGGAGTCGGCACGCAAGGAGTACGTGGAGCGGGCTGCGAACCCGGCGGGAATGACGTGGAGCTGGGCGGTGGAGCGCGAAGGCTGCCTGCCTGCCCACATCCCCGCGCACCGATATACAGCGTGTCCTGATTCGCAAGAATGTGGACATTGGACAGGATGTTCCGGTCGCCCTCCATGTTAAGTGCCTGGGCTTGAGAACCCGCCGACACCTGCTCATGCGTGCGGTTGAAGTCATTCTGAAACGTAATATTTGCGGCACGGAAATCATCGCCAAGCACGTGGACCGTGGCGTAACTGGGCTTGCTGCCACGCGTGCCCTGGCTGGTGTCGTCGACGATGATTGACCGCCCGGGATCGGAGCCAGTGCCCCTCAGTGTCACGTGGGACTGATTGATGATGACCTGTTCGCGGTATGTTCCGGGCGCGACGAGGACGATTCCACCAGTTGCCGGCACGTGGTCGATGGCGGCCTGCACCGTGGAATAATCGCCACTGCCGTCAGCAGCGACCCGGAAGGTCTGCTGGCAACGCACAGTTCCGCCGCCGGCACACATGGCGATTGCAAAAAATGACAACTTGGCGAATAAAACTCTACGTGATCGGACCATAACGCTGAGAAGCATATCTGTTCCTTACGAGCCGAACAACGCAATGATCAGCGCCCGCACAATGACCCGGGTTGGCCACCCTTATTCGTTCCCCGATCCACCTGGCATGTGGATCGGGGGTATTGCATCACTCTATTGGCTAAAACGTAATTTTGGCGGCGGCTTGGAAGATTCGCGGCTGCTGGGCGCTTGTGACCCTGCCAAAGGTGGTGGGGCTGAACACATTTGTGGCGGGGTTGCCGAAGTTCGGGTGGTTGAGAACGTTGAAGGCCTCAAGCCGGAGGGTCAAGGCAAGCTGCTCATACAGCGGGAAGCTGCGGCTCAAGGAGGAATCAATGTTGAAGAACTTCGGACCTACGAAGCCGTTTCTTGGGGAGTTTCCAAAGGTTCCGGCAGGGTTCTCCGAGAATTTGGAGACGTCAAGAGAGTTTGGATTGACGCAAAGAGTTGTGCAGGTGTTGGGGTGAGTGTGGAGGTAGATGTTGCCGCCGATGAAGTTTGGCCGGTCCGTTCCGAGTGCCGTCATCGAGAAGTCCTGTCCGGAGGTGACGGTGAAGGGTGCACCGGTGGTTGCGCGGATGATGGGAGCGATCTCCCAGTTATTGATTGCGAAGGCCTTCCAACCGGAGAGCGGGAAGTGGCTGGAAGCTATGATGGCGGAGTTGAAGATGCCGCGGCGATCGAATTCGCAGGCCGCGTAGTCGCCCTTTATGTTGTTTGTATTTTGTACGGCAACGCTATTGAAGGCCCCGGGGTTGTCGAGTAGGTCGTAGCAGTGCGACCATGTGTAGTTGGCAAGGAAGGTGAAGCTCTTTGACGCGCGGTGCTGGATGTTGGCTACCATGCCGTCGTATCGGGCATTTCCTCCGGCGACCATCAACGTTGAAGCTGCGCCGCCACCGCCTGCCTGGTAGAAGGGACCCTGGGCCGGGTTTTGCAAGGTGAGGAGAGAGCGCGCTTGCGAATTGCCGGTGCTTGAGCAGGGCTTGCCGGTTCCAGGAGAGGCGAGCAGGATAAGCCCCCCCGGCGATACGCAGGAGCCGGCACCGGTCCAGTTACCCGGGATGTAGATCACGGGGCTGAGCGGGTAACCATAGGGCGCGTGGGTGGTTTTATTGGCGATGTAGTCGATCTGGAACTGCCATCCGTGGGGTAACTCATGCTGGATGCTGGCGGTCCATTGGATTACGTAGGGCGTGGGGAATTCCTTCGGATAGACGATGAACTGGCCGCCAGGGCTGAAGGCCTGATTGGTGGGCGGTACGAACGGCTGCGGGAAGGGGTTGCCGGGGGCGCTGCCGCCGACCCAGGGGTTGGTGAAGTTGATGGGAGCGGTGGTTGCCGTGTTCGTGGTCAATGTCGCAAAGGGAGCGTTCTGGGTTGTTTCGGTGGAGGCGAAGAAGTTGGTCTCGTCGTAGACCAGACCAGCGCCGGCGCGGAAGACGGTCTTGCCATCGCCGGCGGGATCGAAGGTAACGCCAAGCCGCAGCGTGAACTGCCAGATGTAGTTCTTGGTGAAGTTCTTTGGCAGCCCCGTATCCCCATAGAAGAAACTTCCTGCGGGGGCGTTGGGAAATCTGGTGCTGTGCTGGTTCGCCAAAAAGGCTGCATAGTCGAAGCTGGAGCCGCGGCCGAAGTAGTCATACGGCGTGTACTGAGCCGACCAGCGAAGGCCGGCAGAGATGACCAGCCGCCGGGTTGCGTGGTCGGTGTCCTGGATGTAGAGGCTGGGAATGGGAGCACGCATTGCATTCTGCTGCGGCTTGCTCTGGGCGAAGTTGGTCATTGAGCCGGTGAGGAAGTCCAAAAGCGATTGTCCGCCCTGAATTGGCGTTAGATTGTTGACCTTGGTTCCGGTGGGGATGGATGTGATGTTCTGGGCAGGCCCCTTCTGACTGAAGACGTTGCTGAAGCTGAACGTTCCGTTGGAGGAGAAGGAGTTGTTGACGTTGAGCTGTGCGCGTATGAACTCGCCGCCGAAGACCAGCTGGTGTTTGCCGATGACTTTGTTGGCGTCGTCGATGATGGACCAGCTGTTGACGTTGAAGGTGCCCTTGGCGCAAGTGCTGCAATACGGGGTGAAGCCGGGGCCCTGGATGCGGAAGCCGATTGCGTAGGGCTGATACACATTGATGCCGACGCTGGCTGCGTTGACGCCCTCAGCGGCCGGGCCTCGAGTGTTCGTTCTCCTGGTTCCGGTGAGGTGAATGGTGTTCACGAATGTCGAGCTGACGGTCCAGGTTTCACCGATTGTGAGTGTCTGGGCGACTTCGTTGTTACCGGGGTTGGCGGTGACCAGCATATTGGTCGGGTTCCACAGAGCCGGGGTTACGTAGCCGTCGCGGAAGAAGCGGCCGTACAAGCTGTGTTTCGGGGAGAGCGTGGAATCGATGCGGGTGATGAACTGGTTTTCTGTCTGGAAGACAGGGATTGGGAACTTCGCGGTGTTGCCGCAATCGTCGATTGCCGGGGGGAGATACTTTAGCAGCGCGAGAGCGGACGAGTTGAAGAAGTTGGGAGAGATTGCGTCGTTGGGCAGCAGATCGCCAGTGTCGGGTTGAAGAGCTGGACCGGGGCGGTCGTGATGCAGGGCGGGAGTTCCGACGGGAGGAAGTTGCCCGCGAGCATCGCCGCGGTGGGCACTCTTGCGGTGATCCCCGCGGAGGACGCAGAGTTACTGAGGCGCTGGTATCCTCCGAAGAAAAATAACTTGTCGCGAATGATTCTTCCGCCAAAAGTACCGCCGTACTGATTCTGGTGCAACGTGTCTTTGTCGGAGAAGAAGGCCTTGGCGTTGATGTAGTTATTGCGAATAAAGTCGAACGCCGACCCATGCCAGGTGTTCGAGCCTGAGCGGGTGACCACGTTAACCACGCCAGCTGGGTGCAGACCGGTTTGCGCGCCCATCGCCGAGGTCTCCACGCTGAACTGGGCTACGGCATCGGGGAATGGAAAGGCGAAACTGGTGTTGCTCTCGTAATCGTTATTGTCGCCGCCGTCCAGCCGGTAGTCCGTCTGATTTCCCTGTCCGCCGGCAATCTGCGGAGAGACAGAGCTGAAGAACCCCTTGTTCCCCTGTGTGAGGGCACTGCTGGGGACCGATGCCCCTGAAAGCTGGATAAGGGATGTAATGTTCCGCCCGTTCAGCGGCAATTCGGTCAGAGTCGTCTGGTCGATCGTCTGCTTGAAGGAAGCATCTTCCGTCTGCAGGGCCATGCCGCTCGACGTAACTTCCACCTGTTCGGTCGTCGCACCCACGGTCAGAGCCACGTTTATCCCGATGCTGCTTCCCACCTCAAGAATGATGCGCTGCTGGCTGTAAGTCTTAAAGCCAGGCGACGCTACGGTCAGGGTGTAGGTGCCGATATCCATGTTGGGAAAGCTAAAGAGACCGTCCCGGCCGCTGATGACCGCATGCTTCACCTGAGTCGCATCGTTCGTGATCGCGACTGCTGCGTTCGCAATCACCGCACCGGTGGGATCCGACACGGTGCCTTGAATGCTCCCGGTTCCGGAAATCTGGGAGTATCCAGTTGCCGGAAGCAGAACAAGGACCAACCCTAGCAGCGCACCGAAGCAGGCGCCCATCCAGTTACTTACCGACCGGTCGATACGTTTGCAGTCGCTGCCTTCAGGATGCATTGTGTTCATGGCGTCACCTTTGCTTGAATGGGAATGATCGACTGACCAAGGCTGGTCAGACCACGACGAGCTACGAGTTTCGATGTTGACGGTCCAATATGCTTTCGAGCTATGAGTGGGCGAATCTTATCCAGCCCCTTAATCACTTGTCAAGCCGCGCTCCATATCCCATACAGCCATTCGAGAAACGTCCGCGGTGGCCCCGGAAATTCAGCCTCTTGAGATTCCACCACCACAATTGGCCTGGGCATCTTTAGAATATTCTGCTTTGACAACACTTCTGACAGCCCGGTAGTATGCTCGCCACCGTATGGTATGACCACTTTTTGTGCCACGGAATTCTGGATGGTTTGCAGGTCCACATTCTTTAAGTGGCCTCGAAGTCTAAAAGGTTGCTCCGATCCCAATTGCTCGTGAGGAAGTTCCTATGAGATTGCTTCTCGGGTGCTGCACGCTGGTCGCCTGTATGCTGTCGACCAACTGGTCCTGCCGGGCGCAACAGAGTGCCGCTACCCCGCCGGCCGGACCGCGGCCGAGCGCCTTCGCGCGCCCGGTTCGTTCGCCGGAGATCAGCCCGGATCGCCACGTGACATTCCGCCTGCGCGTACCGGACGTCACCTCAGTCACCCTGAGCGGAGAGTTCATGCGTGGCACGCAACCGTTTGTGAAAGACCCCGATGGCGTGTGGAGCGTCACCGTAGGACCGCTTGCTCCAGAGATCTACGCGTATAACTTCACCATCGACGGCATCAAGACGATCGATCCCGGCAACTACGAAGTCAAGACCGGATCCACGGCCAGCACCATCGAGAGCATTCTCGAGGTACCCGGCGATCACCCCGCAATCTATGACGCGCAGCCGGTTCCGCACGGCGAGATTCGCACCGACTGGTACGACTCGAAGTCGCTCAACTCCATTCGCCGGGTCACCATCTACACACCACCCGGCTATGACAGCAGCGGGAAGACCAAATACCCGGTGTTGTATCTCTTCCACGGAGCAAACGCGGACGAAACCGCATGGACGCGCCTGGGGCATGTGAATCTGATCCTCGACAACCTTCTCGCAGCCGGCAAGATGAAGCCATTTATCGCGGTAATGCCGTTCGGGTATCCATCCCCGCCCAGCGTGCCCTCGGCCACACAGTCTCGTGGGTTTTCATCGGTCACCGAGGACTTCAGCAAGGACTTACTGGGGGATGTGATTCCCTACGTGCAGGCGCACTATCGCGTCTATACCGACCGCGACCATCGCGCCATCGCGGGCCTCTCGATGGGGGGTATCGAGTCGCTCCAGATCGGCTTGAACCATATCGACCAGTTCAGCTATGTTGGCGGGTTCAGCGCTGCGGTGTCGCCAGCTGACTTTCCGAAGACTTTTGCCGGTGTCGCCGCCGATCCCAAGGGAGCTAACAGGCAGCTACATTTGCTGTGGATCGGATGCGGCACCGATGACGGCCTGTTTGGCGCCAGCAACAGCTTCTCAAAGTTCCTGGATGATTCCCAGATCAAACATACGTTCTTCAAGATCCCCGGAGCCCACACGTGGATTGTATGGCGGCAGTTCCTGAGCGAGTTTGCGCCCCAATTGTTTCGTGCGGGGTGAGTCTTATTCATCGTGAAGGCCGTATCAGGAAAAGGATTCCCGAAATGAAGGTTCTTTGTTCGACTAAGCCGTCCACCCCGAGCCTCCTCGTTCATCTCTTCGCGTTGGTCTTGTTGTTACCAATTGCCGCCCACGCCCAGATCGACCTGGCGGCAGACACGCAGCACCCAGCGCTCTTTCTGGTTGGCGATTCGATCATGCACACCGGTGTCGCTCCGGGCGATGTCGGCCCCTGGGGTTGGGGCGCAGAGATCATTCCCATGTTCGATCCCGCAAAAATCCACGTCTACAACGAGGGACTCGGCGGACGCAGCAGCCGCGGATATATCCAGGAAGGCGCCTGGGCCAAGATCATGGACCACCTGCAGCCCGGCGACTGGGTGATCGTCCAATTCGGCCACAACGACGCCGCCAATTCGCAGAACTATCCCGACCGCACCACCATCAAAGGCAACAGCGACGACACGCAGGATATCGACTCGCCCGTCATTCACCAGAAGGAAACCATTCACAGCTACGGCTGGTACCTGCGCCAGTACGTGCACGACGTCAAAAGCAAAGGCGCGAACGTCATTATCTGTTCGCCGCCGCCGCGCAATACATGGGTCGATGGCGAGATCGTACGCGGCCTCGACGGTTATGCCGGCTGGGCCGCCGAAGCCGCGAAGCAAAGTGGCGCGCTGTTCATCGACTTGAATACCATCTCCGCCGACAAATACGACGCGCTGGGCCAGGAAGCCACCAGGCCCCTCTTCAACGATAACCAGCACAGCAGAAAAGCAGGCGCTCACCTGAACGCAGAATCGGTCGTAACCGGCATCAAGCAACTGAATGTTCCGCTGGCGAAGGATCTCGCCGCTGCCAATCCGTAACCACCCTTGGAGATTCTCTCTGCCTGAAGTTTTGTGATTGAGATGGGACGAATCCGACGACTCGGATCCGTTCCATAAAGGAGATTCAAATGGCAACAAACCGTATGCTTCCTGGAATCCTGGCCTTTGCAGCAGTTGCATCCGTCGCCGGCCTGCTGAACGGACAAGCTCCACCAGCCGAGCCCACCCCGGCATCCGCGATCCTGCCCCGGCCGGACCCCAAGGAGATTCCGCTCCCGGTCATCAAGACCTCGATGGCAGCCATGCCTGGCGTCGACAAGCTTCCTACCCGCCCCGAGATGCCCGACGTAATGACCCTCAATAACGGGCAGAAGGTAAAGACACCCAAGCAGTGGGAGCAGCGCCGCGAAGAGATGAAGCGCACACTTGAGTGGTATGCCGTTGGTCAGGCGCCGCCGCCACCGGGCAATGTGAAAGGCAAAGAGATCAGCTCAGAGATGCTGATGGACGGCAAGGTGAAGTACCGCCTCGTTCATCTCACCTTCGGCCCCAACGAGAGCCTCAGCCTCGATATCGGAATCTTCACGCCCGTCGGAAACAATCACGCTCCGACGCTGATCTCGCCCTCCGGCACGCCCCCGGGAGCAACCGCGCTGCCGCGTCTCGCGTCGGGAGTCAACCAGGGACGCAATGAGGATGTGCTGCTCGTAACCGGCCCCGCCGCTCCAGGAGCAGGTGGTCCCGGCGGTTTCGGCGGCCCAGGCGGGCCACGACCTGCCGTACCAGATGGAGCCGGTGGCGCACCTGTGGCAGGCATGGGTGGCCCCGCTCGCCCCGCAGCGGCAGGAGCAGCCGGCGCTCCGCGTCGCGTCGGCTTCGGCGGCCCGCGTACAGCCGCTCAGATCGCTGAATCCAACCAGGCCATCCAGCACGGCTACGCCTTCGTCACCTTCAACAACGGCGACTGCGGCGAGGACACCACCCTCCGCAATGCCGACGGAAGCTGGGCCTACCGCACCACGCGCTTCTTCCCTGCTTACCTTGGCTACGACTGGGGCCTCCTCCGCGCCTGGGCCTGGGGAGTCTCGCGCATCGTCGATTACCTCCAGACTGATCCGTCGATCGACAAGACCAAGCTCATCGTCACCGGCGTATCCCGCACCGGCAAGTCCGCCCTGATTGCCGGCGCCTTCGACGACCGCATCGCCGTGGTCGCTCCCGTGGCAAGCTCAGGCGGCGGCACGCCAGCGTATCGCTACAGCGGCTCCGTACCCGACCGCGGCGGCAAAGAAGGCCTCACCGAAATGGTGCGCAAGTATCCCAACTGGTACTCGGATCATCTGCATCAGTTCTGGGGACAGCCGGACAAGCTGCCGTTCGATGAGCACTGGTTCATCGCTCTCTGTGCCCCGCGGCCCTTCATCTCACTCGAAGGCGATCACGACCAGAACGTCAACCAGAATGGCGTCTATCACTCCATCATCGCCGCCAAGCCCGCCTACGACTTCTTCCATGACCCCGACCGCATCGGCATCAGCTTCGCCGACCGCCCACACGGCATGGTGCAGGGAGACTGGGACGCGCTGCTAGCGTTCGCAGACAAATTCCTGCTGGACAAGCCCACCACCCGCACCTTCGATCAATACCCGCCAGGAATTGGTCCAAACGCCAAATAGCGAGAGGCTACGAAATCACGTTTAGGAATACGGAAGAGTTCGAGAAAGGCACGACATGACGGACAAATTGATGGAGCGCAGAAATTTCCTGAAGAAAGCAGCACAAGGCGCTCTAGCGGCTCCAATGCTCGCATCCTTCGGCAACCTGGGCGTCGCACAGGATACGAAAAAAGCAGCGCCGACCGCAGCACACGCGCCACACGCAGCACCAGCGAAACCAAAAGTCGCGCTCAACGTAAAGGACTACGGCGCAACCGGCGACGGCAAGACCAAGGACACCCTGGCGCTTCAGCAGACGATCGAACGCTGCTCGGCGTTCGGCGGCGGCGAAGTTGTAGTACCCGCTGGCGACTACCTCACCGGCGCATTAGCCCTGCGCAGCAACGTCGTCCTCCGAGTCGAGGAGGGAGCCACTCTCAACGGCTCGCCGGACATGGCAGACTACCCGTTCGCCCAGGTCCGCTGGGAAGGCCATTGGATGAAGGGATATATCGCTTTCATCTCCGCAACGGACGCCGAGAACATCGGCATTGTCGGGCCGGGCAAGATCATCGGCAGTCCTGCAGTAAGGGGCCGTCTGGAACGACCAAGCGGTTTTCGCCTTCCTGCCCTGCTTGAATTCATCAACTGCAAAAACGTCCGCGTAGAAAACTGTTATACCCAGAACTACGGCATGTGGTCGATCCATCCCACCTACACCGACAACATCACATTCAAGAATGTAGTCGTCAAAAGCGGCGCCGACGGCATCGACGTCGACTCCTGCAAGCATGTCACCATCGACGGCTGCGACTTCGACACCACCGACGACTGCATCTCCCTCAAGTCCGGCCGCGGCATAGAGGGCTATTCCATCCTGCGAACGACCGAAGACGTCCGCATCTCTAACTGCACCTTCAAGGATCAGGTCTGGGCCTGCATCGGCATCGGCAGCGAGACCTCCGGCGGTATCCGCAACGTCCACGTCGATCACTGCAAATGTCTCGGCGCCGGAACCTTCGCCATCTACATCAAGAGCCGCCCCGGCCGCGGAGCATTCATCGAAGACATCTACATGAACGACCTCGAGGTCTCCGGCGCAAAAAACGGATTCCTACGCTTCAACATCCTCAATAGCGGCATCGCAGATACCCCGAACCTCGTCCCTGGCCTGGAAGGAATTCCGACGATCCGCAACTTTGAGTTCAGAAACATCAAAGTGACGGACATGCCCGAACTGGTCCATGGAAGCGACATCCACCCCGATAAACCGCTGAACGGATTCGTACTCGAAAACGTGACCGGCACATGCAAGAAAGGCATCTCGCTCGCGAACATCAAGAACGCTCACCTCTCCGGCATCAAGGTCACAGGGTTCGACGGGCCGCTGCTCAGCACATACAACGTCACCGGCACAGGTCTCACCGGGGCTACAAAACTGGAAGCCGCCAAGACTCCCGATCCGATCCTTCCACCCGCGACGCCATACCAACTTCACTAATCTCAACTCGAACTGAATTACTGAACACTAATTGCCAGCTCCTATAGACCCTGGCTGGGCCATGCCCAACGTGGGCATACTTGGAGTTCGCGGCATGAAATGAAAATGGATTGAGGTACCCGGAATGAATCGTCTACGCTCATCGCTCTTCATTTGCGTGCTGATGTGCGCGACGATGGCCACACCTGCGAACGCTCAGCAGGCCGGTCTTCCTAAGGTCGTCCCAGCCGTTCCCCAAGCCGGAGAACCAGGGCTGCTGTTCTATCTCTCCGGCGACCACGGATTCAACGCCGACTATGCCGCCAGCGGCAATGTCGCGCCAAACTTCCAGTCCGACGTTCAAATCCTTCCCGGCGGACCAAGGGTTCGTACATCCAATGCGGCAACAATCAACTGCTGTCCTACTGGGCGCCGGGCAACATCTACGCCCAGCGAGGAACCCTCTCCCTCTACTGGCGTTCGCGCGATCCCGTCGACCAGACTGAATTCCCCGTCTTCCGCGTGGGCTACGCCGACCACTCCAGTTGGGACCAGGTGTGGTTGCGCATCGANNCCAAGCCCGACCGGTGGGTGCACCTCGCGCTCACGTGGGACGAGACCACCGGCATTCGTTTCTACGTCAACGGCAAGCTGGCCGCGCAGAAGTCCGCCACCGGAATGTTCGACGCCGGCCTCGACCAATTCGGGCCGCACTCCCGCATCATCGGGCCCACCGGCGTCGAAAGCTCCTACAACTTCGACCGCGGCGGAGACATCGACGAGCTGCGCATCTA
>PKWK01000370.1 GCA_003133205.1 Granulicella sp. | reverse complement strand
CCTGGAGCGTCCTCTACACCGGCTTCATGGCCGCCTCGTCGTCGCTGGGCGAGGACAAGTACCGCGCCGCAATGGAGCAGGTTGGCAAAGGCTATAACTGGGGACTTCGTTCCCAAACCCCCAGCGGCGACGACATGAGCATCGCCCAGATGTACATCGAGCTCTACCTCCAGGACAAGCAGCCGGAGGAGATCGCCCCCATCCAGACCGCGCTCAACAACATCCTCGCCGCTCCACGCGTGCAACTCGGATCGAACCAGAGGATCGCATGGTGGTGGTGCGATGCCCTGTTCATGGCCCCTCCCACCTGGGCCCGAATGTACGCCGCGACCGGCGACACGAAGTACATCAGCTACCTCGACGAGGAGTTTGCCAAGACCTCGCAGCTCCTATACGACCCGCAGGCGCACCTCTACGCGCGCGACGCAACCTTCATCGGCAAGAAGGAAAAGAACGGCGAGAAGATGTTCTGGGGGCGCGGCGAGGGCTGGGTCATGGGCGGTCTCGCACGCACACTCGAGTACCTGCCCAAGGACGATCCCGCCCGCGTGAAATATGAGACACAGCTCAAAGAAATGGCCGCCGCTGTAGCCAAGCTCCAGGGCCCGGACGGCCTCTGGCGCGCCGGCATGCTCGACCCGAAAGATTACGACCAGCCCGAGCTCTCCGGCTCCTCACTGATGACCTTCGGCATCGCGTGGGGCATCAACAACGGCATCCTCGACCGCAAGGTCTACACGCCCGTCGTCACCAAAGCCTGGGACGGCATGCTCAAGCACATCTACGCCGATGGCCGCCTGGGAGACATCCAGCAGACCGGCGCGCAGCCCGCCGCATTCAAGCCTTCCGCAAGCTACAACTACGGCGTCGGCGGATTCCTCCTCGCAGGCAGCGAGATCCACAAAATGGCCGAGGCGAAAAAGAAGTAGCCGCTCAGCCATGGTTTGTCATTCCTGAAATCGGGGTCCCCGGCGAGTGCATTTGCTCGCTGGGGTGGCAAGGGGATCTGCTTCTGCTTTCGCGGAACGCTATATCTGCGTCGCCGGAGTCTCCCGCCCAATCGCAATCACAAAGTAATTCGCCGGAGTCTCGCCAATATTCTTCAGCCCGTGCATAATGTTCGACGCGGCAAACATCACCCCGCCCGCCCCGACCCGCTCCGGCTTGCCATCGTTCTCGAACTCCATCTGCCCTTCGCGGATCAGCATGAACTCCGAGTGCCGGTGCTGGTGCGGTGGATGCGGCATATGCCCGGGCAGCAGCGTCGTCTCATGCATCTCCACCGCCTCACCCGTCGGCAGAACGCCGCGGATAATAGCGCGCGTCTCGCCATTGCCGGTCTTCACCACCGGCAGTTCGCCAAGGCGGAACGCCCGCGGCGTCGAAAGCACCTCATCGCCCGGCGATCCCGGCGGCGCCGGAACGGCCATTACATCCGGCGGCAACTTCGGCGTTAGTGGGGCTTGCGCCTCAGCAGAAATCGCAGCCAACGCCGCAAAGCTGGAAAGAGCAGCACAAAGATCACGACGGTTCATAGTATTCATGCGCAAAATCCTACACCGCTCGCAGGAACTTTGGCACCCGCCTGGCTAGGGCATCCGCCTTTTCAGCCAATCTCTGTGTTTTCTCTTTTCCTCCGTGCTCTCTGTGATTCGCTTTTTCCTTTTCAGCACCCTCTCCAGTCCCCAAGGAATATCCGGCCCACCCCTCTTACTTAGCGTCTCCGCCAATGGCAACCACAAAATACCGCGCCGGAACCGTCCCCGCGTTCTTCACCGTATGCCTTGTGCCGAACGCGACGTACAACACACCGCCCGGCCCAACCTTCCCGGCCACCATCTGCCCCGCAACCTCATGCTGAAATTCAAGCTCGCCCTCCCGCACCAGGATGAACTCCGAGTGCTGAATTACGTGCGGCGGATTCGGCGTCGCCCCCACCACTTGCATTGACTGGTGCAGGTTCACCGTCTCCCCAGTCGCCAGCGTTCCATGCGCGATGTCCCGGCTCTCCCCGCCATTGGCTATCGTCCGCACTGCCATCTGGTCGAACGCAATCGCTCGCGCCGCACCAACCGTTCCTGCCCCAGCACTGGCCACCGGCGGCCCAGGCTTGTCATTCGCCGGAACCGTGCGACTCGCCGGTTGCGAACTCTGCTGCGCGGGAAACTCCGACGCGTGTACCTGCGATGCAAGTGCCTGCGGCACGCCCGCGCCGACAGCAGCGAAGGCCGGAAGAGCAACACAAAGATCGCGACGACTCATGTTTTTCATGGACGCCATGTTAAGCGTAAACCCCAATCTTTGCTCGCAATTCAGCCAACCCGTTACCCAGGAGCTACCCTCTCATCCTGATAGCGTTCGCGCTAACTTGCTCTAAACCTGGCGATTCCGCCGAGGCCTACATCCTCCTCGCCAGGAACTGGCCACACGTTCTAATATCAAGAGAATGCGCAAATATATCTTCTTGCGTCTTCTGACCGAGCATATAGAGATAGCAAGGTGACAATCATCCGACGGCCCCTTCGTCTCAAGCCGCGGTACGCGCTCGCCGGCATCATTGTGGCTCTATCCCTCTGCCTCGCGTCCACCTTCCGCTTGCTCCGGACATCCTACGCCCATGGCTTCAGAAACGCGAAAGCGCGGCCCCTCCGTATCTACGACCGGTACTTCGGGTACCACTCCGCCATGACCGACATTGTTATTCCGGGAGCACTGGGGCCGGTCCAGCTGCGAGTCTATACGCCTATTGGAGACACGCACCCATTACCGATCGTGATGGTCCATGGCTTCGCCCCCAACGGCAATAAGGACGGCTATCTCAACTTAGTGGCAAACCGCCTGAGTCAAATGGGCTATGTCGTCGTCCTGCCCTACGTGCCAGCGGAAGCTCACTACGAGATGCGCGCCACCGACCTCACCGTCATCGGGGATGCGATTCGCTGGAGTGCCCACTCCACCGGAGAAAAGGTCTCCGTCTTCGGCATCAGCTTCGGTGCCGGGCTCATAATTCCCGCGGCGGTCCAGCCCTCCGTCACCGGCGACGTCGGCCGCTACTACCTGCACGATCGCGTCTACGATCCGAACGGCAAACCTTATGTCGGCAATCCTCCCGGTCCGCTCCTCATCGTCTCTCAATACCTGGGCGAGCTGGTCTCTCCAAAAGATATTCCCGCCATGCGCCGGGAACTGGACATCCTCAACTCCAACTTCGATCGCACGGTGGGGGACAACAGCACCAAGGAAACCCGTACCAATCCCCGCGATCGCAAAAAGCTCAACGAATTGCAGACCGCCGATACTCCGCAGATGCACCAGCTCTACCTCGACATCCTCACCCGTCACCACGCCGAGATGGAAGCCATCTCACCAATCAGCGTCCTGCACAACATCAACGTTCCGCTCTACATCCTGCACGGTCAGGATGACCCGGTCTTTCCCGAGGGTGAAGTCGAGTGGATGCGCAAAGAGCTGGCCGGAAATCGCAACGCTCACATCTTGGTCAGTCCCTGGATTGCGCACGCGTTCGTAGGCCAACCGGCCACACAGGGGGAACGGCTCCGCGTCATAAACTTTGGCGCCCAGCTTTTGTATGAAGCATCCCGCCCATCGCCAATCGCCCACTAGAGTCCCTTCGGTCTAAATCCATGCAGCGGCCGTTGCAGGTGGCCAGCCACGACGACCTGTATCATCAATGCAGCCGATGCATCTCGTCGATTCCCACGCCCACCTCGACATGTACGCCGACGACCTCCCGCAGGTCCTCGCCCGCGCCCACGCAGCCAACGTCCGCACCATCCTCGCCATCGGCATCGGAGACGGCCCGCACCAGATGCACCGCGCCCTCGAGATTGCGCAAGCCATCGCCGAATCCACCAACTCCCCCTCGCTCCCCACCATCTACGCCAGCGCCGGCATCCACCCCCAGGAAGCCGCCAGCGCGTGTTTCACAACCCTCACCCAACTCGCAACCCTCGCCGCCAACCCCCGCTGCATTGCTATCGGAGAGATAGGCCTCGACTACTACCACGTCGACAACCCCGACATCCCCGCCCAGCAAGCCGCCTTCGTGGCCCAGCTCCACGCCGCCGCCACCGTCCGCAAGCCCATCCTCATCCACTGCCGCACCTCCGAACTCGCCACCCCCGCTGCCAAGGAAAAATTCGGCCCAGCCGACGCCTGGGAGGACCTACTCGCCCTCCTCGCCGAGCATTGGAAGCCCCACGCTCTCGGCGGCATCATGCACTGCTTTTCCGGCACCGTCGACCACGCCCGCCGCTCGCTCGACCTCGGCTTCTATCTCTCCTTCGCCGGCAATCTCACCTACCCCGCTGCCAAAACCATCCGCGAGGCCGCCGCCTTTGCCCCCGCCGACCGCATCCTCATCGAGACCGACGCCCCATTCCTCGCTCCCATCCCCCACCGCGGCCAGTGCAACGAGCCTGCCCTCGTCACCCACACCGCCGCCGCTCTCGCCGACCTCCGCGGCCTCTCTCCGGAAGCGCTTGCAACCCTGACCAGCGCCAACTTCCACCACCTCTTCCCCACCACCGCGAACCCCGAACCTTGAACCTCGAACCTGCTCTATACTTCCCCTATGGCATCCGACAACAGCTTCGACGTAGTCAGCAAAGTAGACATTCAGGAAGTAAAGAACGCAATCGACCAGGCCTCGAAAGAGGTTCACACCCGCTTCGATCTAAAGGACTCCAAGTCCAAAATCGAACTCGAAGGAACCGAGATCATTCAGCTCGCCAGCCAAAGCGAATACTCCCTGAAAGCCGTCATCGAGATCCTCTCCCAGAGGATGGTCAAGCGCGGCATCTCGCTCAAAAACCTCGAGTATGAGACGATCGAGCCCGCCGCCAACTCTTCCGTCCGCCAGAAGATCAAGCTGAAGCAGGGCGTCAACTCCGACGCCGCCAAGAAAATCGTCGCCACCATCAAGGACTCCAAGCTCAAGGCCCAGGCCTCCATCCAGGGAGACACTGTCCGTGTCGTCTCCAAGGACCGCGACGT
The DNA here is from genome assembly GCA_003133205.1 of Granulicella sp. The sequence goes on along the minus strand of PKWK01000370.1, from coordinate 24,399 downwards.
CCTCCAGCAGATCATCGCCAAGCTCCGCGCCGGAGACTTCGGCGTCGACCTCCAGTTCACCAACTTCCGCAACTAGTGAAGACCGGCGACTCGAGCGACACCAGGACTTACGTACCGCACCTAATATGAGATATGAGCTTTCGCGTGACGGAGATCACAATTCTCTTGTGAACCTGACTGCCCCGACCTGCTACTCTAAAGTTGCGTGAGTACCCTTTCCATCGCGACCGCCAAAGAGGTCTTCGACCTCCTCCGTGACGACCTTGCCGCGATTGAGCAGGAGTTTACCCGCCAGTCCGCCTCCGAAGTCGACGTCATCACCGACATCGCGCAATACCTCATGTCCGGTGGCGGAAAACGCATCCGCCCACTCCTCCTCCTGCTCTCCTCGAAAGCTCTCGGCTGCACCTCCCACTCGCGCATCCGCCTCGGAGCCGTGGTCGAAATGCTCCACACCGCCACCCTCGTCCACGACGACATCATCGACGAGGCCGACATCCGCCGCGGCCGGCCCTCATCCAACACCACCTGGGGCAACGCCAAGTGCGTCCTCGCCGGCGACTGGCTCTACATGCAGTCCTTCGCCTACGCCCTGGAAGAGCGCAACTTCCGCGTCCTCGAACTCCTGATCTCGCTCACCCAGCAGATGGTTGAGGGCGAGCTGCTCCAGATGCAAAAGCTCGGCCACCTCATCAACGAAGAGGAGTACTTCGACCTCATCTTCCGCAAGACCGCTTGCCTCTTCTCGGTCTCCATGCAACTCGGCGCTGCCGTCACACACTCCACTCCGGAGATCGAGTCCCAGCTAGGCGAATACGGCCGCAACCTCGGCCTCGCCTTTCAGATCGTCGACGACGTCCTCGACCTCACCGCCGCCGAAGACATCCTCGGCAAGCCCGTCGCCTCCGATCTCCGCGAAGGCAAAGCCACCCTCGCCGTTATCCACGCCCTCGAGCGCGGCACCGGAGCCGACCGCGAAGCCATCCGCACCGTCCTCTCAGACCGCAGCTTCGACACCGTCTCCCACCCGGAGATCCTCGAAATCCTCGAGCGCCATGGCTCCCTCTCCTACGCCATGGACACCGCCTGCGCCTACGCCGAAGCCGCCCGCCTCTCCATCGCCGACCTGCCCGAAACCGACGCCAAGCGCGCCCTCCTCTGGGTCCCCGGCTTCGTTACCACCAGGGATCGCTAGACCAGGAATCGTTAGCCGTTAGAGCCTGCTGAAAAGTCCTTGCTGTTGCTCTTCGGATTAGCGTGAGTTTTAGCACCGATGGACACGTCGGTGTTAAGCCTTTCGTCCGCCGCTGCTAGAATCTGGGTATGACTCAGCTTGATGTTCTGTACCGCTACGGTGTCCCGCCAACTGAGCGGGCCGTGCTCGCGCTCTCGAAGGTTCGTGATGTTTATGGTGTACGGCGGATGGAATTTAATGAGGGTGCGAAGACTGTCCGCGTGGAGTACGACGCCAGCCGCCTGAACGGGGCGGCCATCCACCAACTGCTCCGCCGCGCGGGGCTGGACATCGTCGAGGCCGTCTCGATGATTCCTGAGCCCGAAGACGTTGCGGCCCCGGCTCCAGTTCAAGCGTCGGTGGCATAGGCGATTGGCTGGAATATGCGAAATCCGCGGTTGTTCTGGCCTGTAAGATGATCTGAGATGTTTACTTTTGCATTGTGCGCCCGTAGCTCAGCTGGATAGAGCATTTGGCTTCGAACCAAAGGGTCGGGAGTTCGAATCTCTCCGGGCGCACCATAAAATCAATCACTTACAGCAAATCCAGAAAATCACATCCCCACAAATCCCCACACTAAGCGCAAGGTGCCTTTCTCGGCAGGATCATCTGCACGACCGGTGCCGCCTCTGTTCTTGAAATTGCGTGGTCGTATCGCATGGGTCCCGGATCGGATACTACGGCGGCGGCATCTCGCTCATCCTCACCATCGTGGTTATCCTGCTGTTGCTGCGAATCCTCTGATCTCGCCGCCGCGGCTCAACTCGCTAAATGAATTCACCTCAGCGAGATAGCCCTGTCTACAACTTAAGTTGAAACGACTCCTCGCCGGGGCCACAGTATCCTCCTCGCGAGGTGAGGAGATGATCAGAAATTTCTGTGTCATCTGTTTGCTCAGTTGCACAATTGCCAGGGGACAGTCGGTCCTCTCGGCCTCGGCGGCGGAATCACCAGCCGCAACCCCGAATCCAGCGCACGCCGTTGCCAAGATCGCCAGGATTCCCCAATTCGACGCCGCCTCGATAAAGTAGCGGCCGTCAGGGACCAGCAGATCAATGCCATCTACGCCTATCCCGGCGGCAGGATCTTCTGCGCGCATTGCACCTTGCAATTCCTTACCACGCTGGCATTCGACCTGCCCGACTGGCAGGTCACTGGCAGAGCGGAGTGGATGAACGACGCTAGATTCGACCTCGACGCCAAGACTTCCGAACGGTCTCAGCCCACTACCTGGAATTCAAAAACACCTCTCACCGATGAGCTGCGCCAGATGCTGCAGGCCCTCCTCATGGATCGATTCCGGTTGGGAAGCTATCGCGAGACCAGAACGGACACCGTCTACATCCTGAAAAGGAGCGACCAGCCGCTCAAGCTGGTGCTTCCCTTGCATCCATGGGAAGCCCACTCGGTAGGCGGGGCAGGTGGAGGCTCAATCGACGGTGCCACGGGCATCGCTGGAAAGAGTATCTCCATGCACGAACTCGCCACCCGCATCAGCAGCGTTCTCAAGCGGCCCGTAGTCGATCAGACCGGACTGCCCGGCACGTTTGACTTCGTATGCCGGCCAAGCGACACGGCGAGCGGCGAGGTCACCGATACGGTCTTCGATTCCATGCGTGGAATCGGCCTCAAGCTCACGCCCGCCATAGGCCCGGTTGAGATGCTGGTCATTGACCACGCCGAGCCACCCACGGAAAACGAACCCAGTACAATTTACACTCGGAACCCCGGTTGCCCCATAGCCTGCCCTGAGCTCGTCGAAGGGATCAAAGAGCGGCCCTGAGCGAGCCGAAGAGCCTGTCCTGAGCCTGCCGAAGGAGCGTTCGTTTATCGTGGGGTTACTCACTGCCCAGCCAACCCAGACCCGTCGGCAATCACTTACATACAGCGTAGATTGCGAACCGTTGGTGTCGGCGGGGATCACCAGACGTGCCAGGCCAGAATCGCGGGAGCGCCTGTTTTGCCGTCGATCACGCTGACTTTCAAGACTGCCTCGACATTCTGGTTGGCAAAATCGCTTCCCACCTGGTCTCGAAGAAGCTGCATGTAGTGGGGGCTGGTCGCAAATTGAGCGGCGGCTTCAGTTCCATTGCGGCCCACGCCAGCTAGTGCGACAACCCAACTGTCGGTCGTCGCATCGCGAAAGCGCGCCACCAGCGCGTAATCGTCCGCGCTGGAGTAGGGCAGGGTCGGGTCGCGTTCCCAGTGCATCCCCGGATGAGCCCCATCCACGATCCATTCCCCGTCGGTCACGGGCGAGAAGTGGAAGCGCAACGGTTGGAGCAAACGGAGTGTCCACTGGTTGTTGTACCCGCCCAGAAGGATCACCGGATGTTCGCGCAGTTCCGTTAATGGGGTTGTCGCGGCGGACCGCAACTGGGTCGTCACTCCGCCGCTACGCTCGAGTAGGGCGCTGAGTTGCGCGGCTGCGGCGGCACTCTGGATCGAGATAAACGGGTAATCGACGTCCTTGGTGGCCGTGGCAACGCCGGATGTGTGGGTTTGCGAGAAGACCGAACCGCCGATGCACACCATCATGGCGGACTGATCGTGCAAAACCGGCGCCCAAAAGTTGTCGATCGATGTTTTGGGGAGAACGGTGCGGTATCTCCAGCCCACTCCTGCAAGCAGGCCGATGGCAACGGCAGCGGCCAATAACCACCCTGCCACGCGCCTGGGGTTGGTGCGGGTTTGTGAGAGCGGTGCGCCGGGGTAAACTCCGGCCGTCGAGATCGAGGGGTAGCGAACCGCGAGAGCCGACTGTGAAGGCTCACCTTGCTCGTGGATCTCTCCGGCTATTTCAGCAAAGAGGTCAGGTCTGGGGGCGTGGGTCGGAAGGTGACCGGGACCGTCCGCCGGCTCTTCCAGTTCGTCGTGCTCGTGGAGAAACTCGGGAACGTAGGAGCCGGCTGGGAGCGAGATTCGGATCGCAGGTTTCCGGCCAAGATCGCTGTAGTAGAGCGACAGGCGCTTGCGCACTTCGCCGGCGGTGTACCGAACCACCGTGTCCGCGTTGGTGTCATACGATGGCGGCCGGTCAAAGACCTCGACGCCAAGCGTTCTTTCCTTCAATTGATCCGACTCGCCAGCCAGCGTTTTCTCCACGATGTACTGGAGCAGGGCAGGGTAGCGCTTGCTGTTGCAGAAGTGGGCGCTGGACAACACCTCGTGCAGTTCGAGCAGGATCGCATCACGGTCCTGTCGGGTCTGCGGACGCCATGCGTCCCGAATTGCGCTGGTTCGGCTCATATCTTTCGGTGACCGAATCCTACTCGCCCACTGTACGACTCGCAAGGGGGTTTGTCACAAGGTTGTAACAAACCAACAACTAACACATTACAAAAGACATATCCAGAGCTCAAAGAACCAAACCGTGAGTCACTTGCCAGTGATGCATATAGAGGAAGAGGGTTGGCGTGCTTCCAAAGAAGGCTTCAATGTGGTGCGCAGATGGTGCAAAATCGCCACAGTTCGAAGGGCCAACGCCCGTCGGGCCAATATTTCCCAGCGGGCAGGTGGAGATCCCCACCCTGTTCCAAGAGGTTTCGCTTGCTTGATTCATCACGACGGCAGTTTCTGCTGACCACATCGATGGCGACCGCTGGCGCTCTGCTCTCTGCTCCCCTGCGTGCCGCCGGGATGGAGTCCACGTCGGCGGATGGAGCCACTGTGTCGTCCACCCGGCTAGACGAGGGGTGGCAGTTCCGCCGAGGCCCGATGTACGGCATCTGGGAGATATGGAGGTCGGAGGAGAGCGATCTGTGGCAGCCTACGACCCTTCCCAACTGTTTCAACGCGTCCGATGCGTGCGATCCGGATCAATCCTACTATCGCGGTCAGGGGTGGTATCGCACCCGGCTGGCTCTGAATAATCCCTTCGCCGACGGGAGGACCATTCTCCACTTCCAGGGCGCAGGCCAGACGACTACCGTGTGGGTCGGCTCGACTCTGATTGGGACCCATAAGGGGGGATACGACGAGTTTGTGTTCGACATTACGGATGCTGTCCAGCATCTGCCGGTCGCCGATGCGAAAGGTGGAGTGCCGATCGCCGTCCTTTGCGACAACTCCCCTGATCTCGACCGGGTGCCGTCCGATCTTAGCGACTTTTGCCTGTACGGCGGCCTGTATCGGCATGTGAACCTGGTCTACCTGCCGGCGGTCGCGATCGACGCGATTCATGTGCTCCCCACCGTTGCGGGAGACGGGACGGCGCAGATCTCGGTAAAGGCGAGACTCTACAATCCCGGGAACCGCAAGTTGTTCTGCACTATTTCGGTTGACGTCTCAGACGCGGCCGGCCGGTCTATCCACAAGACGTCGAAGACAATTCCCGCCTGGGGTGGACTTGAAGAGCTGGCGGCCATCCGTGTCAACGCTCCAGAACTCTGGTCGCCGGAGTCGCCGCACCTCTATCGCTGCCGGGTGACCCTCACCAGCCCGGCGGGCCGGACAAGTCTCGATGAGCGTTTTGGGATTCGCCAGATCGAGTTTGTTGAACATGGGCCGTTCAAATTGAACGGCAAGCGAGTTCTGCTGAGGGGCACTCAGCGTCATGCGGATCATGCAGGGCTGGCTGCCGGAATGAGCGACGACCTGGTGCGTGAAGAGATGCGGCTCATTCGCGAGATGGGCGCAAACTTTATCCGTCTTGCGCACTATCAGCAGGACCGGCTGGTGCTCGACCTGTGCGACGAGCTTGGACTGATGGTGTGGGAAGAGGTTCCGTGGTGTCGCGCTGGGATTGGCAGCAGCGCGTTTCGGCAGAACGCGAAGGACATGCTCACTCACATGATCGACCAGCACTTGAACCACCCCTCCATCATCCTCTGGGGGCTTGGCAATGAGGATGACTGGCCGGATGAGTATCCGAGCGTCGATAAGGATGCCATCCGCGGCTTTATGACCGAGCTGCGCGATCTGGCGCACAGCCTCGACAACTCGCGGCTGACTTCCTTCCGCCGGTGCGACTTCGCGCGCGACATTCCGGATGTTTATTCGCCCTCGATCTGGGCTGGCTGGTACAGCGGAAACTACCGTGAATACGAGCAGAGTCTGCTGACCCAGCGCGAGCGGGTCAAGCGGTTCATTCACATCGAATGGGGCGCCGACAGCCAGGCCGGCCGCCACTCCGAAGATCCAGAGGCGATACTGCGCAAGGTTCCCACCGGGAAGGGAACCGCTGAAGTCGGGCTGGCCTACCTGAAGACTGGCGGAGGCGTGCGGGTATCGAAGGATGGCGACTGGTCCGAGACGTATGCCTGCAATCTCTTCGACTGGCACCTGAAGACCCAGGAGAAGCTCGACTGGCTTACCGGTTCGGCGCAATGGATATTCAAGGACTTCGTCTCCCCTCTGCGCGGCGACAACGACATCCCTCGAATCAATCAAAAGGGCGTCGTCGAGCGGGACCTGACGAAGAAAGAGTCGTACTTTGTCTTCCAGTCGTACTGGACCGAGAAGCCGATGGCGCATATCTACGGCCATAGCTGGCCCGTTCGCTGGGGCAAAGAGGGTGAGAGTCGCGACGTGAATGTCTACTCCAACTGCGATCGCGCCGAGTTGTTTCTCAATGGCAAGTCGCTCGGCACCATGCAACGCGACAGTCAGAACTTCCCCGCGGCCGGACTTCGCTGGAAGGTCGCATTCGCGAGCGGCCCCAACCGCCTCCATGTGATCGCCACCAAGGGAGCAGTCACGGTCACCGACGAGGTCGAACTGATCTACCAGACGGAACCGTGGGGCAAACCGGCCGAGCTTCGACTGTTTGAGAGAGTTCGCAAGGGCAACGTCGTTACGGTCGAAGCAAAACTATATGACGCAAAAGGAGTCCTCTGTCTCGACTCCAGGAATACTGTTCGTTTCTCACTCGCAGGAGACGGAAAGCTTTTGGACAATCTTGGGACCTCTAGAGGCTCACGTGAGCTTCAGCTTTACAACGGGCGCGCAGAAATCTCAGTTACTCGCAATGGCGGATGCACCGTCGGAGTCGCCTCCGACGGATTGCCTGCCGCATTCCTCAAACTTTCATAACAGGCTTTCCACCGCATTCCAGAGTACGAACGTGTTGCCTGCACTTCAGGAGAATCGCCATGACGCTGAACAATCAAATTGGATCTAGCAACTCAAAATCCAGGTACGCGGCACCCAAGGACATCGCCGTAACGACAACTGAAATACACCAGCGCCGCGGCTGGCAAGCAAAACTATTGATGCACGGCCTGACGCTGGCTGTGGTCTGCGCCCTGCTGCTGGGATTTGCAGGACAGCTTAACGCACAGCTCAGCACGGCCACAATGTATGGCACCGTAACCGACGCAACGGACGCCCTTGTGGGCGGCGCGACGGTCACACTGGTGCAGACGGACACCAACTCCACCCGCGTCTCCATCACCAAGAACGATGGTTCCTTTCGCGAGGAGTTTCTTCCGGTAGGTCCGTACAAAGTCACAGTCGCGGCCCCGGGGTTCAAGACGCTTGAGCGCACGGGAGTTGTGCTCTCAGTGATGCAGAACGCCGAGTTGAATCTGAAACTCGAAGTTGGCGCGAACACTGAATCGGTGAACGTCACGGCCGACATTCCTCTCGTCAATCTGGGCAACTCGACTCTCGGTTCCACCGTTGCCAACGTCGAAATCGACAACCTTCCGCTGGTAAATCGCAATGTGGATCGCCTGCTCCAACTTGTGCCCGGCGTGCAGAGTGTTCAGACCAACAACAGTCTCGGCTATCAGGAGATCCATGTACTGGCAAACGGTTCGACAGATAGCTTAGTCGGCCAGGTTTCGTACTACCTTGATGGCGGCCTCAATATGACCGGTCTCCGCAATAGCGGCAACCAGGTTCCCAACCCGGACGCGATCAGCCAATTCAATGTGGCTACCAATAACTACAGCGCGCAGCTTGGGCGCTATTCTTCCGCGGTCGTCAGCATCGTTACCAAGAACGGCACCAATGCCTTTCACGGTTCTGCATTCGAGTTCTTCCGCGACAGAAACTTCAATGCAGTCGCGCATAACGCCGGCTTGAACGCAACCAAGAATCCTTACAACCAGCACCGTTACGGCGCTACTCTCGGCGGGCCAATTCGTCACGACAAAGACTTCTTCTTCGGAAGCTGGGCCAGCTATCGTTTTATCCAGTATGGCGATTACGGCGGCGCCTTGCCGAGTGACGCCCAGATGGCCGGAAATTTCTCCGAGAACCTGCCATCCGACATTACAACCTGCACCCAGGCACCGTCGACAGCCGATAATACCGCTGTCAAATTCCTGGTATGCAATCCGGTGACCAAGACACCCTATCCCAACAACACGCTTCCGTCGGTCGATCCAACCGCGGTCAATATCATCAAGTACCTGAAGGCAAATCTTCCGGCGAAGCAGCCCTTCCGCACTGGAGATACGCAATACACCTATCGCACCCGGTCGCGGCTTCCGGAGCAAAACGACGAGTATTTGATCAAGACTGAGCACCAGCTGACGGCAGCACATCGCCTTACCCTCAGCTACTTCTTGCTGAACTACCAGGTCACATCGAATCTTGGAGGGTTTACACAGGCGTGGACATCCTCCCTATATGAGAACAAGCAGCAGAATGCGAACGTGAGCGACACCTGGACGGTAAGCCCGCGGACCGTCAACCAGTTCTGGGTAAATTACACGCGCCAGAATGGTGGGCGTATCGCGACTCCAGCGAGCACGCTTGCGGACTTCGGTTCCGATTTTGGCGTGGTTGGAATTCCCTCACGTCCCAACATCGCTGTCGGTGGCGTGGAGGCCTTCACGCTCGCCCAGGCCATTACCGGCCCCAAGGCAGGCGCCAATGTCTATGGTCTTCGCGACGTGTTGAGCACGACGCGCGGCAAACACTCACTCTACCTGGGCGGCGAGGCAGGCCTGGAAAAGGACTTTCAACTCACCTCGCTGAATAACTACGGCACCTTCACCTTCTCGACGACCAACGGAGCGTCCGCTGCGCGGACGACCAACGGCTTGTCGGATTTCCTCGCCGGCACTCCGGTGAGCATGAACCAGGACACCAGCGTCTATGCGAATGCAAGCTGGTATTCCTATGGCATATTCGCCCAGGACGACTGGCGCATTCTTCCAAGACTGACTCTCAATCTCGGCGCTCGCTATGACTGGCAGCAGGCACCCACCGATCCACAGACCATGCAGACGAACTTCTCGCCCGGTGTCCAGTCGCATGCATTTGGGACGGTGAACATCATCGGCAAGACTGGACCGCAACTCGCTCCTATCGGCATGCTCTTCCCGGGTGACCCTGGGGTTCCTGTCGGCGGTGCGTTCACGCCAAAGAATCACTTCTCCCCTCGCCTCGGGTTTGCCTATGATCCCTTCGGCAATGGCAAGACCGTCTTCCATGGCGGCGCCGGCCTCTTCTTCGGCGGCATCTCCGGAAATGAATGGGAGTTCCCCTCTAACTTCGCTCCTTATGCGGTTCGCAACTCGTACACCAAGGTTGTCTCGTTGACTCATCCGTATACCGGGGATCCAACCGAGTTCCCGACTGGGACGAACCCGTATCCGGGCCTGGCCTTCAATCGCGCCAACAACTCGGCCACGTTCCTGCCGCTCAACGCAATCTCGGCCTTCGATCCGAACTACCGCTGGCCCTACTCCGTGCAGATCAACTTCGGCTTCCAGCAGCAGTTCGGCAAAGGCTTTGCTCTCACTGCCAACTACGTTGGTTCGCTCAACCGCAAGGCGCCGCTCTACAACGACCTGAATGGACCGATCTTCAACATCAACCCAACTACTGGACTCTCAGGCCCCAGTTGCTTTACGTCCGGCACCACTCCCGATACGACCAAGGCTTGCGGCTATGCCAACAGCAGTTCCACGATCAATAACCGCCGGCCACTCAACTCGAGCTTTGGTCAGTCGGCAGCGAGCCCCATCTACAGCAACGTCAATATCATTCGCTCCAACCAGAACTCCAATTACAACTCCCTGCAGCTCACATTAGAGCAGCGCATTACTCACCACATCAGCGCCAAGGGCTACTACAGCTGGAGCAAGACGCTGCAAAGCAACACACTCGACGCCACAGGTGCCGTGAGCGGCGTCTTCCAGGACGTTAACTATCCACAACTCGAGACCCGTCAGCGTTCGGATCAGGATCGTCGCCACATGATGACGATGTCCTTTGTCTGGAAGCCGGATTACTTCGACGACTCCAACCGAATCGTGAAGACAGCGTTGAACGGCTGGTCGATCAGCGGTATCTGGACGGCAAACAGCGGTCAGCCCTTTACGGTGACCACCGGCAGCGACAACTACTTTGGAGGAGGCACCCAGCGCCCGAGCGTCGCGGCGGGCAAGTTTCCACATTTGATCGACAATGGCCACTCGCGCGTTGCGATGATGAAGCAGTGGTTTGACACTACTGCATATTGCCGCCCCGGGTTCGATGCCGGTTGCCCCGGCGTGGGTCCTCTGGGTTTGCTCGGAAACGTTGGTCCAGCTCAGTTGTCAGATCCGGGATACCGTAACGTCGATGCTTCTCTGTTCCGCGACTTTCACATCTTCGAGCAAGCACGCTTCCAGCTTCGCGGCGAGGTTTCGAACGTCTTCAACCTCGTAAACCTAGGCGCCCCGACGAACTCAGTCACCAGCGGCACGTTCGGGCAAATCACCGGAAGCGGTGGCTCGCAGCGTGTCATCCAGGTCGGAGGGCGAATCCTCTTCTAACTGATTCGTTCCGGGCAGAACCGGGACGGCGCCTCGCGCGTCGTCCCGATTCTGTTTAAAGGTGTGAAGGCTCAAGGGTCCTTTTTCCCACCGTACTTCGCGCGATCCCGCCGCCGGGTTATCGTTCTGCGTCTTCTTCGGGCGTCGCTGGTTTACGCCTGAGGCCTGGGAGTGAGGCGCACGAAGGGTTGCACTTGCGCCTCCCAATTCGCGAGCATGCGCTTGGCGAGACTGCTGGCTGAGCGTCTGGCGTGGACTTCGATCAGCGCCTTCAGGGCATTCTGTGCGTCGGGTTCGACTGCGGCGTAGGGCGTTGCCTCAAGAAACTCCGAGTGATAGCGCAGGTTTGGTATGAACGAGCCATCGTCGTCATAGACCCAGGCCAGGCCGCCCGTCATTCCGGCGCCGAAGTTCATTCCTGTGTGGCCCAGCACGACCACAACGCCGCCCGTCATGTACTCGCAGCCATGGTCGCCTGCGCTCTCAATCACTGCGGTGGCGCCGCAGTTCCGGACCGCAAAGCGCTCGCCGGCGCGTCCTGCTGCATACAGCGAGCCTGCGGTTGCGCCGTAGAGCGCGACGATTGCGGGGACGCAAAATCAGGGTAAAACTCTGCGAGCAGGCGACCTGCGCACATCGCCTTGTAAACGAGCGTCCTGCTGGATAGTCGAGCAAAAGTGCTCTTGGCACGGCTATCATGAGGCCTACACCGTCGCTGCTCTTGCCATCGGCGGCAACTGCGCTGCGATGGGCGAGCCGGGCGAGTGCGGTGAGAGCGTGTTCGAGGATCAGGTGCGACGAGACCGCATCGATCGACGCAACGAAACCTACGCCGCAGGAGTCGTGATCAAAGCGCTCATGGATAAGCGAAGGCATCGGGACCGGGGACGGCAGAGCTTCGCGAACGAGTAGCGTTGCGGATGCTTCGTGCTCGGAATGTGCGGAAAAGGGGTCCATAATTAACTATACGTCGGGCGATGCGAGAGCGGAGACTCCCGGGTAATTGGACAGAGGCAAATTGTCGCGGTCAGGCCTTGACCAGGCCCATGTATATTTATACACTATATATGTATGTTTATGCAATAGCCGGTTCCGCGAGGACCGCGTCCGGTGAGTTGCGGCGTTTGAAACCGCAAAGTTTTATTCTAGATTGTTACGCTTTTCGTTGCAAAGGTAAAAGCAAGGTCAGTCAGTCGGTCCACTTATGAAGCAGCAGCGCCATACCGCGATTCGCGACGTACTCCACCAGGCATCGGTACCGAGCCAGGATGAGTTGCGTCGCAGGCTTGCGCGCCGTGGATTTCACGTTACCCAGGCCACGCTCTCGCGGGATATTCACGAGCTTCGCCTTTCGAAAGGGCCAGCCGGCTACGCTCTGCCGGGCAATCCGCTCGAAGACGATGAGGACAGCCTGCCCGGAATCCGCGAGGTGTTGGGCAGCTTCGGCATCGAGGTGCGCCAGGCCATGAATCAGTTGGTCCTGATCACGAGCACAAGTGCCGCCCAGCCCGTCGCCGCCGGCATCGACTACGAAGATTGGCCGGAGGTGGTGGGCACCATCGCTGGCGACGATACGGTTCTCATCATCTGCCCGGACGAGCGCCAGGCGCGCACGCTTAAAGTCCGCATCGAAGAATATATTGGCTAATTCATCAGAATAGGAAGTTCGCATTCGCCGACACGGCATCTATTGAAGGAATCCATTGATTGACATGCAAGCCATCAGCACAGAGATCGAAGCGCAAACGCAATCGCCCGGCAAGAAGCCGACGGCGACCGTGCGGACGGCAGTAGCGGGGGTCGGCGGATATGCGGGCGGAGAGTTGGCGCGGTTGTTGCTCGCCCATCCGCGCCTCGCCGAGACCAAGCCGCTCTTCCTCGGCCGCATCGCCGACGATGCGCCGACCGGCCGTGTTCCGCTCGAGCAGGTTCAACCTCAACTTGCACTCGGTGGAGGACAGCAGCAGCCCGAGATACATGCGTTCAATTGGAAGTTGATCCGCGACGCCGGAACGGAGATTGTCTTTCTCGCCCTGCCTCACGAGAACTCCCGCCAGTTGGCTCCGGAGTGGTTGGAGAACGGGGTGCGGGTGATCGATCTCAGCGGTGCGTGGCGCCTCGATGACCCCGCCAACCGAGCTGTCTACAAGCTGCACGATGCAGATCCGGCACTTGGCCAGGCGCTACAAGATGAAGCCGTGTATGGGTGCCCCGAGTTGCATCGGGCCGCAATTGCCTCGGCGCGCCTGGTTGCCAATCCCGGCTGCTATGCCACGTCGATCATCCTCGCGCTTGCGCCCTTGCTGCGCGCAGGACTCGTCGATCTCGACCACGGCATCGTTTGCGACGCCAAGTCCGGGGTCAGCGGCGCAGGTAAAGCCGCCACCGCGAAGACTCATTTCATGTATGCGGCCGACAATCTTTCGGCATATGCAGTCTTCGGTCATCGCCACACCGGCGAAATGCTGGAGCAGCTTGGACTCACGTCGGAACAGATTCAGTTCACGCCGCATTTGCTGCCTATTCCGCGCGGGATTCTTTCGACGATCTACGTGCGGCTTGCGGAGCGCACCGAGCCGGAACAGATTGAGGCATGTCTGCGCGCGTTCTACGCGACAAGCCCCATGGTCCGCATTCACGCCACGCCGCACCTGCCTCAGATTCAGCATGTTGTCCGCACAAACTACTGCGATCTGGGCTTCGAACTGGGCAAAGACGGCAAGCGACTGGTGCTGGTTTCTTGTCTCGACAATCTGCTGAAGGGTGCATCGGGCCAGGCGGTACAGAATATGAACCTCATGTGCGGCTGGAACGAAGCGGAGGGCCTGAAGTGAAATACGTAGTAAAGCTCGGAGGCGCGACGATCGAGAACAAGGCGCTGCTGCATGCGTGCGGCAAAGCCATCTCCGAACTTGTGCGCGACGGAAATCAAGTGGCTGTGGTCCACGGCGGAGGCAAGCAACTGACGGCGACGCTTGCTCAGATGGGCAAGACGAGTGAGTTTATCTCGGGCCTGCGTGTAACCGACGCCGAGACTCGCGACGCCGCGCTGATGGTGCTGGCCGGGCGGGTGAATAAGTCACTGGTGGCGGCGCTACGCACTCATGGGCAGTCCGCGATGGGACTTGCCGGGGGCGACGGCAACGTCTTCCGCGCGCGCAAGAAGAAGACCGTGCCCGATCTTGGGTTCGTTGGCGAGATTGCCGCGACCGATCCGCTATGGCTGGAAGCGATCTGGAAGATGGACGCGGTTCCAGTGATCTCGTCGATTGCGCTGGGATTTGATGGCGAGTATTACAACATCAATGCAGACGAGATGGCGGCCGCCTGCGCCATCTGCACAAAGGCCGACGCGCTGGTTTTCCTCACCGACGTTCCCGGCGTCAAAGGAGCAGACGGCGAGGTGATACGCTGGCTATCGCTGAAGCAGATTCCAGAGTTGGAGCGGCAGATGGTGGTTTCGGGCGGCATGTTGCCGAAGCTGAACGCTTGCCGCGACGCACTCACCCACGGGGTGAAGCGAGTTCGTATCCTGCCCGCGGAATCGGTACATCTACTACCTGACCTGTGCACGACCAAGGTCAACGATGGAACGGAGGTCATGGTCGCATGAGTGAAGGTCACATGAAGCTTGCATCGATCCAGGCAGCGGAGAAAAAGCTGATCCTCAATACGTATGAACGCAACCCGGTTCTCTTCGTGGAGGGCAACGGAGTCTATGTGCGCGACGAGCAGGGCATTGACTACCTCGATCTGCTTAGCGGCATCGGCGTCACGGCGCTAGGCTACGCGCATCCCGCGGTTGAGGCGGCGATCGTGGCGCAGACCAAGCGCCTGCTGCACACATCGAACCTCTTTTACCACGAGCACACTGCCGAACTCGCAGTGCGACTGACCGAGATCAGCGGGCTCGACCGGGTGTTCTTCTGCAACTCCGGCACGGAAGCCTGGGAGGCCGCGCTGAAGCTCGCACGCGCACACGCCGGCGTGTTACGTTCGCAGGGGAAGAGCATCGGGACGGATTTTCTTGCGATGGAACATAGCTTCCACGGCCGGACGATTGGCGCGGTCGCGACCACACACAAGGAGAAGTACCGCGAGCCGTTTGAGCCGGTGATGCCGGGCGTCAACTTTGTTCGTTTTAATAATGTCGCCGATCTGCGTGCGAAGTTCTCGAACGAGGTATGCGGTATCTGCATTGAAGCGATCCAGGGCGAGGGCGGCATCCGTCCTGTCAGCCAGGAATTCTTCGCGGCCGCGCGGGAACTGTGCAATTCCACCGGCGCGCTTCTGCTGGTGGACGAGATTCAGTCCGGCATGGGGCGCACGGGCGAGTGGTTTTCCTATCAGCATTACGGCATTTTGCCGGACATCACGACGCTGGCAAAGCCGATTGCAAATGGCCTGCCGATGGGCGCAATGCTATGCACGGAGGAAGCTGCGCGCGCCTTCACGCCCGGCATGCACGGCACTACATTCGGCGGCGGGCCGCTTGCCTGCGCGGTTGCCATTGCTGTCATCGATACCATGAAGCAGTCCAACACGCTCGCCCACGTTCGTGAAGTGGGCGGTTACTTCAAGCAGCAACTCGAATCGCTTCGCCAGCGCCACGATTGCGTCACCGAAGTGCGGGGTATGGGTCTGATGCTTGGCCTGGAACTCGACTCGGCCGACCTGGCCACCCGAGCAGCTTCCGGGATGATGGCCCAGCACATTATCATCAATCGCACCAGCGAAACCGTGTTGCGATTCCTCCCTCCGTACATCCTTGAGCGCAAACACGTGGATACAGCAATCGCGGCGCTCGATGAAATTCTCACGAGCCTTACTTCGACCAGTGCAGCATTGGCCGGCCCCGCGCCGGCAGGAGAACATTCCCATGGGTAGCAAAACCGTAACGATCAGCCCGAAACCGGACGCCACTCCGGAGCAGACACGTCCTGCGAAGGCGGCTTCGCTCGGCATCCAATCGGATGTCGCCTTCTCGGAGGCTGCCAAACGTCTGTGCGGGCGCGACCTCTGCTCCATCGCCGACCTGACCGTCGAGGAGATGGCGGCCGTCATGGAGCTTGCGCACGCGGTTAAGAGCAATCCTGACGACTTTCGCCACGCGCTCGACGGCCGCCAGATGGTGCTGTTCTTCGAGAAGGCATCGCTGCGCACACGTCTCACCTTCGAGGCCGCGATCAACACGCTTGGCGGGAACGCCGTCTTCGTTGACCAGACGCAATCGCCGCTTGGCGAACGTGAGTCGCTGCCCGACATGGCGCACAACATCGAACGCTGGATGAGCGTGATCGTGCTGCGCACCTACTCGCACGACACCATCACCGAGATGGCTGCCTGCTCCAAGGTTCCGGTAATCAATGCACTCTCCGACCTCGAGCACCCGTGCCAGGCTATCGCCGACTTCTTCACGTTGGAGGAACGCTTCGGCTCAGCTCAAGGCTTGCGCTTCACGTACGTTGGCGACGGCAATAACGTCTGCCACTCGCTGATGCTGACAGCCGCGCAACTTGGCGTGCACTGTACGGTTGCGAGTCCCAAGGGCTTCGCGCCGAAGCTGGATATCATCCATAAGGCGATCGAGATCAGCGAACAGACTGGCGGCAGCATCACTTTTATGCAGGACCCAGTCAAGGCAGTCACCGGAGCGGACGCTGTCTACACCGATGTGTGCACCAGTATGGGCTTTGAGCACGAGGCGACGAAGCGTGCGCCGATCTTCAAGCCGTACCAGGTGAACGAGGTGCTGATGTCGCACGCGCGGCAGGATGCCGTCTTTATGCACTGCCTGCCTGCGCACCGTAACGCCGAGGTGACGGATGCTGTTCTCGACGGGCCGCAGTCTGTTGTGTTCGACCAGGCAGAGAACCGCATGCACGCCCAGAAGGCGCTGTTGCTGATGCTGCTTGGCGGCGCGAAGCGTATTTCGAATGCGCGTGACCGCGGAATTCAGGCGCGCAAACGCACCTAGCTAAGCTCGCCCGCTAACCCGCGCACATACTCAAGGCGCCGCGAAAGAAGGGAAACGTAATGGCAGAAAAAGTAGTCCTCGCATACTCCGGTGGTCTCGACACCTCGATCATCATTCCGTGGCTGAATGAAAACTATGGCTACGATGTCATTGCGTTCATCGCCGATGTGGGCCAGGGCGAAGACCTCGACGCTGTCGTGGAGAAGGCGTACAAGACTGGCGCCAAGAAGGCCATCGTGAAGGATCTTCGCGAAGAATTTCTCAGCGAATATGTCTTCCCCACCGTCCGGGCGGGCGCAGTCTACGAGCACAAATACATGCTCGGAACGTCTATCGCACGGCCTGTCATTGCGAAGCACCAGGTCGAGGTCGCGCTGGCCGAAGGCGCGACTGCGCTGGCGCACGGCTCGACGGGCAAGGGAAATGACCAGGTCCGCTTCGAACACGCATTCCAGGCGCTCGCGCCGCAACTCAAGGTGATCGTACCGTGGCGCGAGTGGGCGCTTGTCTCGCGCGAAGACTGTCTCGACTACGCTGCGGCGCACCATGTTGAGGTCGAGGCCTCACGCACCAAGATCCACTCGCGCGACCGCAACCTCTGGCACGTCTCCCACGAGGGCGGGGAACTCGAAGGCACCGACAAGCCCGTCGACCCCACCACGTGGCGCATGAGCAAATCCCCGCAAGAAGCGCCCGATCGCGAGGAGTTCGTCGAGATTGGCTTCGAGCGCGGCACGCCGGTTTCGGTGAATGGGCAGAAGCTTCCGCCCGTCCAACTCGTCGAGCTGCTCAACGAGATTGGCGGCCGCAACGCGATCGGCCGCATCGATATCGTCGAGAACCGCTTCGTTGGCATGAAGTCGCGCGGCGCGTACGAGACGCCCGGCGGCACGCTCATCCTCGAAGCGATTCGGCAGCTTGAATCGCTGACGCTCGATCGCGAAACCGCGCACTTCAAGGAGACGCTCGCGCTGAAGTACGCCGAACTGGTCTACTTCGGACTGTGGTTTACGCCACTGCGCGAAGCTCTCGACGCCTTCTTCACCACGGCCGAGGAGAATGTAACCGGATCGGTCAAGCTCGCGCTCTACAAGGGCAATGTGTCGTCTGTTAGCCGCCAGTCGCCAGTGTCGCTCTACAACGTCGATCTTTCGTCGTTCACCATGGGCGAGAGTTACGACCAGAAGGACGCCGCCGGATTCATCAAGATACTTGGTCTTCCCGCCCGCGTTCGCGCTCAGGTGATGGGCAAGCTGAAGGAAAAGGAACTCGCGAAGTGAGCGAAGCAACTCAGCACGAAGCGGCCGGAAGCAAAATGTGGTCCGGCCGCTTCCGTGAACCGCTCGATCGCGCGTTCGAGCAATGGCAACGCTCGTTTCCGTTCGACGTGCGACTTCTTCCGCAAGAGGTTGCGGCCTCGAAGGCGCATGCCCGGATGATTGCTGCCGCGGGCATCCTCACCGATGCCGAACTCGAAATGATGGTCGACGGCCTGGACGGAGTCGGAGATATTACGGCAGATTTCACCCCGGATGAACCTGGCGTGATCAGCCCCAGGCGGCTAGCTGCCGAGTTAGGCGCGACGCCAGGGCTCATCCGTCGCTGGCTTCGCAAACAGCCCGAATTTCTCAGTCACCATGTGAAGTACGCGCGCATCGCTCTGGCCGATGACGATCCGATTCTGGTCAAACTGAGGACCCACTTCGCCGTCCAGGAGAATCTCAAGCTCGGCCACGAATATGCTGGCGAGGAAGTCTTCGGCAGGTCGGACGCTGATCTCGTCGCCTCTTCTCCTCACGCCGAAGACATTCACCACTTTGTGGAGCTTCAACTGACGAAGCTGATCGGCGATCTTGCGCTGAAGCTCCATACGGGGCGCAGCCGCAACGAGCAGATTGCCACGGACATGCGCTTGTTCGTGCGTGACGCAATCGGCGTGACGGTGAAAGGCCTGCGCGAGTGGGCGTCCGCCCTTGTGGAACTCGCCGGACGAGCGGGCGATTCCGTGATGCCTTCTTACACGCATCTGCAGCGGGCGGAGCCTGTCCTCGTAGCGCACTGGCTGCTTGCATATTCGAGCATGATTGAGCGCGATAGCACTCGCCTCGTGGACGCACGCAAGCGCATGAATCTGTGTCCTCTCGGGTCGGGCGCAGTTGCCGGTGCGACGATTGCGCTCGACCGGACAATTGCCGCCGAAGCCCTGGGCTTCGACGGTCCTACGCCCAACAGCATGGATGCAACCAGCGACCGTGACTTCATGCTTGAGTTCACGCAGGCTCTGGCCACGCTTGGCATTCACATCTCGCGCTTCGCCGAAGAGCTCACCCTTTATTCCACGGCAGAGTTTGGATTCCTTGATCTGCCCGAAGCCTTCTCGACTGGATCGAGCGCGATGCCGCAGAAGAAGAATCCGGACTTTACGGAATTGATCCGCGGCAAGTGCGCGCGGCTCGTCGGTTCGGCGACAACGCTCACTGTGCTGATCAAGGGTCTGCCGCTCGCGTACAACAAGGATTTGCAGGAAGGCCAGGAGCCCGTCTTCGACGCTGCGGACACAACCGCCGGCATCCTTCGGGTTCTGCCTGGGTTCACGCGCTCGTTGCGATTCCGCTTCGACCGCATGAAGACAGCCGCGACCACCGGGTATCTAAACGCGATGGCCGCGGCCACCTATCTCTCGAACAAAGGCGTGCCGTTCCGCAAGGCGCATGAGATCATCGGCAACGCTGTACGCCTCGGTCTCGAAAGCGGTCGCGAGTTGAATGACTTGACCCTGGTTGAACTTCGCACCTTGTCAGACGCTTTTGCCGAAGACTTTTTCGACGCCATCACGCTCGAAGCGACTCTCGATTGCCATGATGTCGTCGGAGGTACCGCTCGCGCGCGCGTGGCCGTCGCTCTGGCTGCGGCGAAGCAGAATTTGGAGGACAATAACTAGATGAGCAGTACGGCTTCCCTGATGGCCGCCAGCGAGTCCACCGCATCGACGCGCACCCGCGTCGGCGGCGCGGTCGTGCGCCAGGCGAGACTGCAGGACGCGGTGAACGTCTTCGAGTTGGTCAACTCGCTCTCTGGCGACGGCACCTTGCTCCGGCGCAGTTACGCGGAGATCTGCGAGAACGTCCGCGACTTCTTTGTCGCCGAGTCTGAGGGCGGGATATTTCTTGGCTGCGGCGCGCTTCATTTGTACGGCCCTCATCTGGCCGAGGTTCGATCCATCGTGGTCAAGCCGGAGGCGAAAGGGCAGGGAGCCGGGGGCCGCTTGCTCCTCGCCCTGCTCGAAGAAGCCGATTTGCAAGGCGTCGTGTCCGTGTGCCTTTTTACCCGGATTCCCGACTTTTTCTTCCACTTCGGCTTTCGGATTGCCGACCGCACCACACTGCCCGACAAGATATACAAGGACTGCCAGGCCTGCCCGCGCCTCTACGCTTGCGACGAGGTTGCCATGGTGCGCGGTCCTCTGCCCAGAATCGCCGTTCTCGGGCCGACCAGGATTGCCCAGCCCGAACTGGTCAAGCTCCAGGTGGGCCACATCGCCCACCCTGCGGAAGACGGGTCTCAACCTACTGCCGAATCAACTGCCGCGACCGCCCCTCAAGTCAACAAGTAAGGGCTGATTATCGGGAAGTACGGCGCTCGCCCAGGCGGCATATCCCGGTCGGAGACTGCCGAATAGAGTCGCTGCCGCTGCGACAAACGATCCATCTCAATCGTCTAACGGAGTGTATCCTTGTCATGCAGCCGCAGGAGGCGCCGTTGGATCGTCTATTTCCGTCACTACCGTTCCAATCACTTGCTGCAATTGCGGTCGCAGCCGTGTGCTTTGCTGTGCCGATGCGCGGCCAGGCGAGTCCTTCTGCGCCTCCAGCCACCATCCAAGCGGGTCCGGGAGGAGCGCCGGTTGGCCAGCAGCAGAACTCGAGTCAGATCACGACGATCCGCGCTTACAGCAACCTGGTGGTGATCGATGTGGTGGTCTCCGATTCGCACGGGAACCCGGTCCACGGTCTCAAGCCGTCGGACTTCACGCTGCTGGAGAACAACAAGCCGCAGACGGTCCGGCATTTCGAGGAGCACACCCCTTCGCCAGCTTCGGATACGCAGATTGCGCCGGCGCCCAAGCTGCCTCCGGGACTGTTCACCAATAAGTCGGCCGCGCCGGTGAATGGGCCGGTAAACATACTGCTACTCGACTATCTGAACACGCCGTTGACTGCGCAGCCTTATGCGCGCAAGCAGTTGCTCGACTACCTGAACAAGGCACCTGCCGGCACGCGCATTGCGATTTTCGGCCTGACCACGAAGCTGACCATGCTGCAGGGGTTCACTTCCGATATGGAGGTGTTGAAGGCAGCGCTGACGCAGTCGAAGGGCGCGCCCCAGGCGTCGCAGATCCTGTCAGACCCGGTCAATGGCGGGCCAATCGGCAGCACGACGCTCTCGGACGCTCTTGCCAATGACCCGACCGCGGTTGAGGGCATGGTGACCCAGGAGATGGTGGATTCGGTCAATCGATTCCAGGCAATGAATGCATCGTTTCAGCAGGATATGCGGGCGCAGTACACGCTGAATGCATTCGACCTTCTGGCACGGTACCTTGTGGGTATCCCGGGACGGAAGAATGTGATCTGGTTCTCGGGCTCCTTCCCGCTGAACGTCGAGCCCAACGTCAATGAGCAGGACCCGAACGACTCGGTAGTGCGCAACGACGAGGAGGTGCGCAAGACCGACAACTTGCTCACGCGCGCGCAAGTGGCTGTGTATCCGGTGGATGCGCGCGGGGTGATGACCGACCCGTCGCAGAACTTTGCCAGCGGGACCGATACGACGATTGGCGTAGACAGCGGAGCCACCGCTGCGACCAATCTCATGAATTTCCAGATGAACACGGCGCAGGAGCACGAGACGATGTTCGCCATGGCGGAGGACACGGGAGGCCAGGCGTACGTGAACACCAACAATCTGACCCAGGCCGTGGCGAAGGCGATCGACAATGGCTCGAACTACTATACGCTGACGTATTCGCCAACCAATACGGAGTGGGATGCACGGTTTCGTACGATCAAGATCAAGGTCGATGAGCCAAACATTAAGCTCAGTTATCGAAATGGCTACTATGCCGTCGATCCCAATGACCGGAACAAACTGAACGCGCAGTCGGCAGCAACTGCCGTCATCCAACCCACCACGATGGCGACGGCCATGATGCATGGCGGTCCGGATCCTGCGGAGATTCTGTTCAAGGTGCGCATCCGTCCGGCAAACACGCCTCCCGAAGACGCGCCTTTGCAGACAAATCAGACCAATCCTGATCCGAAGGTGAAGGTCCAGGGCCCGTACCGGGAGTATGGGGTGGACCTGGTGCCGGATCCGCACGCGGTGAGTTGTCGCCAGGAACCCAGCGGCAACCGGCATTGCGCCATCGAGGTCTGGACCTTCGTTTATAACAGCGATGGAGAGAAGCTCATTACCGCCAGCAACCGCCTTCACACGTATCTGACTCCCGCCGACTATGCCAAGTTGCTGGTTGGCGGCATGGCGTTCCACCAGGAGATCAGCGTGCCGGTGAAGGGGCAGTATTATCTGCGGACCGCCATTCACGACTTGGTTTCGGACAAAGTTGGAGCGGTCGAAGTTCCGGTTGCGTCGGTCGCGCGCCTGGATCCGCTCCAGGCGATGGCCGCACCCGCGCCAGCGCCGACAGAGCCTACGGTAATTCCGGCGGCTCCTGCGGCGCCCACGCCTGCAGCCCCGGCGTCAGGGCCTCCGGCGGATCCGGCGGTCGCGCCTGCTGGAGGGGCAGCCGCACCGAAGTGAGCCTGTTTAGCGACGGCGTCTTTGCCCTTTGGCAAAGAGTATCCGTGCCCTCGTCCGGGCCGGCGCCGCATGTTAATCTGGGATCCAGCGTGTCCACAGCCCTTACTGAAATCTTTGAGCGGGAGTATCGCGAGCTTCGTCCGCGTGCGCCCATTCCTCCGCTCGACATCCGCTTCCGCAGATTTACGTCGCTGAATACGACGATTCGGCTGCGCGAGGGGCGGCTGCATGTGCGGCTGTCCGACCTGCTGGAGCATGCGCCGGAGTCGGTCCACCAAGCCATCGCTCACATTCTGCTGGCCAAGCTGTACAAAAAGCTGCCGATCGCGCGTGTGCATGCCGATCGCTATCGGCGATATGTGTCCTCGGAGGCGGTGGCGCGGCAGGCCGAGCATATTCGCCAGACCCGCGGGCGCAAGATGATTGTCTCGCCGAAGGGTCATCACTACGATCTCGACGAGGTCTTCGAGAGTCTAAACACGAGATTCTTCTACGGGCTGCTTGGGCGGCCTACGCTGACGTGGAGCGCGCATCATGCTCGCCGGATGCTGGGCCACTATGATGCGGCGCACAACACGATTATGGTCAGCCGGGTGTTCGACCGTCCGGACACGCCGCGTTGCGCGGTGGAGTACCTGCTGTACCACGAGATGCTGCACCTGAAGCATCCGGTGCGGGTGAAGGCGGGGCGGCGGTGCGTGCACTCCAAAGCATTTCAGGCTGAGGAGCGGCTGTTTCCGGAGCTGGACGCGGCGAAGGCGTACTTGAAGCGGCTGTAGTTGCGGCTGGTTCTCGGCGACGGCCTGAAGAGTGGGTAGGACAGTTGCAGGTTGCAGGTTGTCAGTTGCAGGTTGTGGGGCGGGCAGGGCGGGTCTGGATTCTTCGATGACCTCTGGCGGAGCGCCGGGATTAGGGCGCTCGGTGAGTTCGGAGGCGGGGAATAGTTCGGCGTTGCAGCTGGCGCAGTGGCGCGAGCGGAGGAAGTAGAGGAGACTCTCCTTGCTGATGGGGATGGTTGCAGGGCCGGACGGCGGGGTTGCAGGTTGCGGGTTGGTTTCAGGTTGCGAGTTGCAGGTTGCAGGTTGGACTGCGGGGTGATGGCAGGGGCTGGGGCCGGTAGATGCTGATTGCTCGGCTGGGGGCTGGGTTTGGACCGCGGGTGCGGGTGGGAGGGCCTGCATGGCGACCTGGAGGCCGTAGATCATCTGGCCGGCGCGGCGGGTGTCGATGGTGTTCTCGGCGAGGCGGTGGAGGACGGCGGCGAGGGCGACGAAGATGCTGGCGCGGTCCTCGATGACCGGGATTTCCATGCGGGTGATCTCGGGATCGATGAGGACGCGCTGGTTTCTGCGGTTGGCTTTCGTGATGTGGTGGTGGTAGCAGTAATATTCGCCTTTGATGGCGGGCGAGCCGCAGCGCTGGCCGCTTGGGGCCTGGTAGTGGTGGCATTGCTGGTCGCGAGTGACGTCTGGAATTGGTGCCGGCATGGTGTACCCCCGTGGGTATCGATTGGTGCATGATCTTCCAAACAAACCACTTACCGGCTATCGAATTTGCAAGATCTTGAAAAAAAAGGAGATGATTTGCAAGATCTTCAAAACGCTGGAGTTATGGTTTCTTTGGAGCTTTGGGGAGACACAAGCCTGAGGCTG
>PKWK01000404.1 GCA_003133205.1 Granulicella sp. | reverse complement strand
CTAGCTTTTGGTTCATTCTGATTGCGACGGGCGCGACGCTCGGGGTGCACCACAAAGTTGTGCAAACAGCGGAGGATGCCGCCAATGCACTGACGCCGTTTGCGGGCCATTGGGCCTCTCTTCTTTTTGGCATCGGTCTCCTGGCCTCGGCGCTGATTGCTATTCCAGTGCTCAGCGCAACCAGCGCCTACGTCGTGAGCGAGATGTTCGGCTGGGGTGGTGGCATCGATAAGAAGTTATGGCGCGCAAAGAAATTTTATGTGACTCTGATCGCAGTACTTGTTGTTGGCTCTGGCATCGCACTGGCGGGCGTGCCACCAATTAAGTTGCTGTTTTTCAGTTCGATCGTCGGAGGTCTTGCGACACCCATTACGTTAACGATGATGATGTTGATTGCCGGCAACCGCACTGCAATGAAGCGAAAACCGCTCAACCCGATTCTTCTTGTATCCGGTTGGGTCGTAACTTTCGTGGTGACGAGCGCGGCGACAATCTTTCTATTTCAGACACTCACCGGCAAGAATTAGCGGGCGCGATATCGCAGCCTGTCCTTCCGCCTCGAGTGGCTGTCAAATAGACCGGCATCGGAGGATGCCTGTTATTCTCCACCCCACATAACTGGCTCATCGATATGGATGTTCCCGGCCCCTCGGTCCCAGAGGCCAATGCATCTTTCTCTCTAAAGCCGCCGACCTCTCCCAAACAGCAGATAGAGAATCACCAGCAGCAGAACGAGGCTGAGGCCGCCGCCGCCATAATAGCCGAGCCCGGGGCCCATATAGTAGCCGCCGCCGCCGAATAGTAGCAGGAGGATGACGAGAATGAGTATGAGAGGCATGAGCAGGAGTCTAGCACAACAGCGCTTGCGCTTGTGCGGAATCAGTTCTTACGAGTTGGCTTAGGTCCAGCAAGCCGCCGGACAGTCCGTGATTCGGGGGTAATCCAGAACCCTTGCGATCTTGGCGCTCAAACCACATCCTCTATGCCCACAACGACCCCACCGACGATCCTTCCCGGCGAGATCGTCCTGATCCGTCCTGGGAGCCGCATTCCGGTCGATGGCCAGGTGGTCAGTGGACAGTCGTTCGTGGAAGAGGCGGCCATTACGGGCGAACCGATGCCCAGGGAAAAGACTGCTGGCAACGAAGTCTTTGCTGGCACCATTAACCAGGCTGGAAGCCTTCAGGTCCGGGCCGACCGATTGGGAAACGAGACGGCCTTCGGCAAGATCATTGAGGCGGTTGAGCGTGCCGAGCATTCGCGCGCGCCCATACAGAAGACCGCCGACCGTCTGGCGGGTTACCTCGTTTACTTTGCTCTCGGCGCTGCCGTGCTCACATTTCTCCTCACCCACAATGTCCGCTCCACAATCTCTGTCATCATCGTGGCGTGTAATAGGTGTGAGAGCAGGTGCGACCTGCTCTCCGGCACAGCTCTGCTCTGCTTGTGCTGATCTGAACTGAACAAGCCGCACTGCGGTGACTGGGGCTTGGTGTCCTCACGATCACATGTCAGGTGCCAATGTTAACACCGGCATAATTAGATCATCTGGAGAAACAGAAAATGCCCCAACAGTTATCGATGATTTGTCCCTATGCAGAATCGGCGGCGGGTCCAACCGAGCCCGCCACCGGCTCTGCGGAGCGGTTATCGCTGAACCCGGTGCAGCACCACCGGGACAGGGCCCGAGGGACGGTAGAAGGGGCTGCGGGAGGGGTCTGATCCATCGGGTGCGGGCCCAATGGCCGGGCGCAGCTCCGCCGTCTTCTCCTCGGCTGTGGGCCGCTGCGGACCCGGAACCAGAGTGCGTACCAGTTCCATTTGGTCGCCCTTCATTGTGCCCGCATACGTGGCAGTGCCAACCTTGAAGCTGACCGAACTGCCGTCTACCTTTCCGTCAAGGACCGGAGCAGCCGCATCGACGCCGCCGGCCCAGTCGCCGGAGACGCCTTCCGCGGTTCCGGTGAGCGTGTTGCCGTCCTGCTGAAGAATGAAGATCTGCGAGGCACCATCCTGCTCCGGCCGCCAAAGGCCGGTGGCTCCGGAGCCCTTGGGTGCCGTGCGCTCCCATGGGGCCACCTGCTGGCGCAGCTTGACCTCTTTGGCGTCAATGGTGACGCTGGCCGAAGACAGTCCAGGCGAAGTGGCTTCAACAGAAATGGAACCGGCGGACTTGGTGGACTGGACGATGGCCATGCACAGGCCGCCAAAGGCCTTGCGCGAAGAGCCTTTGTCGGAGTCGTGGTCCGTCGGGTCGCCGTTGCCCACGCCGATGAGACGGCCTGAGCCGCTGATCTTGAACGTGACGTTGTTGCTGGTTACCGGAACAAGGCGTCCCTGCGCATCGAACACCTCCACTGCGAACATGGCTACGTCTTCCCCATCCGCGGCGATTTGGTTGCGGTCGGGGGTGATCACCAGTGCGGCGGGCAAGCCGGTGGTCTCGCGCCGGGCGGTCAGGGCCAGCTTGCCATCCTTGTAGCCGCGGGCCTCGATGACGCCTGAGACGTACTTCACATTCCAGGCCAGATGCTGGTCCTTCTTCAACTCCTGCATGCCCAGGCTTTGGCCGTTGAGCAACAGCTCGACCTTGTCCATGTTCGAGTGAACCCAGACGGCTATCTCCTTGCCCTCGTAGCCCGGCCAGTTCCAGTGCGGGAAGAGGTGGAACACCGGTTGCATGGTCCAACACGACTGGTAATAGAAGAAGGTGTCCTTGGGAAATCCACAGGTATCGATGATGCCGTACTGCGAGCTGATGTTGGGCCAGGCATAGGGCGAGGGCTCGCCGCGATAGTCGAAGCCGGTCCACACAAACCCGCCGGCCAGCCACACACGCTCGTCGCAGAAGCGCCACCAGCCTTCCGCCGACGCGCGCCCGGTGGTGGTGTACGGATCGTAGGCGCTGACAAAACCCTTGTCGGGGTCAGTGATGTAGATGCCGCGCGTCCCCACAGCGCTCACCGTCTCCGTGCCGATGATCGGCCTGTCGGGATGCGCCTTGTGGTAGGCCTCGGCCTGCGGATCAGCGTAGTTGTAGCCCACGACGTCGCAGACGGCAAGGCCACCAGTACCGATGGCGCCCGTGGGCGCAATCGAGACAGGCCGCGAGCCGTCGTGCCGCGTGGCCACGGCCTTCATGGCCGTCAGAATACCCACTCCCTTGTCGAGGTTTGCCGTCCGCTCCTCATTCCCCATCGACCACAAGAAGACGCTGGGGTGGTTACGATCACGTCGCACGAGGTTTTCAAACTGGCTCAGACCTTCAGGATTCGACGACATCATGCGCGTCTCGTCGAAGACCAGCATGCCCAGATCGTCGCAGGCGTTGAGCAACTCCGGCGTAGGCGGGTTGTGCGAGGTCCGCAGGCCATTCGAGCCCATCTCAATGAGCTTGCGGATGCGGTAGTACTGCACAGCGTCGGGCACCGCGGCGCCCACCCCGGCATGGTCCTGGTGGTTGCAGGTCCCTTTCACCTTCACCGGCTTGCCGTTGAGCAGCAGGCCCTTGTCCGCGTCGAAGTGGATGGAGCGGATGCCGAACCGAGTCTCGTAGCGGTCCACAGCATCGCCGCCTACGCGGACTTCGGAGACCAGGGTGTAGAGGTTGCGCTCCTCGAGCGACCAGAGCCTAGGCTGGCTCACGGTCACCTTCTGCTCGCACGTCTGCTCGCCGTCGGCTTCAATGGATACCGTGGCAGTTACGTCCTTGCCCACCTCTTTGCCCACGGGGTCAAGCACGGTGGAGACAACGCGGGCGTTCTTTGCCTCATAGCTGCTGTTGCTGAGTTCGGTGCGGATGGAGAGCACTGCCGAGTTGGAGCGAATCTCAGAGGAGACAAACGTCCCCCATTGCTTCACATGCACCGGGTTGGTCTTCACCAGCCAGACGTGCCGGTAGATGCCGGCGCCCTCGTAGAACCAGCCGTCGCTAGAAGTGGCGTCCACGCGCACCAGCAGCACGTTGCGGCCGCCGTGATTAACGAAGTCCGTCACGTCGAAACGGAAGGGATCGTATCCGCCGCTGTGCCGCCCGATGTAGAAGCCGTTGAAGACCACCACGGTCTCACGGTAGGCACCGTCAAATTCGAGCGAAATCCGCTTGCCCGCATCCGCCGCTTCCAGTTCGAAGACGCGCCGGTACCAGCCGACGCTGGTCTCGGGGTAATTACGGCCGAGGGGGTAAAAGCCCTTGCTGGCCAGCGCCGGATCGTTTTGAAACGGCAATTCGACGGCCCAGTCATGGGGCAGGTCCACTGCCTTCCAGTCGCTATCGTCAAAGCCAATAGTGCCGGCGGGCAGAAAGGAGCCGGTCTTCTGGAAGCTGCCGGTGCGGCCGTTGCCGAAGCCGAAGTCCTTGACGGGATCGTTGGAGTTACCTAAGTGAAAGCTCCAGCCGAAATCGAGCAGAAGCCGCTCGCGGTAAGTGCCGGATGCTGAGGGATTCGGTACTGCGTTTACAGGATGCGGACGCGTCTGCTGGGAGATTGCCTCGATTGCGGCACCCATCGGCCCCATCCCTTGAGCTGCCACGGCGGCAGGCGCCAGCAGGCTAGTCTTCAGCAAATCGCGGCGCGATAACGTTTTCATGCTTCCTCCCGTTCTTCATTATGCCGTACCTACCCTGAAGCCAGTCATGGATAGCCATTTTTTGCGCTATCGGATGCGGCGATTGCGATCGCGCCGCAGTGGCTGATCGATTCTGTGTTTGCAGGCTTGGAGGAACAATCATCAGGCAAGATCCTGCCTTTTCCGAAGTTCCCCTTGCAGAAGGCCTCAACTACGGCTCGTCCGCCGGGATTGTCCTGTGCCAAACTTCTCCCATTCGTCGCCCAGGTCTCTTTTCCGTCAGACATGCATGCTCGGCACCGTGTTTATGTTTACATGTCCTTTCAATTTCACCGCGGCCGCTGGCGGTGCCAGTTTCTGGAAAAAGACCTCCAGACTCTACTGCCTCGGACGCTGAACCTGGCAACAGCTGAGGAGGTGGTAGCGCTTGTGGATCGGGGGAGCGGCTTGTCGAACGTGGAGAGCCGACAGGCGCTTGATCTGGCGATCGCAACCGGACGGGGCGGCGTCTTTCTCTCTCTGACCACAGATCAATATAGCCAGCTTCAGATGCATTGCAGGCCAACAAGCGCAGGCTCAAATGCCGGACGGGGTGCGTTTTCTCGCTCAACCGATCTGCAGAACACCGCGCGGATGTTTGACTGAGGGTGTGGGCGGCGCGGCAACGCGCTGTCCCTTATTCTCGCCGGTCGACAAGACGGCCCGGTGGCTACCGATTTCAGCCTCCCAAAGGCCCTTACTTTGCCGG
Organism: Granulicella sp.; assembly: GCA_003133205.1. The sequence continues at coordinate 1,174 of PKWK01000404.1, read as the reverse complement.
AAAATCGCCCTTCGCCAGGTGAAGGGGCAGACCCAACATTGCTGTCACCAGGGGCAATCTGTCTGCGGGCCGATCCGGCTTCAATCAATGTGACGCACCGGCTACAATCTGCACTATGCCAGAAGATAAGCAGAATCAACTCGCCGCCTATGAACAACATGATGGAGCTACTCAGCATTCCAGCATCCGAACTGCCCAGATATCGGGAAGGTGCCGCACAGTTAATGGACCTTGGCTGGCCAACAAACTACATAGATTTCGGCATGATTGATCGGTTACTATTTGGGGCTTGTTCCCAAGTACGAAGGATTTCTGAGCTTTACAGCCTACCAACGGCTTCTCCGGGAAGAAGAAGCGGCAAAGGCAAAGGCAGAGAATTCTCAAACGACTAACATCCTACACGCCTGCACTCCGTAAGCATTCTATAAAACAGTCACTTGGCTCGGACAAATTTTGGAAAGGTGATTACTCGGTCCCCCCTAATTGGCAGACAGAAGGCCAAAGTTTTGACCCGGAAAAGCGCTTGCGGGCGAACATCGGCGGGCGGGGCGCACGTGGCAGCCCGCGGGCGGCGGGCGGGTGCCTCTGTGGTGGTCCCGACTGCACGTGGAAGCAAACCGGTAGCAGGAAATGGGGGTGGCACTCCGGGGAAACGTGATTGGGATCGCGGGCGCCTTTGTAGATTCTGCCTGCAGGATGTCCCGCAAATGTTGGCTGGGTGAGGTCCCTTCGCCGCCCGACGGGGCAGACCCTCTAAGTAAAAAACCTGGCTTCGGTGTTCACTCAAAGTGTAGAAACTTACTTCCAGAGGCCAGTGTTGCGCGCAGGAACGGGCCTGAGGAGGGGAACTGAAGCCGCTCCAGCGAGTGAGCGCGAAAGGCAATCCACTCTCTCCCTTCTTCGAAGCGGGACCCTCCGTCTGGCAAACTGCCAGAATCCCGATCGAAGATGCCTCTCCCTCATACTGGAAGAAGATCTTGCGCCACTCTGTCCCTGAGAGAGGATGGGATTCCAGCATCCTTCGCGAAGCTCGACCAATTAGCGAGGGCCGCTCGAACGTCTGCCAGGGCATCTTGCGGCCGGCGAACACCGAAGCGGTCTGCAACTTCCAGCAGATCGGCACGGCTTATATCCTGAAAATTTCCGTTCACGCTCATCAGGTGTTGGTAGGTCC
>PKWK01000103.1 GCA_003133205.1 Granulicella sp. | reverse complement strand
ACTGGAGCCTGTCCTGTTGGAATAGTTCACGGAGTTCGTCGCAGAACTTGCGACGGAAGACATGGCTGAGTGCCTTGACGGTCAGGAAGAATCGGCGCGACGGGATCCAACGGGTGTGGTCGGGAGCGAGGCCGCCAGCGGCGGCCACGCAGTGGACATGGGGATGAAACTGGAGCCGCTGGTTCCAGGTATGGAGCACGCTGAAGAAGCCGATCTCCGCGCCGAGGTGGCGGGGATCGCGAGCGATCTCCAGCAGGGTTGCGGCGCTGGCCTGGAAGAGCAGGCTGTAGATCACGCGCTTGTTCTGGAGTGCGAGCGGAGCGAGTTCACGCGGCAGGGTGAAGACGAGGTGCACGTAGCGGGTGGGCAGCAGTTCCCGTTCGCGTGCCTGGAGCCAGCGCACACGCGCGTTCGCCTGGCATCGTGGGCAATGCCGGTTACGGCACGAGTTATAGGAGATGGCCGTTGTATGCCCGCAGGCGGAGCAGCGATCGCGATGGCCGCCGAGAGCGGCGGTGCGGCAGCGGGTGATCGCGAGCAGGACCTTCCGATGCTGCCAGGTGATCCAGCGACGGCTGCGTTCAATGAAGCTCTGCCCGGCAGCGCGAACAATATCGGCCATCTCCAGCGGAGGCCGGTCTATGTGCGGCGTATCTGTTCTCCCGGTGCTGTCAGGGTGAGCGCGTCCAGCGGACTGGCGGTTGCGCTGAGGTGGCGATGCGAGAGATGAAGATAGATCGTGGTCTCTTCGAGATCGCGATGTCCCAGCAACATCTGGATGGTGCGCAGGTCGGCTCCGCCTTCCAACATGTGTGTGGCAAAGCAATGACGCAGCGTGTGGGGATGGATGTGCCTGTGCTTAAGACCGGCTCGTTCGGCGGCGTGCCTGCAGGCCAACCAGACAACCTTGGTGTCGATGGGACGGCTCGCGGTGCGCCCGCATCCACCGGGAAACAACCAGGTGGACGGCTTGTGCTTCAGTCCGCGCCAGTAGATGCGCAGCGCATCGAGCAGCTTCGGGCTGAGCATGACNNTGTCGATGTCGCTGATCTTCAGATGTGCCACCTCGGCTCGACGGGCACCGGTGGCATACAGCGTCATCAGCAGAATGCGATAGACGGGTGTCTGGGCTGCATCGATCAGACGAGCGACTTCTTCCCGGCTGAGCACCTGCGGCAGGTGTAGAACCTTCTTCGGATAGGGCGTCTCGGCAGTGCTCCAGGTCTGCTTCAACACCTGAGTGTAAAAGAAGCGCAGAGCGCCAAGACGTTGCGATACCGTGTTCTGCGACAGCTTCCACTCGCGGAACATGGCTGCCTGATACTGGCGAATGTGCTCCGGGCCTAACTGGTCGGGAGCACGATGGAAGTGCCGGGCAAAGTGCTCNNCTCCTCAAGCATGATCTGACGTAAATGGGTCACAGAGATACCCTCCTCTGCGACACAACCTACCGCAACGCCACAACCGCCCGCCCAGCCTCACGCGAAAGCGTCTGCCGCTCGCAAAGCGGCTTCGTTCAAGTCTGCATTTCGGCAAGTTCGAGTTTGGGTGTCCCTGCTGAGTCACAGCGTTCTGACGATGCCGACGCTTAGCCCAACCGCATTTCTGACAGTTGCTGTAGGCTTGTTGCGCGGATGACGGGCGGTGTGGTGTTGCGCCGGCTCGCCTTGAGGATTGCGGTCGATGGTCATGATGGGGAAGCGGTTTGTAACTGTATTTGGTCTTTGTGTGCTGGCGCTGGTTCCGGCGAGGGCGCAGCAATCTGTTCCACCGTTCCGCGATCCGGCTGTGCCGATGGAGAAGCGGATCGACGACCTGCTTGCGCGGATGACGCTGGACGAGAAGATGGATTGCCTGGGAACGCGAACGGCGGTGCCGCGCCTGGGCGTGCCGAGCTTCGGCAGCTCGGAGGGGATTCATGGGGTGGTGCAGCGCGGAGGCGGCAATGCGCAGCGTGCGGCCATCACGACGACGCAGTTTCCGCAGCCTCCGGGCATGGGGGAGTCGTGGGACCCGGAGTTGGTGCGCCAGGCGGGCGGGGTGGAAGGGTACGAGGCGCGGTTCATCACGCAGACGGAGAAATATCACCGGCAGATGCTGATGCTGTGGGGACCGCAAGCGGATCTTGCTCGCGATCCGCGCTGGGGGCGGAGCGAAGAGGTCTATGGCGAGGATCCGTTCTTCAACGGGACCATGGTGGTCGCGTTCGCGAAGGGGCTGCAGGGAGACGATCCGAAGTATTGGCAAGCGGCGGCACTCCTGAAGCACTTTCTGGCGAACAGCAATGAGATGTTTCGCACCAGCTCGTCGTCGAACTTCGACCAGCGGCTGTTCTGGGAGTACTACTCGGTTCCGTTTCGCATGGGATTTCTGGAGGGTGGGGCGAAGGGGGTGATGGCCTCGTACAACGCGTGGAACGGCACGCCGATGGCGGTGAATCCGGTGCTGAAGAGCATCGTCCGGGACCAGTGGGGCGTGGATGTGCTCTCGAGCGATGGTGGCGCGGTGAAGCAGCTGGTGGTTTCGCATAAGCGGTTTGCGACTCAGAAGGACGCGGTGGTGGCGAGTTTGAAGGCTGGGATCAATCAGTTTCTTGAGGCGTACGCCGATGAGGTGAAGGCGGCCGTCAAGGATGGGTCGGTGACGGAGAAGGAGATCGACGAGCTGCTGCGGCCGAAGTTCCGCGTGACGCTGCGGCTGGGGCTGCTCGATCCGTCGGAGATGGTGGCGTATTCGACGATCAAGGACTCGCCGGAGCCGTGGAATACAGAGCGGGACCGGGCGGTGTCGGAGAAGATGGCGCTGGAGTCGGTGGTGCTGCTGAAGAATG
>PKWK01000064.1 GCA_003133205.1 Granulicella sp. | reverse complement strand
CGCAACAGGTACCGTTCGGTCTGGAGGATCGGATCGCGATCGGTGATCGCCTGCAACTCGGTTTCGCCACGATACTTACGCTGGTCATCCGATGAGGAGTGGGGATCAAGCCGAACAACCATCGCTTCCACCAGTGCGGGACCTGCCCCGTGCCGCATCGCCTCAATCACCGGCGGCAGCTCTTCATAGAGGTGCTCGAACCAGGTGCCATCCAGGCGCAGCGCAGGCATGCCAAAACCCTGAGCGATTCGGTGCACCTCGGAACCCGTCTGGCTCGTCTGGGGCACGCTAATCGCGTAATCGTTATTCTGCACCGTAAACAGCACCGGCAGTTTCTCACGTGAAGCCCAATTCAACGCTTCGAAGAACTCACCTTCACTAGTGGCGCCCTCCCCGGAAGAGACGTATACCACCTCGTCGCCGCCGTCCGCTTTGACTGCACGGGCCATTCCCACGGCGTTTAGATACTGCGTGCCGGTTACCGCCGTTGGAGCCACCAGCCGCAGTTTGCGGGAAGACCACTGCTCCGGCATGTTGCGGCCGTTGGAGTTCGGATCGCCCTCGCGCCCCAACATGCCGAGGAAGATGTCCTTGATGGGCATGCCCAGTCCCACCGCGACGGCTTTCGATCGGTAGTAGGTGAAGAACCAGTCGTGACAAGGCTTCAGCAACATCGTCATGCCGATCTGGAGTTTCTCATGGCCGCGCGTGGACGCCTGGAAACCGCACTTGCCCTGGCGCACAAATGCCTTCATCCGCTCTTCGATGTAGAAGACCGTCAGCATCTTGCGGTAGAGTTCCAATGTCACCGGATGCGGAACGATCACGTTATCAGTGAGTTGCAGCCTCTGAGTGGATGTTTCCATTTGTCTCTCAGCCTCTTTAATTCGATCATAGAGCACTCCGAGAGGATTGCCAGTGACAGGCGTCACACCACCATAGGATGCGCCGGAAGTGCCACTGAGTCACAAGTGCACGGACGACAGAGCGCCTGGTGGCAGAAGATGCTCTCTATTCCTGCTATGACTGAACCCACGGGATTCATGTGAACGCAATCACGTGTATTCGCGCGGGCCAAAAACTCTTCCGAGATCGCTCGCGAACTGGGTATCACTCTGCCCACGCCGCGGAATCAGCGGCACAGCATCAACGAGAAACTCGGCACGCACAACCACCTGGAGGCCGTGATGCATGCCATGCAGAACGCCCTCATATAGAAGCCTCCGTGCCGCCTGCGGCCATAACGAATGTTCCTAGGTACGTGACAAACGCATCATTGTGATCTTCCCTCAAAGAGCCGAGAGTAAGGAAGAGGAGGCAGAATGTTGATCGCGACGCCGCCGCAAGGCCGAAAACAATGGATTGTGGAACGCTTGGGTAAGGGCGCGGACTCTCCTTCCAGCCTCATGGCGGTACTAGCCGCGCCGGAAGACCGGACCGCATTACTGCGAATCATCGGCCCGTGCAAGTGGGAACTGCACTGGATAGGGACGTGCGAGGAAGCAATTGAAGTATTCCACCGGACAAGCCCTGCGATCGTGATCTGCGACAGCCGGTTGGCGGACGGCGATTGGCGTCAACTCTGGGATATCCTGGCCCGTGAGCCCAAGCCGCCTATGTTCATTGTGACTTCCAGGTTGGCGGACGATGCGTTGTGGGCCGAGGTGCTCAACGTCGGCGGTTACGATTTGTTGCTGAAACCATTCCGCGCGGAAGAAGTAATTCGCGTGGTTCATGCTGCTGCAACGCAGTGGCAACTGGACTGCAACGCCGTGAGTGCCGCAGGGAGTGTGCGATGATGAGAATCCTCAACGTAGTAAAACCCCGTTGAGCCGCACTCACGCTCCGGAACCGATTCGCCGAAAGACAGCTTCCACGACGCGGTCGCACCGTGACAGGTGAAACGGAAAGGCCTGAGCTGCCGTCACGCCGGCACGCCGGTGGAGGTCCTTCCGCAGCAAAGACCTGGCCCGATGAAGTCTGGTTTTGACAGCTTCCAGACTGATGTCCAGGCACGCTGCGGTCTCAGCCACGTTAAGGCCTTCGACGGCGCGCAGCACAAAAACTGATCGATAGGTGGGAGACAGCGCATTTAGCGCGCGCTCCAGCACCAATCTGAGTTCGTGGTCGTAAGCCTGCGTCTCAGGATCTCGTATCGCATTTGTCATACTAGCCGTGTTCTGAACGTTCGTTTCTGGAATCAAGTCAAGGTCTTCAGTCCGCCCGCTTTTGCGTACCCGCGCCAAGGCTTCGTGTACGGCAATCTTGGTCAGCCATGTCGAGAATTTTGCTTCACCCGCGAACTGATTCAGATGCTCATAGGCTCGAACGTATGTGTCTTGCATGACGTCTTCGGCCTCTCCATCATTCCGCAGGATGGAACGTGCGACACGGTACAACCGCTGATTATATCGGCGCATGAGGACCTCGTAGAGAGCGATTTCCCCGGCGCAAATCCGCTCTACAATGTCTTCATCCGTGACGCCCTCCCAGACTGCCAGATCAAACCCGGGTATATGTGCCACCACTCAGACCCTCCGGTACCCTCCAACAGTGTACATCCTGAGATCCCTGTTGGTTCCTTTCCTACGTGCAGTCTAAAACGTGCCGCCTCGCGAATTCACCAGCGACAGGAACTCATTCCGCGTCTCCTTGCGGTCGCGGAACGCTCCGAGCATGGCGCTTGTCGTCGCGCTAGCGTGCTGTTTCTCCACCCCGCGCATCATCATGCAGAAATGCCGGGCCTCACAAATTACCCCCACGCCTAGAGGCCTGATGATCTGTTGAATCGTCTGCGCCACTTCCTCAGTCAACCGCTCCTGAGTCTGCAAGCGCCGCGCCAATGCATCCACAATTCGTGGAATCTTGCTCAATCCAATGACCTTCGATTCCGGCAGGTAGGCCACGTGTATCCTGCCGAAGAACGGCAGCATATGGTGTTCGCAAAGACTAAAAACCTCAATGTTCTTCACCACGACCATTTCGTCGTACTTTACTTCGTACAACGCACCGTTGACGATCTTCTGAATGTCCATCTGGGAGCCGCCGGTCAGAAACCGAAGGGCCGCGCTTACTCGTTCCGGCGTGCGGACCAGCCCATCACGCTCAGGATCCTCCCCTAGCGGGAGTTTACTGCGAAGTGAAACTCCCGCTAGCCGTTCCAGAAGGTCCCTAATTAACGGAGCAATCGCCTGCTCCGGCGCCTGGGGGCTCATCACCCGTATCGTTGCCTTAACTGACGTCATTCAAGTGTCCACGCGAAGTATTCCATGCCGCCTTGGCGTTGCGAATCTTCTTCAATTCGGCCATTTGCCCCTGCACGGTTTCTAAAACCGACGACATCCAATAGGTACAGAGCGAGCTGATCGCAAAAGGTTACACGCCCTGCTGCGGCATGGATCACGCCGGAAGAATTGAACTTGGATGCAACCAAAGTACGCCTCCCTACTCTGTATTTCTGCCGGACAAAAACCTCCGGTTCGAAAGAGGAGATTGCCGATGCCGATGTCTCAAACAATGAATAGCAGCACGGAGGG
>PKWK01000091.1 GCA_003133205.1 Granulicella sp. | reverse complement strand
CGCTCGATCCCGCCACGCATAGCCTCGTCATCGGCTGCCGCAAGCCACAAATGATGGTCTTCATGAGCGCCGAAACCGGCAAGGTCACCGCCTCGTTTCCCATCGGCCCCGGCGTGGACGCCACCAAGGTAGACGGCGCACAGGCCTTCGCCAGCAGCGCCGACGGCACGCTTGCCGTCGCTGCCCAGAAGAACGGCACATGGGAAATCGTACAAACCGTAAAGACGCCCCCAGCCGCCCGCACCATGGGAGTCGACGTGCAAACCCACCGCATCTTCCTACCCACCGCCGAGATGGAACCCCCTCCAGCCGCCGGCGGCCGCCCGCACGCCAAGCCAGGAACCTTCATGATCGTCGTAGTGGAGCCAAGTAGGATCACTTCGGCCCATTGATATGCGATAGGCGGAGCGGGCTCAGTAACCCCACTCCGCCAATCCGAAGTTACTTCGTGTCCGCTCCCGCGGCGGAGACGCCAAGCACGATCTGCGTTCCGCCTTCCAATTGGACATCTTTCTTCGCGCCCAACAGGATGCCGGAAGCCTGACCCATCCTCGGATCCTGTTCTCCCGGAGCATTGTTCGCCAGCAGCACGCCGGGAATCGACGTCACGCGGATCGCGATCTTGCCGTTCCGGGCTACTACAGTCCCTGCCGCGGGTTCACCGTTTCCGGCAGCGCTCGTTGCTGGTGCACTCGGTGCGTATCCGGGAGCTGCCGCCGCACTGCCGCTGCCCATACTCCCGTTAGGAGTGCTTGGACTCGCAGAGCCGCCCGCCGCAGGCGCGCCCATCGCCGCAGCCCCGCTCGACGATGCTTCGCCGCCCGCTGGCGCGATCGACTGAATCTCCGAGTGGATCGCCACGTTCTGACCGCCCTTCAACTCGGCGTGGTCAAACTGCAGTGCCATCTGGGAATTCTGGCCACCCGCACTCGCCTGCACGGCGACAACGTGGCCCAATAACTTCGATCCCTTGGGAATCTCGGTTCCGTCGGCTGTCTTTACCGCCGCCTTGGTTTGGACCACCACGTCGTCACCCGTTTTGGCGGTCTTCGAGTCCAGTTTGCTCTCAAGTTCGGCATTGACCGAACGCATCTCTATGGCAGGCGTTGCCGGAACGGCCGATGCTTCCGGGCCGGCAGCCGTGCTAGCCGGTTGCGCTACCGAAGGACTGTTGCCCGGCTGCGCCATCGGAGTGCCGCTCGGCTGTGCGGCCGTGTTCGGCGGGCTGTCGGGCGGCGCCTGTTGCGCCAGGAGCGGAAAGCTGGTTATGGCGAACAGGGTCGCCACCAGTACTGTGCCTGTTTTCATGGATAAATCCTCCATTGGATCCCACATCTCCGCATCCGCATCAGGCGGCGCGCGCACGGGATTCGCTGGTAGTCGCAAGCAGCGTGCCAATCCAGACATCTCCGCGCAGATTGGACCCAAGTGGTGACCTGGGGTCGATTACCGCTCGTCAGCGAAAAATCGCCATAACTCCAAATTGGCGCCGCTCAGAGTTATATTCCACAGTTCGCGTAATTCTTCCTGCATCGAAACTTCGCAGGCCGCCCCGACCCGTGGTCGCTTTCCGTCGCCCTCCCTAAATCCCCACCCATTCCCCCTGGAGAAGTATGGTATTGTCGCACTCATCCCGCAACGGGACGCCTGCGCTAACCGCATCACCTGCAAAATTTCGCCACACACTTCTCTGCATCCTTGGTTGAGACCGGGCAAGCTGTCGACATCGTCATTCTCAAAATCAACCGCGAGCCGAGGGTACGGGTATGGCCGAGTCTTACGAAGCAATGGAAGCCAGTCATGTGTTGACGCTGGAAGAGATCAAGAGCCTGAAGGAGGAGGGAGGCAAGCCTGCCGACACTCTCATGAACGTCGTCGCCTTGATCGCCTCGCGATTCAAGACCGACGTCTGCTCGGCCTACCTGCTGGAGCCCGATCGCTCGAATCTCGTCCTCGCCGCCACCCTCGGCCTCCATCCGCGAGCCATCGGCACTCTGCGCATGCCGCTCCACGAAGGCCTCACCGGCCTGGTCGCCGAACAAGTCCTGCCTGTCGCCGTCCGTGATGTCGAGAATCATCCCCGCTTCAAGTACTTCAAGGAGTCCGGCGAAGAGGTCTACCACTCCTTCCTGGGCGCGCCTCTGATCGACCACGGAATCCTGCAGGGCGTGCTCGTCGTGCAGACCAAGGATCCCCGCACCTTCCGCGAGGACGAGATCCGCATGCTGGTCGAGGCGGCCAACGAAGTCGCCCCCGTCGTCAGCGAGGCCCGCACCCTCGACCGTTTTATCGGCCCCGCGCAGGAGCGCCTCTGGGCCCTCGCGCGCAACCTCTGGTGGAGCTGGGACCACGACACCGTCTCGCTCTTCCGCGATCTCAATCCCACCCGCTGGCGCCAGCTCAACCAGAATCCGATCTCGCTGCTCAGCGAAATTCCGCTCGAAGAGCTCGAACGCCGCGCCACCGAACTCGTCCTGCACAGCCGCATCAACTACTGTTACCGCCGCCAGCGCGAGTACCTCAACGCCGACCGCACCTGGGGAGCCGCCAACGCCGGCGTCCTCCGCCCCCGTCCCGTCGGCTACTTCTCCGCCGAGTTCGGCCTCCACGAATCCCTGCCCATCTACTCCGGCGGCCTCGGCGTCCTCGCCGGCGACCACGTCAAGAGCGCCTCTGACCTCGACATCCCACTCGTCGGCGTCGGCCTCTTTTATGGCCAGGGCTACTTCCTCCAGCGCCTCGACAAAACCGGCTGGCAGCGCGAAGAGTACATCCGCACCGACATCAACCAGCTCCCCATGCAGCCCGCCATCGGCCTCAACGGCGAGCCCGTGCAGGTCGAAATCCATACGCGCGGCGGCTCCATCAAAGCCAGGGTCTGGCAGATCAAGGTCGGCCGCATCGACCTCCTCCTGCTCGACTCCAACGTCGAAGGCAACGCGCCCGAGGATCGCGAACTCACCTCGCGCCTCTATGGCGGAGACGGCCGCACCCGCATTCGCCAGGAGCTTCTGCTCGGCGTCGGCGGCTACCGCGCGCTCAAGGCCATGGGCATCTCGCCCGGCGTCCTCCATCTCAACGAAGGCCACAGCGGCTTCGCCGTCTTCGAGGCCATCCGCACCCGCATGGAGGAGGAGGGCATCGACTTCGCCGCCGCCGCCATGCAGATCCCCCGCGAAGTCATCTTCACCACGCATACGCCGGTGCCCGCTGGACACGACCGCTTTCACTCCGACCTCATCGAGGAGCACCTCGGGCCTCTGCGCGAGCAGCTCGGCATCTCGCACGAAAATCTCATGGGCTTCGGCCGCGTCTATCCCACCGATTACGGCGAGTCCTTCTGCATGACCGTCCTCGGTCTCAAGCTCTCCCGCCGCGCCAACGCCGTCTCGTCGCTGCACGGCGAGGTCTCCCGCGAGATGTGGTGGCAGCTTTATCCCGGCAAGCCCAACGACGCCGTTCCCATCGGCCACATCACCAACGGCGTACACGTTCCGTCGTGGCTCGCGCCGCAGATGAAGCGCCTCTACGACCGCCATCTCGGCGTCAACTGGAACTCCGGTGGCAACGCGCAGAACATGGACGAGGTCGAGAACATCGACGATGGCGAACTCTGGGAGACACACCTCAGCCTGAAAACGCAGCTCCTCGACTTCGTCCGCCGTCGCGCGCGCGAGCAGTCGGAACGCCGCGGAGAGTCCCCGGAATACCTGCAGCGCCTCAGCAAAGTCCTCTCCCCCGACGCGCTCACCATCGGCTTCGCCCGCCGCTTCGCCACCTACAAACGCGCCAATCTCCTCCTCGCCGACATGCAGCGCCTCGCCGCCATGGTCAACGACCACAAGCGTCCCGTACAGTTCCTCTTCGCCGGCAAGGCCCACCCGCACGACGAGCCCGGCAAACGCGTCCTCCAGCAAATCGCGGAAATGATGCACGACTCCGAACTAGGCGACAAGTTCGTCTTCGTCGAAGACTACGACATCAACGTCGGCCGCCATCTCGTGCAGGGCGTCGATGTCTGGCTCAACAATCCGCGCCGTCCGCTCGAGGCCTCCGGCACCAGCGGCCAGAAAGTTGTCCTCAATGGCGGCCTCAATCTCTCTGTCCTCGACGGCTGGTGGGCCGAAGCCTACGACGGCCTCAACGGCTTCGCCATCGGCCTGGGCCGCATCCACTCGAATCACGATATCCACGACAGCCGCGACGGCGAAGATCTCTACCGCGTCATCCACGACGAACTGATCCCGCTCTTCTACCAGCGCGACAAGGACGGCCTACCGCGCGGTTGGATCAAGCGCATGAAGCGCACCATCCGCACCCTCGGCTGGCGCTTCTCCGCCGACCGCATGGTCATGGATTACACCCGCAAGGGCTACATCCCCGCCGCCGGTGGCACCTCCAGCGAAATCCGCCCCCCCTGCTAGCTGTGTTTTGATTGCATTCCCTTTGTTTGTCATTCCCCTTTAGGGGTATTTACTTGACGC
>PKWK01000075.1 GCA_003133205.1 Granulicella sp. | reverse complement strand
AGAAATACAAGCTGCACGTGCGCGTCTTTCTCAGCCGCTATCGCGGATATTCGCTTTGCTCAGAATGCGGCGGCACTCGGCTGCGAGCCGAGGCGCGCCAGGTCAAGATTCAGGCCAAGAATATTTGCCAGGTGTGCAGCATGACGGTCGAAGAGGCCGCCCGCTTCTTCGATCAACTCTCGCTATCGCCGCAACAGGCTGCCATTGCCGATAAACTTCTAATTGAACTTCGCGAGCGCCTGCGTTTTCTCAACGAAGTGGGTCTGGAATATCTGACCCTTGATCGCCTCGCCTCGACGCTATCAGGCGGCGAGGCGCAACGCATTCAACTCGCAACCTCTCTCGGCTCGCGACTGGTCGGCACACTCTATGTGCTCGATGAGCCGTCCATCGGCCTGCACAGCCGCGATACGCACCGCCTCATCAAGATCCTGCACGATCTGCGCGACTTGGGAAACACCATTCTCGTGGTTGAGCATGATCCCGACATCATGCGCGCCGCCGATCGCATTCTCGATCTCGGTCCTGGCGCGGGTGAGAATGGTGGGAAGGTGGTTGGCGCCGGCACCTACAACGAGATCATCAAGATGCCACAATCGCTCACCGGCCGCTATCTGGCCGATGAATTGCACATTCAGATTCCGACGAAGCGGCGCCAGCCAGGGTCGCACAAACTTCGCATCACCGGAGCGCGCGCCCACAACCTGAAGCGCATCGATCTAGAAATCCCGCTCGATATTCTGGTAGCGATCACTGGCGTTTCCGGCTCGGGAAAATCTTCGTTGTTGCACGACGTGCTCTATCAGGCTGTTGCGACAGCGAAGCGGCAAACCAACGGCAGCGCGCCCTCCACCATTTTGTGGGACAGCCTCGAGGGCGAAGATTATCTCGATGAAGTGGTGCTCGTCGATCAATCTCCCATCGGCCGCACTCCGCGGTCGAATCCGGTCACGTATATCAAAGCGTTCGACATTATCCGTGAACTTTTTGCGTCGCTGCCGGAAGCAAAAAAGCGCGGCTTCCCTGCCGGGCATTTTTCCTTCAACGTTCCCGGCGGCCGCTGCAACACCTGCGAAGGCGACGGCACCGTCACCGTTGAAATGCAGTTCCTCGCCGACATCGAACTCCCCTGCGAAGAGTGCAACGGAACGCGTTACAAATCTTCCATCCTCGACATCAAGTACAAGGGCCGCAACATCCACGACGTCCTCAACATGACCGTCAAGGAAGCCCTCAGCTACTTCGCCGGCATCCCAAAAATCGTCGACAAACTCTACGTCCTCGACGAGGTCGGCCTCGGCTACGTTCGCCTCGGCCAGTCCGCCACCACGCTCTCCGGTGGAGAAGCCCAGCGCGTCAAGCTCGCCTCCCACCTAGCGACTGCCCGCTCCATCTCCAACCGCTCCGCCGAACCCGCCCGCGTCGTCACCAGCCGCGCCACCGATTACGCCACCACGCACTTCGCCGCCGCCGCCCGCGCCCGCAGTCGCACCCTCTATATCCTCGACGAGCCCACCACCGGCCTCCACTTCGACGACGTGCAGAAACTCCTCAGCGCCTTCCGCAAGCTCATCGAAGGCGGCGGCTCACTCCTGGTCATCGAACACAACCTCGACGTCATCAAGTCCGCCGACTGGGTCATCGACCTCGGCCCCGAAGGCGGCAGCGCCGGCGGCGAAATCGTAGCCACCGGAACCCCCGAACAAATCGCCGCCAACCCCGCCTCCCACACCGGCCACTACCTCGCCCCCATCCTCGGCCTCACCCCGCCAAAGTAGTCCGCCACTTCCAGCCTGCCGTCATCCCGACCGACGCGAAGCGCAGTGGAGGGACCCCCGCATTTCGCCTTTGCTGCTGCCTGTTCTTCATTCAGCCCACCTCAAATCTCCGTCATCCCGACCGGAGGCGGCGTACTTTGCCGCCGCAGTGGAGGGACCCCCGCATTTCGCCTTTGCTGTTGTTTGCTCTATCCCCGAACCTGCAATAATCTCCGCATGGTCGAGCAAGCCTACGTCTACATCCTCGCCAGCAGCTTCCAGCACCTCTACATCGGCATCACCACGGAATTCGAAGTCCGCATCCGCCAGCACAAGAACCACACTTACCCCGACAGCTTCACCGCGCGCTACAAGATCGACAAGCTCGTTTACTACGAGTGTTACGCGCTCGTCACCGATGCCATCGCTCGCGAGAAGCAACTGAAACGCTGGTCCCGCATCAAGAAACTCCGGCTGATCGTCCCCCATAACCCCACATGGAAAGACCTAAGCGCAGACTGGGGCAAACCCATCGCTCCGTTCGATGAATCCAAGCTCCGCCCCCCAACCACATTCTGATACACCGCCCCCAACCGCCCCTCCCCCATCCCGACCCGCCTCAAATCTCCGTCATCCCGACCCACCTATAAACTTCGTCATCCCGACCGGAGGCGGCGTACTTTGCCGCCGCAGTGGAGGGACCCCCGCATTTCGCCGTTGCTTGTTTCAACTCGTATGTCACTCCCTCAGGGAATCTGCTTCTCCACTTCAGCCCGTCATTCTGCCTGAGCGCCAAAGGCGCGTAATATACCAGCCTAGGCCGAAGGCCTAGGTCCCAACCCACCAAGAAAGCAAAGGGCTGTAAGCCCGACATAAAATCGCCTCTCGGCCACCGTCATTCTGAGCTTCGCTCACAATCTCTGTAGTTGCCCTTTTGTTTGTCATTCCCGAAGGGAATCCGCTTTTGTACTTTCGCTTGTCATTCTGAGCGCAGCGAAGAAGCCCCGCATTTCGCCTTTGATCGGTTGCATCGGTGCCAATCGGTGTTAGGCCTTTGCCTCACTTCCCCGCCACCTCAACCTGAATCCGCACCTCTTTCCCCAACTCCATCCCCACCGCAAGCGCCACGCATTCAAATCCCCGCACCAGATTAAACGTCCGCTCCTTCGGCGCCGCCTCAAACCCCCGCGCCGCATCCGTCCGCACCACCGGCCTCCACTTCGACGACGTCCAAAAACTCCTCGCCGCCTTCCGCAAACTCATCGAAGGCGGCGGCTCACTCCTCGTCATCGAGCACAACCTCGACGTCATCAAGTCCGCCGACTGGGTCATCGACATGGGCCCCGAAGGCGGCAACGCCAGCGGCGAAATCGTAGCCACCGGAACCCCCGAACAAATCGCCGCCAACCCCGCCTCCCACACCGGCCACTACCTGGCCCTCATCCTCAACCTCACCCCGCCAAAGTAGTCCTTGCCTACCCGGCAAGAAGCAATCCCTCGGTCCGCGGCAAACAGCGCATTGTATGCCACCCATTGGCCTAAGCGCCAAGGGCGCGTTATATACCAGCCTAGGCCGAAGGCCTAGGTTCCAACCCACCAAGAAAGCAAAGGGCTGTAAGCCCGACATAAAATCGCCCCAAACCCTGCGCCGGCGGCATCCTGAGCGAAGCTCAGAACCCCCACCTCCGCAGTTGCCTTTTTGTTTGTCATTCCCGAAGGGAATCTGCTTCTGTTCTTGCTTGTCATTCTGAGCGCAGCGAAGAATCCCCGCATTTGGCCCGGCGCGCCAGAGAATTGTGCCCGGCAGAAAAACAGCACTACTCAGCCATCAGTTTGACAATCTTGTCGAATAGACCCCGCTCCATATTTCCCGGAGTGATACAGGTGTTCTGTGGACTATTCAAGAACGGAACGTACTCAAATCGCTTATCAACGATTACCCAGTAGTCTTTGGATCGCATTCCAAGGACGACGACTCGGTCATCGCCAAGAAATGAGCGCGCTAGTTGGAAGCCGTAGGCTTGGGAAGGGCATAGCGGCTTCCCCGTTGCCGCGAATTTCTTCGCGGTGTAAAACCAATTCTCCGAGGGGTAAGGAAACCACTCAATGACGAATATTTTCTTCGCAAAGGCCGCGTCCGCTAAGCCAGTCGCTTCTTGAAGTCGATGCGTACGCTTCCGCCACCACTTGGCTACGCCGGTCTGCTCAAACTCAGCAGTCTTCCCGAATGTCGGACTGAACGCATAGAAGGGATACTTTTCTTGCTCTTGCTCTTGCCGGAGATTGCGGAATATCGCTTCCTTGATTTCAGGGCGGCCATGATGGGCGTCGACACTAGGTTTGTACCCTGGGTTCAGGTTCAGCAGTACGAGTTTTGCCGAGTTCGGATCACCAATGAAAGGCTCGGGAAGCGCGTTCACTTGGATTGTATGTTTTGGAGGTGCGTGTCGGTTATGGCGTTGGACAAACTCTTCATCCGCCGTAAGGACATAACGAGGATGCTCGGGCAAACAGCGCCAAGGGTTGTCGCCTCTACTGAACGCTTCTGACATCGCCCCCCCAATCACTTCACCAAGACCGGCTGACCGGTGGCCCGCCCTCCACCAACCCCGAAAGCTCGGGTGCCCCATCCTTCGCGCTTTTGCGAAGGGTGGGATGTAAACCGCCCGCACCACCCACACCACTTCCCCTAAAGCACATTTGTACCACGGGTCCCGCTGCCGTCCCAATTCCTTCTTGAGTCGCCCGCAGCCTCCACCGGCCCGCGATTGATTCCAGGCAATCCATTCACCCGCTTGACACCCCACGTATAATTAAACGTAGGTAGAGACAGAATCCACCA
>PKWK01000353.1:15003-20591 GCA_003133205.1 Granulicella sp. | reverse complement strand
CCGTTTCAAGGCCTGCCCCGGACCGCTGGGTGGGGATACCCGGAACCTTACACGCGGGACCTGATGATTTCAGCCCTGGGCTTTCTGGCCACCGGCAACGAGGAGCTTGCGGACGCTCTGCGGCGCACACTGGTGGCGCTGGCAAGCAATCAGACGCCGCGTGGCCACATCCCATCCCTCGCGCACGATCCTACTAACCGTGGCGCCAGCGATACGACGCCGCTGTTCCTCTTTGGGCTAGCTCTATACAGAATATCGGCTAACCAGCCAGAGTTCCTCAGTGAGGCAGCGCAGAAGTCCCTGAAGTGGATGCAATACCAGAGTCCTGATGACAGGGTGATGGTATGCCAGTTACCAACCAGCGACTGGCGCGATGAGCAGTACGTGATGGGTTATGGGCTGTACGTGAATGTGCTGGTTTATGCTTATCTTCGTCTTTATGGCGAGCACGAGTCCGCCGCTCAGCTGCGCGGGTTGATGAGCCGTCTGGAGGTCCGTGGTGAGGAGAAAAACCGTTACGAGCAAGAGGCTCTTGTGGAGCCATCCGCGCCCTACTACGCACTCTACTCCTACAAAGTAATGAGCAGCGACCGTTTCGATCTGCTGGGCAACAGCCTGGCGATTCTGACGGGAATTGCTTCGCCTCACTGGGCACGAACCCTCGTGGCATGGATTGAAGCCGAGTGCGAGGCCATGAGGGGTCGCGGAGAACTTGCCGTGGATTTGCCGCCCTGTTTGTTTCCGTATATCCTGCCCCATCATGCAGATTGGCTGCCGCGATACGAGCGATATAACCGGCCCGGCGACTATCACAACGGGGGTGTGTGGCCATTTATCTGCGGTTTCTATGTGGCGGCATGCGTAGCGGCGGGGCAGATGGATTTAGCGGAGTACAAGCTGTTGGCGCTGACCGAACTGGTCAAGCCCTGGCGCGAAAACGAGGCGGAGTGGGGTTTCAACGAGTGGATTCACGCGCAAACCGGTAAGCCCAGCGGCCGGGATTGGCAGACCTGGTCGGCAGCTATGTACCTCTACGCTGCTGAATGTGTGCAGCAGCAGGGGACCCCGTTCTTCGACGAGATGCGCGCAGGCAATCCGAGCGCAACCGAATAGCCTTGGAAAGTACCATAGCGCTTCGAGGAATGCTATACCTCGAAGCCGATTCGCCCAAGTCGCCTCCGAGGCAAGGTGCGTGGCCAGAATGCCGGTGGTGTCGCTGCAGACAACTTCCCAGCTACCTACTGGTCTAGTTTTACTCAGCCCCTGACACCCACCGGCAGCCAGAAGACCTAATAACGAGTTAGGCAGCGTTTAGCGTGCTGGAAAGGTGCGAAGGCCCGAAGTCTGGAGCCCATGCGGGGGATTTCCGCACAATCTTTTCGGCATTGCGGTATTTCACCTGGCAACTGTGCTCGTCTTTGCAAACCAGTAATACCGCCGCCAACAATTGACGCAACGAATCGGACGCAGCATGAACAGGCCTAGCAGCCCGTCGAGAGAGCCCAACTCTGCCTCCTCGAAGCGAATTGAGCTGCAGAGCGGGCACTGTCGCCGAGTCCAAAGTACTCGTGGGAGACGACCAAGCCAGCCCAGAGCAGCGAAATCCATGAAGATTGCCCCCGATCAAACGACGAGTGTGCTACGCGCCGCTTGCAATTCCCGCGCTGGAATTCGCATCCAGCCAGGAGAGGAGTGTGCGGATGCTGCCAGTGGCCAATGCCACGCAAGAATCGCCGGCTCCGTAGTAAAGGTTGATCGTATCTCCATCCGCGCCGATAGTTTGCCCACAGGGAAATACAACATCGTTCACATCGCCGCCGCGCTCATAGGGTGCCTCGGGGCCGAACATCCACGAGTCTCCCCGTTGCAAGCAGATATCTGGCTTTTCGAGATCGAATAGCGCGAGACCCAAGCGATAGATGCCGCCGGATACTGTCTGCCGGACGCCGTGATAGAGCACCAGCCAGCCCTTCACGGTTTCAATCGGCGGCGAACAAAGCCCAATCTTGTTCGCATCCCACCATCCGCCGCGACGTGCCTCAAGCATCACCTTATGGCTGCCCCAATGCCGCAGATCTGGTGAGTATGAGATCCACATGTGAGCGCCGAGCTGCGTCTGTGGTCGATGAATCAGAGCCCAGAGGCCTCCAATCCTCCGAGGTAGAAGAGCAGCATCCTTGTCCTCCGGCGACATGATCACGCCATATCGCTCAAAGCTTTTGAAGTCTTTTGTCAATGCCAGCGAGACTCCCGGCCCACCGCGCGCGAAGGAGGTATAAGCAATCGCATATTGCTCGAGCTCTGGGACATATGTAATTCGTGGATCTTCAATACCCCAGATCTCTTCGGGATATTCGCGGGGATTTGCCATCAACGTTGGTGGAGAATCAATGCGCCATTTATCGATTCCATTCGCAGAGCGAGCAGCACACAGGTGCGACAGCCCACTCCGATCCTCAACGCGGCAAAGCAATAAGGTGTCTCCGTCGGCTAACCGTGTCACACCAGCGTTGAACACGCTGTTGACCGGATAGGGCCAATCTTTTCGGCTGAGGATCGGATTATGGGAATGACGAGTGAAGAGGGGGGCCTCCATGCCCGCTTCCGGCTGCTGTTGTTCAACTGCGACGATCTCCGGCGATGCCGCCGCAAGGATATCTGGATTCAAATCGAGACACTCATTTTCTGGTTCAGTTTCTCTACGTTTGGCATTTCTACACTCTGCATTTCGAGGAGAGCCATCAGGAAGGAAAGCGTCGATTCGGCTCCCTGATTTTCATTTACGCGATCTGGATGAAGTCCGTCTCGACAGCCACCTGTGGCTGCGTCATACAGCGGAACCTGGAGATCGTTCTTGCCAAGAAACCATCGGAAAGCAGACCATGCTTCGTCCAGCCAATGCTTTTCGTTTGTCAGACGGTATGCCTGGACACAGGCAGAGATAGTGGCGCAGGCCTCAACGGGTTGCTGATCAAAGCGGGCTTTCTCGCCAGCCTCTGCGTAGAATCCTCTGGAACCGATTGGCACGAAGATGTCCTGATCGCCCCGATGCTGCTCGGCAGCGAGCCACCTGAGGGTGGCACACCCAACGTCGATCATCCTCTGGTTCTCACTTCGCGAACCCGCGATCATCAACGCCTGCGGCAGTCGGGCATTAGAGTAGGAAAGACTCTTCTCAAACCAGTGCCACGTCTTCGAATGAGTGCGCTCATAGATATCCAATAACCGATCTGCGAGCGCATTGCGGACACCCTGAATGACTCTGTCTCCCGGGAACCAGTCGAGATATGCCTGCATGCCAAGTATGGAGAACGCCCACGCGCGAGGGCTCGTGAACGTGAGCGTAGCCGGGAACGCGGCTTCGAAGAGCCTGCCGGCAGCGCCTCTGAGGCCCACGTCTTCCGAATGACCTAGTACCGTGCCCAATGCCCATAGGGCACGACCGTGGCTGTCTTCCGATCCGATATCTTCCTGCCATTTGCGGTCATAGCTGAGAAAGTTTCTAAACCTGCCGGCCCGGTCGTTAAAGGCCAGCCATAGAAACGCCAGATAACGCCGGGACAGAGGGGCATGCCAGTACTCCCTGGATATAGCCGATCGATGCACCAGAGTTGCCACAATGAGTGCACGAGCGTTGTCATCTGCCGTATAGCCTTCAAGGCAGTTGGGCAGGGAGAATATGGCATGCTGAAGAATGCCGGTGTCATCTGTCATGCTTAAGAGGTGGCCCGTGTTCAGCGCAGGTAAGCTATCTACAGTTTCCAACTTGGAGGCTTCCTGTAAGGTGGCTCGCGGCCGTGACATCCGCTCGACACGGGCACGCTGAAAACTGTCCATGTATGCTCGCGCAGTCTTGGGCCACGTGGTACCGCGTGAATAAAGGTAAGCGCGCTTTCGCATCGCGTGTCGCTCGGAATCGTTACTCAGTAGTCCGATCGCAGCCTCCGCGATCGAGGATGGATTGTCAAATGGAACGATCACGCCGCGCTTATCGGCCAGGAGTTCCTTCGCATGCCAGTATGGGGTGGAGATAATCGCCTTACCGGCACCGAGCGCAATAGCGAGAGTGCCGGAGACAACCTGGGCTTCCTGGCGATAAGGCGTGATATAGATATCCGCCGCGCCGACATGTTCGATCATTTCCTCGTTGCTGACAAAGCGGTTGTTGAATATGACGTGCGAGGATACGCCGCATTCCACCGCCAGCGCACGCAATGAGTCCCGATATCGTTCCCCCTCACGGCGCCGGATATGAGGATGCGTCGCACCTGAGACGATATACACCAGGTGTGGGTGCGTCTCCAGAATTGACGGCAGCGCACGAATTACGTTCTCGATCCCCTTATTCGGCGACAGTAACCCAAAGGTGAGAAGCACGGACTTTCCCTGCGTACCAAACAGATCCTTGAAGTAGTTCGGATCCATGAACGGAAGGTCTGGCACACCGTGGGGAATAACATCAATCTTGCAGGCCGGGATCTCATAAACCTCCCGCAACAGACGCGCTGCGTGTTCGCTCATGACAATCAAACGGTCCGAGAGACGGGCAATCTCATCGAGCACCGCGCGCTGATTCGGGTCTGGCTCACGCAATACAGTGTGAAGCGTCGTCACGAGCGGCATCTTCAACTTGCGAAGCAGCACTAGAATGTGACTGCCCGCTATCCCGCCGAAAATGCCATACTCGTGCTGCAGGCAGACCAGGTCGTTGCCGTTGAAGTTGAGAAATTCGGCAGCGCGCTCATAAGAAGTCAGATCTTCCTGAGTAATCTCAATCCGGACGCGCTCCGGATATTGATAGCTTGAGTCCGGATCATTCACTGGTATCGCGAAGAGACGGCCAGTGCCAAACTCAGCCGCTACTGCGGTGCATAAGTCGGTCGTGAATGTGGCAATCCCACACTGCCTTGGCAGGTAGTTTCCAATGAATGCAATGCGAGTGGGCAAAGATAGAGGCTGCGCACCCAATACTTCTGACAGAGAAGTCTCAGTGAGCGAACTTCCAGCGAGTCCTTCGTGA
This sequence comes from Granulicella sp., assembly GCA_003133205.1. Next base: position 15,571 of record PKWK01000353.1, on the reverse strand, counting down.
TGACGCATTTCCGGGAGGGACATGGTTCACTGCTTTCACTCGGGGACCCGTCGCCACCAAGTACCATCATGAACCTCTTATGATGGCGATCGATGTCCAGGATTGCTCATCGGCAGGGCTATTCCATTCTCAGATCAGGTCCACGACATAAGCGTGTAGAACCAGCGGAAATCGCACGGACGAGCGGACCAAGACGGCGAAAGGCGAGGAATACGAACTACTTCCTAATCATACGCCACACTAGTTAGTCGTGTTCTTGCGTCTGGCTTCTTCGTCGACATAGTTCTTGAACTTTGTCCTGCGACAGGTCATGTCCTGCGCGTGCGGCGCGGCTTCGCGGATCGCTTCCGTCTGTCCCTGATAGCCGCCGTCTCCCCATACCTTGCGCTCCTCGCCGTGCAGTAAGTCGGGCAGCATATGCTTGTCCGCCACCGAGGCAGCGGACGTGCATACCGAATGCACCACACCCTGCTTGCTGTCCACGCCAATATGCGCCTTCAGCCCAAAGTACCATTGGTTCCCCTTCCTGGTCTGGTGCATCTCCGGGTAGCGGTCGCGCGCGGGGCGG
>PKWK01000353.1:0-14980 GCA_003133205.1 Granulicella sp. | reverse complement strand
CCATGGCCAGGATGCGGGCGATAGTGGTCTTGCCGATGCCGCGGTGGCCGGAGAAGATGTAGCCGTGCGCGATGCGGTCCTGGTTGAGCGCGTTCATCAGGGTCACGGTGACGTGGTCCTGTCCGACTACGTCGGTGAAGCGCTGCGGGCGGTATTTGCGGGCTAGTACCTGGTAGGCCATGCGAGTTTGATTGTATTGCCTACAGAGCAGCGAGTTAGCGAGTCAGCGAGGCTTATGGCGCTTCCGTAAGTGGGGATTCGCTGGGCGATATCGAGGGGTGGGGTGCGATATTCGCACGTGGTCAAATTTATACATTGCTTCAGAGATAGCCGGGGCGGTAGTTTTGGGGGCATGGATTCCCGAGCAATTCTTCTTCCGGCCCTTCTTATCGCGGCGAGCGCTTGTGCGCAGACCGCCGCCAAAAACATTGAACCCAACGGTGCCGCGCATGCGCCGAATGCGCAGAATACTTACGCCGCTTTGCGTGCGGATTTGCCAGGGGCGGAGAGCGTGACGGTCAAGGATTTCACGCTCGCTCGGGAGGGCGGGGTCTTCCACTTCGATCAGGGCGACTTTTATTTCTACTCGCCGGTTGAGGGGAAGGTGACGGGCGCGGTATTTGTCGGTAAAGGGCGGTTTGATTTGACGGTGAAGGATGTGGGTGAGCAGCGTTCGCTGGCGCTGCTGACCAAGAGTGCGGGGATGGCACAGGACTTCACTACGCTGGTGCTGCGCTTTACGGACGGCACGGCGGATGAGATTCGCAAGGCGTCGGCGGGGGCCGGGGCTCAGCCGGACGGGCATGTGCGGGCAGCGGGTGAGGACCTGGCGAAGGGCTTTCGCAAGGAGCTGCACGAAAACCTGGAGCTGCGGCTTCTGGCTGATGTCGTTGGCGGCGGGAATCGGGGCAGCTTTTTCCTGGCGTCTTTCCACATGGGCAACGCGCTGACGGGCAAGAATGTGCTGTTCATCGTCGATCCTGAGGGGACGTTCCACTCGTCGCCGGACGAGGTGGAGTTGACGACGTGGAGCGAGTTCGAGGTCGAGCCGTGGGCGGCGTTCCGGATGGAGCACGCCGACGCCAAGGATCGCGGGCAGCGGGTGCAGGTGACGGACGAGAGGCTGAATGTCACGATTGAACGCTCGGGCGCGATGAAGTCTTCGGCCGAGACAACGGTGAAGATGCGGAAGGATGGGGTTCGCGTGGTGCGGCTGAATCTATATCCGACGCTGCGGGTGACCGGGGTCTACAGCGAGAGTGGAGCGTCGCTGGACTTTGTGCAGGAGGCCAAGGAGAACGATCCGGATTTCGCGGTGATTCTGCCAGAGGCGGCGAAGGCGGGTGAGACGTTGCGGGTGCTGACCGTGTACGGCGGCAAGGATGCACTGCGTGCGGATGGCAGCAACACCTATTACCTGATGCCCGGCGCACGGGAGACCTGGTATCCGTCCGGGCAGTCCGGATTTGGCGACTTCTCCAACTTCCACATGACCTTTCACATCCCCAAGCAGCTCCAGATCGTCGCCACCGGAAAGCAGGTCAGCCTTACACCCAAGGGCGGCGGCATGGTGCAGGCTGTGTGGGAGAGCGGCTCGCCGATTCCGGTCGCAGGCTTCAACCTGGGAGACTTCAAGACCACCGGAGCGAAGACGCCGCAGGGATTCAGCGTGGACGCCTATGCCGACGTGAGTCTGCCGGACGTGTACACACCGCTGACGGAGAGGTCGAGTACTATGGGTTCACTTTCTGCAGTGTCGGCGCTGAAAGGCGAAGTGTCGCAGGGCAATGCGGCCATCCAGATTTACACGAACTTCTTCGGCAAGTTGCCGTATGATCATGTCGCACTCACAGAACAGACCGCCTGTAACTACGGCCAGAGCTGGCCGATGTTGGTGTACCTGCCCATCTGCGGCTTCTGGGACACGACGGTGCAGCATCAGTTGGGGCTGCTGGACTACGACGCGAGCTACTGGAGAGAGGTGACGCCGCACGAGGTCGCGCACCAGTGGTGGGGGCAGCTTGTAGGTTTCAATAGCTATCGCGACCAGTGGATGAGCGAGGGATTTGCTAACTTCTCGGTGGGTGTGTTCCTGCTGAGCACGTCGCCGAAGATGGACGAGTACCGCGCTTTCTGGAAGGAGCAGCAAAGGAATCTGCTGCAGAAGAACAGCAAGGGCGTGCGGCCGATCGATGCCGGGGCGCTAACCATGGGAGCGCGGGTATCGAATTCAAAGTCCGGAGAAGGCGTCTACCAGATGTTGATCTACAGCAAGGGTGCGTATGTGCTGCACATGCTGGAGATGATGTACTGGACGCCAAACGGCCAGGAGGAGGCGTTCAAGCGCTCCATGCAACAGTTCGTCTCGGAGTATTCGGGTAAAGCGGCGACTACCGAAGACTGGAAGAACTCAATGGAGCGCAGCATGCCCAAGTCGCTGGATCTGCAGGGTGACGGCAAGCTGGATTGGTTCTTCGATGAATACGTGTACGGGACGGAACTTCCTCACTACACGGTGAGCTCGGACTTCTCAGTCGGCGCCGATGGCATTACCAGTGCACATCTGAAGCTGTCACAGAGCAATGTATCGAAGAGCTTTGCCATGCTGGTGCCGCTGTATCTGCAGATGCAGAATGGGACAACGGTAAAGGTCGCGAACGTGGCGATCCACGGAAGTGAGACGATCGCCAGTCCTTTTCGATGGGCAAACTGCCTTCACCTGCCAAGGCTCTTCTGGTGAACTATAACGCCGACGTGCTGAGCGACAACTAGCGGTGGGCGTGGCCGTTGGTGGCGGCTTTCTTTTTCTCAATTCTGGCGCGGCGCTTTAGTTCGTAGTCGCTGAACATGGTGGTGCGGCAGGCGGGGACGCCGCAGTAGCAGTCCTGGGTGTCCTCGTCGGAGCCGTGCAGGTTGTACTCGTAGGTCAGCTCTTCGCCGGCGGCGACGTCGCGGATGGTGGAGACGAAGACGCGGCCGTTCTCGTCCTGCTCGGTCTCGCAGTTGGGGTCGCAGCAGTGGTTGATGAACATGGCGGTGCCGAATCCGTCGATGACGGTGTTGCGACCGCAGGCGAAGAGGTAGGTGACGAAGCGGTCCTCATAACGGGAGTCTGCAACGGCCTTGGTCAGGCGGGGGCCGTCGTACTCGCAGACGCGGACGCCCTTCTTGATGGGCCGCATGGTGTAGCAGCCGGCGGCGTGGATGGACGAAGAACGAACGATGAGACCGGGGAGCATCATGATGTCTCGCTAGGGTTAGAGGAGTTAGAGGTTTAGAGACAGAAGCAGATTCCCTTCGGGAATGACAAACAACAGGAATGACAAACAAAAACAGTCACAAAAGGATTGCGGCTTTGGGACTGACTATAACAAAGGTGGGATGTGGAACCTATGAAGGAGGGTCGGCGGCGACCCAAATGCAGCGCGGAGCGTCTAAACTAGAGCGTAAGGGGATGGCTATGCGAAGACATCTTGGAGTAATGCTGATTGCGGGTATGTGGGCGGCCTGGGTTGCGATCCCCTGCAGTGCGCAGAGTAAGCCCGCCTCCAATCCCGCGCCCTGTTCGGTCGAGCCGCAGCCCGATCCATGCGGCACGACGCCTGCGCCCTCCAGCAAGCCCAGCACGAAGGAGAAGTTCCCGTTCCCGGGAGAGGTTGGCGGCACTCCGGACCCGGCTCTGCCCAGTATCAGCGGCGCCCCGCAGACGCCCGACGCTCCCGGTGCGACATCGAGCCCCGCTCCGAAGAGCTTTCCATTTCCGGGTGATGCAAGCAAGCCCGACGCGAGTACGGGTGCAAGCAGCTCGAGCAGCAGCTCCGGCGACGACGCGACGCCGATCGACCCGAGCGCCAGTTCCGATAGCCAGCCCGGCGCCACTCCGGGGCTGAAGGATGAAGGCAGCGAAGGCAAGCCAGCCACACCCGGCAGGCACATCCTGCACCGTGTAAATCCCGTTGGGACTAAGTTGCAGACGAACGATGAGCGCGAGCAGGAAGACCTGGACGTCGCCCACTTTTACGTCCAGAGCGGCGACTTGCCGGGCGCCTATCTGCGCAGCCAGGACGCGGTGAAGATTGCGCCCGATGACGCGGATGCGCACTTTGCGTTGGCCGAGATCGCGATGAAGTTGAACAAGCGGGACGAAGCGATCGCCGAATACAACGCGTGCCTGAAGCTCGACCCATCGGAGAAACAGGCGAAGGACGCGCGCAAGGCGTTGGCTCGTTTAAAGCCCTAAGTTATTGCAAGCAAGTTTTGATGTGGGTCAGCTTAGGCGGCTGTGCACGATCGTGATTCCCGCGGTCTCTCGTTTCTCGTGCGGCTGCGGGGAAGGGCTTGCCTCGTCGGCCGTTGCCGGTTCCAGATCGTCGTCCTGGAGGTCGAGGTCTTCGTCTACGCGCAGGTACTTGCGCATGTAGCGGAGGGGTTCTTCGGCGACGGCGAGTTCACGCAGATGGTATCGCCAGGCGTCGTCGCGGGTGCTGCGTCGCGTGTATCCCTTGCGGCTGACGGTTCCGATGGTTCCGTCCGCCTTGCGCCGCGTGAACGTCTGCGTCGGCACCTGGAAGGTGATGCGTTCGCCGGCCTTCCAGAAGCTGGACGCGAAGTTGTGCGAGAAGAGGAGCGCGTAGTATCGGTGCTCGGCGCACAGCATCTCGACCGCCTGGCGGGTGGTCTCCCACGGCAACCCGATCTTGGCGATGTACCACTTGCGAAACTCGAAGCCATTGGCTCGGGCTTGCGCAACCAGTAGGTGAAGCAGTTCAAACCGTGTCATGAGCGGACCGATTCCTGAGCGTGAGACTACGTTCATTCCATGTGCATGACTGTGCGCAAGGACACAATCCGAATCTATATGAATTATCTCGCCGTATTGCGAATTCGTCGTGTCGGGAGCATCATACTGGTATCCCCCGGGCTCGCACGGAGGCCTGGGGGATTTGTAACACTTTGCTGCTCTAAGCGGTGAAAGCCGCCATTGAACACCTACTTCGTAGAGCCTTAGGGTCTCCAAGGAGATTGCTGGCATGGCTATTTCATGTCCAAAGTGCCGTGAACTGAATGTCCGAAGGTCGCATCGCCGAGTGCTTGATTTTCTGTTCAGAAGCATCGGCATGGTGCCCTTACGCTGCAACGTGTGCGGCCACCGATTCTTCCGGTTTCGGAAGAGCGTTGGCCTGCCGAGAGTCGATTCTGAGCGAGTAGCCAACTGATTCGTTTTCGCCTGCGCGTAAGAACTCGAGGACTTGTGTGGCTATACCGTCGCCGGCTCGCCGTGCCCGGAATCTTTTCTAACTTCGGTCGCGTCCTAGTTACGAGGGTAAGGTCTATTGCGTGGGTATCTTGAATTGAGCGGGCTGCAGGAACGGCAACCAGAAGGGTTCTGCCCGGTAGATCGGCCGTTCGCGGCGATCGATTTGCCCGGGCGCTCTCGTAGCGGCTTTTTGAAGGCGGGGCTGGCATGCGCGATTTCGCTGGTGTGGATGCTGGTTGCCGGCGCGGCTACCGCTACCGCTGCGCCGCCCGCTAAGGCCGCGCCGCCCGCTGCCGCCGCGCCGCAGCAGAAGTACGACGCCACCCAGCACAGCGATCCGCTGAACTTCGACCCCGTGGTGCGCGATGGCTACGAGCATTTCTACATCCTCGACTTCGATGGCGCGTTGAGCCGGTTCGAGTCGGTGCTGAAGGCTAATCCGCAGGAGCCGATGGCCTACGGCTATATGCAGATGGTGACGGTCTTCCGCGAACTTTATCACCAGGACCTGCTCGATACGACCTACTACGCGCATGATTCGTTCCTGACGTCGAAGCGGGAGGTGCCGGTGGCGGCGGCGACTCGGCAGCGCATTGAGTCGCTGACGAACGCTGGAATCAAGCTGTGCGACGACCGGATTCGGACGAACCCCAACGACAAGGACGCCTACTTCGCGCGGGGGTATCTGCGGGGGATTCATGCGGCGTTTATCACGCTGGTGGACCACAGCTATGTGACGGCGGCGCGGCAGGGGTACTCGGCGCGCAACGACTCCGAACAGGCGCTGAAGATCGATCCCCAGTACGCCGACGCGAAGATGGCGGTCGGCATTCAGCAGTTCGCGGTGGCCAGCCTGCCGCGCTGGGTCCGCATGGTGGTGGGCATAATGGGTGTGGGTGGGAATAAGGAGAAGGGGCTGGCGATGCTGCGTGAATCCGCGGCCCACGGCGTGGTGACGGCGGTTGAATCGCGCACGGTGCTCTCGCTGTTTCTGCGGCATGATGCGCGCTATCACGAGGCGCTGGTGGTACAGCATGGGCTGGCGACGCAGTATCCGCACGACTACCTCTATCGTCTGGAGGAGGCCAACCTGACCAAGGACGAAGGCAACGGGCCGGGGGCGATTGCGCTGTACAGGGCGGTGTTGGCGGATGCGGCAAGGCCGGGCTATTTTGTCGACCCGCGGCTGCAGATGGCGTGGTTCGGCCTGGCCGATACGCAGCGCGGGCAGAACGACATCGCCGACGCGGCGGAGAGCTACGTGAAGGCGGCGGAGCAGCCCAAGTGCAGCGACTGGCTGCGCAAACGCGCGCAGTTGAACGCAGGCGAGATGTTCGACCTGCTGCACGAGCGCGAGCGGGCGATAAAGTTGTACGGGGTGGCGTCGGCGGGCGGCGGCGACCAGTCGCAGGCGGATATGGCGCGTCGCCTGATGAAGACTCCGTACGCCGGGAAGTAGTGCGGAAGGGATTTAGGGAACCGGGAAGCCTGCGCGTGCGTACCTGAGTCTGGGAATGTGGCAAAATAGGAAGTTCCCGGAGGCTTCGATGTTTTGTTCTCATTGCGGAAAACAGATAGATGCGGCGGCACGTTTCTGTCCCTCCTGCGGTGCAGCTTCGCAGCCGGTGATGTACGGTCGTGCGCCGTATGCCGGGCAGCTTGTGCGGCCGCGCTACCCGCGGGTGATTGCGGGTGTCTGCTCCGGGTTCGCGTTGCATTATGGATGGGACCTCTCGCTGGTGCGGGTGATCGCGGTGCTTGCTCTGCTGGTTTCCTGCGGCACCGTCATGCTGTTTTACTTCGCTGCGTGGATCCTCATTCCCGACGCTCCGTACACACTGCCTGAGCGCGGTGTTGGTAGCACTGGCACCAGCGTTTGAGCGCTCCTATACGCAAGTCCGTGGGGAAGAGCGACCCGGCATTGGCTTCGCGGCCCTTTCACTATCGTGGCCGCACGCTGTGCTGCGACGGAGTGTCGCTGGATGAGCTTGCCGAGCAGCACGGGACGCCGCTGTATGTCTACTCGGCTGGGCAGATTCGGCATCGGTTTTCGCTGTTTCAGCAGGCCTTCGCGGGACGGCCGTTCACGATCTGCTATGCGGTGAAGGCGAACTCGGCGCTGGCGGTTCTGCGGCTGCTGGCGGGGCTTGGCGCGGGGTTCGACATTGTTTCGGGCGGCGAGTTGGAGCGGGTGCGGCGGGCGAGTAAGGCGGCGCTGCGGCGGGTGGTGTTCTCGGGCGTGGGCAAGCAGGTGTGGGAGATCGACGCGGCCCTGATGGCCGGGATTCTGATGTTCAACGTCGAGTCCGAGGCGGAACTGGTGCTGCTGGCTTCTCGGGCCGGGTTGCTGGGGATTCGCGCGCGGTTTGCGCTGCGGGTGAATCCGGACGTGTTCGCGGACACGCATCCGTACATTTCGACCGGACTGCGCGAGCACAAGTTCGGCATCGACATTGGGCTGGCGCGGACGATCTACTGCAAGGCGGCGCGGTTGAAGTGGCTGGATGCGGTGGGCGTGAGCGTGCACATCGGGTCGCAGATTCGGGCGGTTGAGCCGTTTGCGGCGGCGCTGGCGAGGGTCGCGGTGCTGGTGGGCGATCTGCGGAAGGATGGGCACGACATTCGGTATGTGGATGCGGGCGGCGGGCTGGGGATCGACTACAGCGACTCGCCTGCGGAGCCGAAGTTCGACCCGGCGCGCAAGGTGAGGGACTATGCGGCTGCGCTGGGGAAGGTTTCGGGATTGCTCGATACTCATCTGCTGGTCGAGCCGGGCAGGTTTGTGGTGGCGCAGGCGGGCGCGCTGCTGACGCGGGTGCTGGTGGTGAAGCGGAATGGGAAGAAGACGTTTGTGATTACGGATGCGGCCATGAACGACCTGATCCGGCCGGCGCTTTACCAGGCACACCACGAGATTCTGCCGGTGGTGAAGGCCAGATCCGGGGGTACCGAGGTGGTGGATGTGGTGGGGCCGGTGTGCGAGTCCGGCGACTTCTTTGCGCGGGACCGGGCGCTGCCGAAGGTCAAACCGGGCGACCTCGTCGTGTTGCTGGACGCGGGGGCTTATGGGATGAGCCAGACCTCGAACTACAACACGCGGACGCGGCCGGCGGAGGTGCTGGTGGATGGCAGCGCGGCGAAGTTGATTCGGCGGCGGGAGACGTTCAGGGACCTGTTCGCGCCGGAGATTCTGTAGCGGCCTGATGGTGTTGTGAGCCCTTGATTGTGGTACCTACCCCCCGTACTTAAAGTCCTAAAGTATTGCTGATAAATGACTTAGGTCCGGACTGATGGTATATACCGCGCGCAAAGTATTGATAGCATGTATTTTGGTCACAAAGTATCTGGAATCATGTATTTATAGCCGCACCTACGGCGTTTTCGGACGGGGGTACAGGGTCAGGCACGAGGGCCGCGCTCCTGTGTTTCTCAGCTTTAACAATACAGGGCGTGTCAAGGGTTTTGGCTGGTTTGGCAGGAAGCAAGGCGCTCTTCGCGCGGGACAGGTCGCTGCCGAAGGTCAAGCCGGGGGACCTGGTTGTGCGGCTGGACGCGGGGGCTTCATTACTTTATCCCGCACTCACTGTTGACCACGCTCGGGTCGGGTGCATCGCGCCTGTACTCAACATCTACTCCAGTGGTGGCCTCACCCACAAAATCGGTTTCACCTGAACGTCGGCGGTCTTGTCTATCAGCAACCATGCGGCTTTTAGCTTCCCCTTTGAGCAAGTCACTTCAATTGCTCCACCCTTTTCGCGAGCCGCGAGGGAAAACCTCACTCCACTTTCGTTGTGTTCGCTGGCTTTTCTCGCAAAAAGAGGTGACCCAAGGCCTCGGAGGCAAGTCCGAAAGCAGATTCCGTTCGGGAATGACAAACAAATGGGCGGAAGAAACGAGCCCGTGGCAAAGAAAAATCTGCGTAGCCGCAGTGCTCATCGAATAGCTATGGCGATACCGAGTGGAACGCGGATTGGGCATGTGCATTTGAAGGTGGCGGATATTGAGCGGGCGCTCGGGTTTTATTGCGGGGTGCTGGGGTTTGAGTTGACGCAGCGGTATGGGCCTTCGGCGGCGTTTATCTCGGCGGGTGGGTATCACCATCACATTGGGCTGAATACCTGGGAGAGTAAGGGTGGAGTGCCTCCGCCGCGGGGTGCGACGGGGCTTTATCATCTGGCGATTCTGTATCCGACGCGGGCGGATCTGGGAGCGGCGTTGAAAGGGCTGATCAGGCACGGCGTGCCGTTGGATGGCGCGGCGGATCATGGGGTGAGTGAGGCGCTTTATTTGCGTGATCCGGATCAGAATGGCGTGGAGTTGTATTGGGACCGGCCGGAGGAGTTGTGGCCGCGCGGCGCGGATGGCGAGATTGAGATGTTTACGCGGGGATTGGATCTGGAGGGGCTGTTGGCGGCGGCGGATGATCTGGTGGATGTGGCGCCGAGCGTGGGTGAAGGGCCGAAGGATTTGTAGGGGCAGTGGTAAGTGGACAGTGGTAAGTGGTAAGTAAAGACGCGGATGGCGAGGGGTTGGGGCTGGCGGAAGAGGGATATCCCAGGGGCTAAAGCCCGAGTTCCGACCCGTCGGCCAATGTCCGGGCTAAAAGCCCGGACCTATCTCAGAAGCAAATACCGCTGCTCTCAGGAGCAAATGCCGCTACCCACTCCATGCTAAAATCGTACGTTGCGTGGGGCTTGCGGCGCGTTGCGGTTTGCGCGGAAATCGGCTCGCTCAATCAGCCAAAGTTTGCTAATTCAGAGTTAGAGGGAAGACATGTCCGGCCATTCAAAATGGGCAACCATCAAGCACAAGAAGGGCGCCACTGACGCCAAGCGCGGCAAGATTTTCACGCGCCTGATCAAGGAAATCACCATTGCGGCAAAGGGCGGCGGAGGGGATCCGGACGGCAATCCTCGGCTGCGGACGGCGATCCTGGCGGCCAAGGCTGAGAACATGCCGGCGGAGAACATCAAGCGGGCGATTCAGCGGGGCACGGGCGAGCTCGAAGGCCTGTCGTATGAAGAGATTGTGTACGAGGGCTACGGGCCGGGCGGCGTCGCCATCATGGTGCAGGTTCTGACCGACAACAAGAATCGGGCGGTGAGCGAGATTCGGCACGCGTTTATGAAGAACAATGGCAACCTGGGCGAGTCGGGCTCGGTGAGCTACCTGTTCGCGAAGAAGGGGCTGATCATCGTCGACAAAGCGAAGGTCAACGAAGACAAGCTGACCGAGATTGCGCTGGAGGCAGGAGCGGACGACCTTTCGGACGAGGGAGACACCTGGGAGGTGATCACCGGGCCGAAGGAGTACGATGCCGTGCTGGAGGCGATCAAGGCGGAGGGAATTACGCCGGAGCACGCTGAAGTGACGATGATTGCGTCGACTTACCAGAAGCTTGAGGGCAACCAGGCGACCGCGATGATGCGGCTGTTGGAAGTGCTGGAAGATTTGGACGACACGCAGAACGTTTACACCAACTTTGATATGGACGAGGCTACGATCGCCGCAAACGCATAGGCGCAGGGCTCGGAGGTTTCTTAGAGAGTGAGAGAAGCCGCCGGAGCGCCGGCGGCTTTCGTCTGTCCGCATTTCAACCGCAGTAGTGAGGAACGGAGCTTTCTTTTGCGTCGTACGACCTTTGAATTGATCCTTGCGCTCGCGCTGCTGACTAGTGTTGCCGCTGCTCAATCGAGCTCAAGTTCTTTCGCGTCTCCTGCGGTGGGTGGGATGAAGTCCCCCGTCACCAACCCGGCGACAGAACGGGTGAGGCCGTTTGAGTTTGGCGCGCTGACGCAGGGCGGCTTTGGCATCACCCAGAACCGAGGCGGCTTCAAGTTTTTCATGGCAGGCGTGCACGCGGGCAAGGTGCTGACGCCGACCGTGGGCAAGGGACTCGTGCGCGGCAACTTTGAATTTGCGGTTGAGGCGTTCCCGTTGTGGCAGTCGTACACGCCGGCAACGCTGCGGCAGAACTGCGTTTATATCGCGGGGCCGTTCGGCTCGCAGGAAGCTTCTTGTTCGGTGCCGTTCCCGATCGGCGGGACGTTTACCGGCATCAGCATTACGCCGGCCATCCTGCGCTGGAACTTTGCGGGGACGCACCGCATCGCACCGTGGATGCAGGGCGCGGGCGGAATGATCTGGACGAACCACAAGTATCCGGCGTTTGGCGGACCGCCGGCGACACCGGGCGGTGTGAGCCAAAGTACGTTCGGTGACAACGGGGCGAACGACGACACCAGCGTGTGGAACTTTACGCCGCAGTTTGGCGTGGGCGCGCATTACTTTTTGCATGCGAACCGGTCGATCGACATCGGGGCGAATGCGATCCACATCTCGAGCGCGTCGCTGGGCGACAGGAATCCAGGCGTGAACGCGAGCGTGCAGTTTACGGTCGGATACAGTTGGTGGAAGTGAGTTTATGAACACAGGTCCGAATCCGGATGCGGTGATTGAATGCGTGCCGAACTTTTCCGAGGGCACGGACGCCGCGAAGGTCGGTCAGATTGTGGCGGCCATGCGGATGGACGAGGTGCGGCTGCTGGACTGGTCGATGGACGAGGCGCACAACCGTTCGGTGGTGACGATTGCGGGGCCGCCGGCGGCGGTGGTGGAGTCGGCGGTGCGAGGGGTTGGGCGGGCGGCACAGCTTATCGATCTCACGCGGCAGAATGGGGTGCATCCGCGCATCGGTGCGGGCGATGTGGTGCCGTTCGTTCCGGTCAGCGGCGTGTCGCTGGCAGAGTGCGCGATGCTGGCGCGGCAGGCGGGCCTGGAGATATGGCGGCGCTACGGCATTCCGGTGTATTTTTACGAGGCTGCTGCGGCGCGCCCGGATCGCATCAACCTGGAGGATGTGAGGCGGGGGCAGTTCGAGGGATTGCGCGAGTCGGCGCATCGCGATGCGGCTCGGCGACCTGACGTTGGCGGCCCGGAGATTCACGCGACGGCCGGGGCGACCGCGGTGGGAGCGCGCAGCTTTCTGATCGCGTACAACATATTTCTTGCGTCGCCCACGTCGGGGGGCCAATCGGAGGGCGTGCTGCCGGCGGCTGCGCAGGCTGACATTGCCGCCGCCCGGGCTATCGCACGCGCGATTCGGGCGTCCGCAGGCGGCTTGCATGGGGTGAAGGCGATCGGCGTCACGGTGAATGGGCGCGCCCAGGTCAGCATGAATATCACTGACTTCCGCGCGACTCCGATGCACCGGATCCACGCAGCGGTGCGGGAACTTGCGCGGAACCACGGCGCGATCGCGACCGAAGGCGAGATTATCGGGCTGATTCCACAGGAGGCGTACGAGCCTGGTGCGGAATGGGTGCGCGAGATTCCGGGCTTCGACCCTGAGGCCAAGGTGCTGGAACTAAAGCTGCACCACCCGATGCCGTGGCCGGCGGGGTGAGGCTGAATTGTGCCCGGAAAACTCTGGGATTCACCAAACCTTCGCGCGTCCCATCCGTCCAAACGACAGGTTCCCTCTTGCTTCCAACGATGTTTCAGGGAACAATGGGGACGGTGCTCTGCGAGCAAGATTCGCGGCCTGCGTTCTAATCACCACCGATCCAACCGATGCACTGGAGTTCATTTTGAGTATTTTCGTATCCATATCCGAGTTCCGATCCAGATTCGCCCGACAGGGCAAGCTTGGCCTGGCATTGGCTGCCGTTGTGACACTTTCCGCGCCGTTTGCGCACGGGGCCCAGCTTTCGAGCGACGCCAAGGCGTCCATTCCGCATGACGTTCAGCAGATCATCGTGGTCGACTACCGGGCGATGCAGAACTCGTCCGCAGCAATGAGCCTGAAGGACCGCGTGATGCCGCCCGAGTTGAAGCGCCTGGAGACGGCGCTGGTCAGTTCGGGACTGAAGGTCGATTCGGATGCGGACGCGCTCGCGTTTGCGGCGTTTCGGGCGCCGAATCCCGATGGCAAGGGCGCTGAGGTCGAGCGGATTGTCGGCATCGCGCAGGGCCAGTTCCATACCCACGACATCCTGGCCAGCTTTACCAAGAGCAAGACGAAGCCGCTGACGCTGCGCAACAACAGCATTTATCCGATGGGTTCGACCGGCTTGAGCGTGGTGTTCCTGAACCAGACCACGATGGTCTTCGGCGACAAGGATGCGGTGAGGGCGGCGCTCGATGCGCGCGACGGCCTCACGCCGAGCTTCCTGACCGATAGCGACCTGGTTGGCGACATGGGCGCGGTGGATAGCCACGCGGTGTGGAGCCTGCTCGACGCGAAGGGCACGCAGACAATGATGAAGAGCGTGCTCGGCGTGGCGTCGCAGCTTGCCGACTACGATACCGTCAAGAACCGCATGAAGGGTTCGCGCTACACCATGGACTTCAATAACGGCGTGCGGTTCGACATGTCGGTGAATATGTCCGATACGATTACGGCCGCGACTTGCTCGACCCTTCTGAAGGGCGTGCAGTTGCTGAGGAAGCAGCAGGGGACTCCGCTGGAAAAGACTGCGCTGGATGCGACGACGATCGACTCCAGTTCGGGCACGCTTACGGTGAGCTACTCTTCTTCTGACAGCCAGTTTGCCAGCCTGCTGACGTCGCCGCTGTTCCAGTCGGTGGTCAAGTAGCGATAGTTTTGCGAGGGCGGCCGGGTTGGGAGTTTTGAGTCCCGGCCGGTCGCCTATAGCTTTGTCAAATTGACGACGAACGGCGAATTGCCGAACGCGTACGTTCTGCTCACGCGCATCGTGCCGGCGTTTGCTGCGTCGAGATACGGTCCGCGCCGGATCGACGGCACCGAGAGATCGGATGACGCAGCGGGGGCGTCCAATCGTTTCTTCCATCCTCCCGCGATCATGTTGCAGAGTTCTCCCACGGTGTCTGCGGTTATGGCGTCGTCCCAGTTGCAGCCATCGCAGGAACCCAGGAAGGCGCAGGTCAACCTCTCGGCAGAGCGAGATGGGAACGCGACTACGCATTGAGCTTCGAGTGTTCCGGAGAAGGTGACCCGGGCTGAGATGTCGGTGTGGAGGTCGTAGGCGTTGTCGACTACCGGGCAGCTTTGTTCGAGCATCGTCTGGAAGACGTCGGCTACCGCCTCGTCCATCTGCCGGAGCCATTCCTCTCTCGCATTGGTCTGGGAGTTTATGGCGCGCCTCCAATCGTCTGCCTGGGTGTTCCGGTTGGGGGAACTGCTCGGTCGGGCAGGGCGCTGCCGGGAGCGTTCAGCAACGAGGCTACGGAGGTCTGCATCTGTTCCAGTGTGAAGGGCTTTGAGATGTAGCCCTGAGCGCCGGTGGCGATCGCCTGGAGCAGGTGAGGGTCGCTCTCGTCCGCGGTGATCATGACCACGGGCACACTGGGCGCAAGGTTGCGCTTCGGCTTTTCGAGCAGGAAGCCGAGTCCGTCCATCACCGGCATGTGCACGTCGCAGAGGATTAGGTCGAGCGATTCGTTGAGCGCGGCGGCGTTTTCGAGCGCGGCGAGCCCCTCCACGCCATTGGCGGCGTGCAGGACTTCGCGCAGTTTCAGGCCGGAGTGCCGAAGCGCATTCTCGACGATCTTCCCCATGACGACTGAATCATCGATGATCAGAATTCTCATGCGCGTGGTCTCCAATCTCAGAGTATGTATCGGCGCGGAGTTGGCGGGCATGAGGGGCGAAGCGGAACGGTATGAGCGGAAGAGATCGCGGAAAAGGCTCATTGACGCGTCTCGAAGAGAAGGCTCGGGGCTAGAGCATTTTAGGATTTA
>PKWK01000041.1 GCA_003133205.1 Granulicella sp. | reverse complement strand
TCAGCCTCTTCTTCGACTGGAACCAGGACATGTTCCACTCGCTGCAGTTGGTGGATGCGGCGCTCAGCAAGGTGGAGCAGACCCTGCCCTCGACCGCGCGGGTCACCACCAACCGGCTGACCTTTGCGACCTTCCCGATTCTGGGCTACAGCCTTACCTCGGACACGGTGCCGCAGACGCGCCTCTGGGAGATTGCCACTTACGACCTGAAGCCGCCGCTGAATCGCGTGGACGGCGTAAGCACCGTGACCGTGCAGGGCGGCCAGGTGCCGGAGTTCCACGTGGTTCCGAATATGGCACTGCTGCAGGCCTCCGGCGTCACGATTCTAGACCTGGTGAATGCGATTCAGGCTTCGAACATCGTGGAATCGCCTGGCCTCTACGAAGCCAACCACCAACTGATCCTCGGGCTCGTGGGAGCGCAGGTCCACGACGCCAAACAACTCCGCCAACTGGTGGTGAAGACCACGGCAGCAGGCGCGCCGGTGCGCGTGGCTGACGTGGCCGCGGTGGAATCGGGGACCATGCCGGTCTACACCACGGTCACCGCCAACGGCAAGCAGGCGGTGCTGGTCAACATCACCCGCCAGCCCTCCAGCAATACAGTCGCGGTGGCCGACGCGGTGGCGACGCAGGTGGCCGAGCTCCGCCACAAGCTGCCCGCGGGCGTGCGCCTCGAACCCTATTACGATCAGTCGCAGATCGTGCGCGACAGCATCTCCAGCGTGCGCGACGCCATCTTCATCGGCCTCATCCTGGCCTGCATCATTCTCTTTCTCTTCCTGCGCGACTGGACCTCTTCCTTGATTGCGGGACTCGTCATTCCGGTCACTGTCGCCATCACGATCCTCGTGCTTTGGATGATCGGCCAGAGCTTTAACCTCATGACGCTCGGAGGACTGGCTGCAGCCATCGGCCTAGTCATCGACGATGCCATTGTGGTGGTGGAAAACATCGTCATGCACCGCGACGCAGGCGAGCCGCGCGCCGATGCGGTGCGCAAGGCTCTCAAGGAAATCACCACGCCGCTGGTCTTCTCCACAATCACTCCGGTGGTGGTTTTTCTGCCTCTGGTTTCGGTCAGCGGCGTCACCGGCAGCTTCTTCCGCGCGCTGGCCATCACCATGACCGCGGCGCTCCTCACCTCGCTGGTGCTGGCGCTTACCTGGACGCCAGGGCTGAGCATTATGCTGTTGGGCGAACGGGAAAGTGAAGAAGAGCGGAAGGAACACCAGCCGCGGGGATTGCTCAGCCGCGTGCTTCAACTCCACAAGCGGGCGCTCGACTGGGCTCTGGCCAAGCCGTTGTGGGTGGGAGCGGCGTGCCTGCTCCTGGTTGTCGGCACCTGGGCCGGCTATCAGGCTTTGGGCTCCGACCTGCTGCCGGAGATGGACGAGGGCGGCTTCATCCTCGACTACATCATGCCCGCAGGTAGTTCCCTCAGCGAGACCAACCGGGTTCTGGAGCACGTGGAACGCATTCTGCACAACACTCCGGAAGTCGAGAGCACCTCCCGCCGCACCGGCATGCAGATGGGCCTGGCTTCTGTCACCGAAGCCAACACCGGCGATTTCACGGTGAAGCTGAAAGCCAAACGCAGCCGAGCCATCGACGACGTCATGGCCGATGTGCGCGCACAGATCAGGGCCACCGAGCCGGAGCTGGACATCGAGTTTACCCAGGTCTTGCAAGACATGATCGGCGATCTCTCCAATGCGCCCGAGCCCATCCAGATCAAAATCTTTGCCGACGATCCGACGCTCCTGTCGCAACTGGGCCCCAGGGTGGGCGACGCCATCGGCAAGATTCCTAGCGTGGTCGATGTGCAGGACGGCATCGAAAACACCATCAGCGGCCCGGCCACCGACTTCAAAGTGGATCCGGTCGTCGCCGCGCGCATGGGCTTTACGCCCACCGAGGTCTCAGAGGACGCCACGGCGATTCTCGACGGAGTGACCGCCGCCGATCCTCTGATTGCGAACGGCCGTCCCTACACCATCCGCGTCCGGCTTGGGGAAGAACATCGCGCCTCGCTCGACGCCATCCAGAACACCGTCTTCAATTCGAGCAGCGGTCACACCGCCTCGCTCGGTTCGCTGGCGCAAATCACCCAACTTCCACCGCAGAACGAAATTCTCCGCGAGAACCTGCAACACCTCATCACCGTTACCGGTCGCCTGGATTCCAGCGTCCCAGGCGCAGATCTTGGCTCCGCCATGCACAAGGTCCGGGCCACCGTCCAGGGCCTCCACATCCCATCCAGCGTCCGCGTCGAGTACGGCGGCACATACCAGGAGCAACAAAAGTCGTTCGCAGACCTGCTGCACGTCCTCATCCTCGCGCTTGCACTCGTCTTCGGCGTGCTGCTCATGGAGTTCCGCAACTTCTCCGCTCCCATCGCTATCCTGACCAGTTCGGTCCTCTCGATCTCCGGCGTTGTCCTGGCGTTGCTGATCACCAAGACCAACTTCAACGTCGCGAGCTTCATGGGTCTCATTATGGTGATCGGTATCGTCGCCAAGAACGGGATTCTGCTGCTCGACGCCGACGAACGGTTCCGGGCACAGGCAGAACACGATCCGCCCAGCGATTCCGGCGAACCTCGCGACCTGGCCCGCGAAGCCATGCTGCACGCCGCGCAGCGCCGTCTGCGACCCATCGTCATGACCGCGATTGCCGCGGTTTGCGGGATGCTTCCGCTGGCGTTCGCTCTGGGCGCCGGATCGCAGATGCTTCAGCCGCTTGCGATCGCGGTCATCGGCGGGCTGCTGATCTCGGTCGTCCTTTCGCTCATCGTTACACCGGCGATCTACTACCGCCTCACTCGCACACACCACGACTACTGATTTGCCGTCCCGGGAAAGTTCATCGGCGGTTGTCGGTGGCGGGTTCCGGGTGGACGAGCAGGCGGTCGACCTCAGACGCGTCGAGCTTGAACGCTCCTTCCAGCGCGGTTATGACGGCGTGGACACGCGCCATCGGCAGGTCATCGGGCAGCGTGCAGTGGCAACTGACCTGGATGTGGTCGGCGGCGTGGTTGGCGGTGCGGGCGCTGCGGCGGGTTACGAAGACATCGTGAATGTCGAGGATCTCTGGGAATCCGGAGGCGACGCGGCGGAGTCGGACTTCGAGTTCGCGGTCGCGTTCGAGCGAGGCGGGTCGCTCGATGGTGGCGGGCTCGCTCTCGATGTGGGTGAGGATTGAGGAGATGGTGGGGACTTCGCGGCGCATCTCCGCTTCGAGGTTGGTGACCAACTCGTGGGCCTGGCGGAGGGGCATCGTCTCGTCGACCTCTAGATGTTGTTCGACGTGGAGTCCGTCGTCGAGCTGCTGCACGCTGATCTCGTGGATTGCGAGATTGCTGCGCGCCGCCACAGCGCGGACGCGGTCGTGCACGCTCTCGGCGATGGATGCGGTGGGAACGGTGTGGACGACGACGTCGGCTCCGGGAAGATGGCGCTGGACGGCCTCGGTGGCCGCGAGGGTGAGTTGCTCGGAGCGCTGAAACGTCAGGTTGCGCGGCATGCCGAGGGTGACGTCGGCGAAGTAGTTGGAGCCGGAGCGGCGGGTGCGGAGGCGGTCTACCGACAGGACGCCGGGGATGGCACTGAGGTCGTGGATAAGATTGCTGCGGAGCTGGTCTTTGGACTGGGGCTGGTCGCTGGTGGGGTCGGTCGTGGGGGTAGCGTCGAGCAGGGCGTCGATGGTCTGGCGGGCGAGGCGCCAACTGACCCGCAGGATGACGCCAGCGACGATGATCGCGGCAATCGGGTCGGCGTATTCGAGCCATGGCAGCGTGTATCGTTCGCCGGCGTACGTAGCCGCGAGTCCGAGCATGACGGCCAGCGACGCCCACATGTCGGTGGCGAAGTGGATGGAGTCGGCCGCGAGTGCGTCGGAGCGATGCTCGCGCGCGATTCGGCCAAGCGTGCGCGAGCGGGTAAAATCAACGCCGATGGAGCAAAACAGCACGGCGAACGGCCAGAGCGAGGGTTTGAGCTCGAGGTGGTGATGGTGGACGACGCGGCTGACAGCCTCGGTGACGATCCAGAAGCAGGAGGCGAGCATGATGCCGGTTTCGACGAAGGCGGCGAGCGATTCGACCTTGCCGTGGCCGTNNCGAGCGAGCCGGTGAGCAGGCCGGTGACGAGTTTTAGCAGCGTGATGAGGCCGGCGGCCAGGACGGAGAAGATCGCGGCGGAGCGCTTGGCGGCGTGCGGCTCGCTGGTTGGTGCTTCGCGCATGGCCGTAGGGCTCATGGAAGAGATGGTACAGCAGCCGTAGCAGCACGGAGTCCGGCGGGGCGGAGATGGAGCATGATGCCGGCGGCGGCGAGCATGGGGATGCTCATGAGGAGTAGGCCGTGTTGATAGTCGCCGGTGAGATCTTTGGCGATGCCCATCCAGTAGGGGCCGACGAACCCTCCGAGGATGCCGATGGTGTTCATGGCGGCGATGGCCGCGGCGGCGGAGCGTCCGGAGAGGAAGCTGGTGGCGATGGCCCAGAGCGGGCCCTGCATGGAGAAGTGTCCGAGGGCCATGATGAGCAGGGCGGCGATGGAGATGATGGGCGTGCTGGCGAGTCCGAAGACCAGGAAGCCGAAGGACATCATGAGGCAGCCTGGGATGATGTGGGCGAACGGAGCGCGGCGCCGGTCGGAGAGGACGCCGTTGGCGATCATGGCAAACACGCCGAGCAGGTTCATGGCAGCGATCACGAAGCCGACGCGCGTGATGCTGAAGCCGGTGACCTTCTGCAGGATGGCGGGCGCGGAGAAGGCGTACGCATAGCTGCTGGCGAGCATGCAGAACATGAAGGCGCCGAGCAGCCACACGCGGCGATCGCGGAGTGCCGGCAGGATCGCGTGGGTGTGAGGTGCGGCGGGCGGGATNNGTCAGCGGGGCCATCGGGGAGATAGAGGAGATAGACGCCGCCAAGCACGACGGCGGGGAGCGCCTCGACCAGGAAGAGCCACTGCCAGCCTGCGAGCGAGAGGCGACCCTGGAGGTTCAGCAGGGCGCCGGCAACGACGCCCATGAAGACAGTGCTGATCGGCCACGCGATGTAGAAGCGGGTGACGGTGCGGGCGCGCAGTTCGGACGGGAACCACTGCATCAGGTAGAAGACGACTCCGGGGAAGAAGCCTGCTTCGGCGATGCCGAGGAAGAAGCGCGCGACGTAGAACTGGGTGGGCGTTCGGACGAAGAGCATGCCGATGGCGATGAGGCCCCAGGTAAGCATGATCCGGCTGAGCCAGCGGCGGGCTCCGAAACGGTAGAGCGCGAGGTTGGAGGGGACTTCGCAGAGGGCGTAGCTGAGGAAGAAGAGGCCGGCGCCGAAGCCGTAGATGGTGGAGGAAAAGTGGAGGTCGCGATTCATCTGCAGCGCGGCGAAGCTGATGTTCACGCGATCCATATAAGCGCAGCCGTAGCCGAGCGCGATGAGCGGAATTAATCTCCAGGTGGCTTTGCGGATAGCGGAGCGAGCGATGGGATCGGCTGGTGCGGTGCGTTCTGGCTCCGTCATAGTACCCCCCACACCCCCGTATCAGATTTGGCAAAATCTAGACAACAAAAGACTTAGGTCTGCATCCCTTTAGCCTATCCATGAAAACAAAAGGGTTAGCCGCAAAATATTCAAATCAAAGGCTTTATTGGGCCGATTGCGTGGAATGGAACACAATCCTGAGGGCTGGTGGATTCTGTTTCTTCTACTTATATTGTATCAGCCGTGTCAAGCGAATCGGTCAGGGTTTGGTGGCGCGGTAGAGGCCGGCGGTGCCCAGAGTGTAACTGGTCCAGGTGGGGTTGGTGAAGCCGGCGGCGGCGATGAGGGCCTTCATCTGCGGGGGGCGGGGGAACTTCACCACCGAGTCGGGAAGGTAGGCGTAGGCGCGGCGCTTGCCGGAGATGAGTCCGCCGAGCGTGGGGAGGATGTGGTGGAAGTAGAAGGAGTAGAGCCAGCCGACGAGGCCGCCGGGTTGGTTGGCTTCGAGGATGGCGATCTGGCCGCCGGGGCGGAGGACGCGGTGGAGTTCGGTCAGACCGTCGGGGTAGCTGGTGAGGTTGCGGAAGCCGAAGGCGGAGGTGACGAGGTCGACGGAGTTGTCGGCGAGAGGGAGGTGGAGGGCGTCGGCTTCGATGGGGACGATGTTTCGGCCGGCGAACTTGCGGGCGCCGAGGGTGAGCATGGTGTGGGAGAAGTCCAACGCCAGGATAGGAGCGGGGCACGAGGCTGTGGCTGAAGCAGGAGAGCAACCCACCCTTTCCGATGAGGCCGGAAAGGATGGGCCACCCGGTGTAGTGGCGACCGCGGGTTGGGGGCGGTGGCGGTCGAGGGCCAGGGTTAGGTCGCCGGTGCCGCAGCAGAGGTCGAGGACTACGGCTTCGGGACGGATGAGGATGGGGCGAAGGGTGCGGGCGGTGCGGTTCCACCAGGAGCGGTCGAGGCCCATGGAGAGGATGTGATTGGCGCGGTCGTAGGTGGGAGCGATGGTGGAGAACATCTGCTGGATGTTCTGGGCGGCCTCGGTGGGCGAGGAGGTGCCGGCGGGGCGGGCTCCGGGGATGGGGTCGGGTGTGGGAGTCACAGGGGCTCCAAGGTGGGACGGTTCAAGCCGTAGATGTCGGTTTCGTCGCTGAGGGACACGACCTCGAAGGTTTCGAGTAGGGACTTCTGATCCCATGTGTGGAAGTAGTTTCCTTCGCGGTCGACTAGCCAGACGCAATTTGGGCCATCTTGGCGGCTGTAGTAGCCCACGCGGAATTCGTCTCCGATTTCGAGATCAGTGTCCCAGTCAGACTCTCGTTTGACGAGGCGAATCACGGAGCGCGGAGGGATGATGGACTTGGGTGTCTTCTCGTGGGAGAAGAAGCGCCAGCGGAACAAGCGTTCGATGGATGGATTGCGTTTCATCTGTTGTGCGTAAGAGAGCATACCCCAGGGGCTAAAGCCCGGGTTCGTTGGCGTGGGTGATTGTCCGGGCTGAAGCCCGGACCTATCTCAGAAACAAGTACGGCGACAAAAGCAGAAGCAGATTCCCTTCGGGAATGACAAACAAAAAGCCAGGGACTACCGACGTTGCATGTCGGCGAGCATGGCTTGGGTGGCGGTTAGGAGTTCGGCGTCGGTTACGTCGTAGGCGATTTCGGTGCGGCCGATGCCGGTAGTCAGGACGAAGGCGCGGCGGCCGCTGCGCTTCTTTTTGTCGCCGGAGGTGAGGGCGACCAGTTTGGCGGGGTCGGCTTTGAAGGGTGGGACGGGGCCGCAGCGGAGGATGAGGTTGGCCATGCGGGCGAATTCTTCATGGGTGATGCGGCCGCGGTTGAGGGAGACGTGCAGTGCGGCGATGGAGCCCCAGGCGACCGCTTCGCCGTGGAGGAGTTTGCGGTAGTGGGTGGCGGCCTCGATGGCGTGACCGATGGTGTGGCCGAAGTTGAGGATCATGCGCAGGCCGGATTCCTTCTCGTCCTTGGAGACTACGTCGGCTTTGACCCGGACAGAGGCGGTGATGACTTTCTGGAGGGCAGTGGGATCCCACATCTCAGAAGCGAGATGTGGGGTACCCGGATGTCCGAGGATTGCATCTGCGTTTTGTTCTAGATATCGGAATAACTTCGCGTCGTAGATGATGCCTGCCTTGACGGATTCCTGGAGGCCGGAGCGGAGTTCGGCGGGCGGGAGGGTGTGGAGGAGGTCGATGTCGGTGAGGACGGCCAGGGGGTGGTGGAAGGCGCCGATAAGGTTCTTGCCGGCGAGGAGATTGACGCCGGTTTTGCCGCCGAGGGAGGAGTCGACCTGGGCGAGGATGGTGGTGGGGATTCCGACGTAGCGGATGCCACGCATGTAGATGGCGGCGAGGA
>PKWK01000415.1 GCA_003133205.1 Granulicella sp. | reverse complement strand
ATAGTGTGAACACGCCCTAGTCACATCTTACATTTTACAAACATGATGAAGCTACACAGCACGCACGAACGCGCCCTTCAATAGAAGGGCGCGTCCGACTAACTAAGGACTAACAATCAGCAATCTATGAGGCGCTTAGAAGTGCGCTCACTGCCCGCCGGAGGTATTACCCTGCGGTGCCGACTGCTGCGTCATATTCGACATCAGCTTTATTTCGACGCGACGGTTCTGTGCGCGTCCCGCCCGGCTGGTGTTTTCGGCCACCGGATTTTCCTTGCCGATGCCAATCAAATAAAACTTGTGCGGCGGGATGTTGTACTTGGTCGAGAGATAAGTCACCACGGCATCCGCGCGCTTCTGGCTCAACTTGTAGTTGTACTGCGCATCGCCAACCGAGTCGGTGCCGCCAGTGATCTCAAGAATGTAGCCTCGCGCGCTCGCCAGGCTTGACGAAACCTCATCCAGTTGCGCTTTGTCATCCGCCGTGAGTACGCTCTTGTCGAATGCAAACGTCACGCTCACATCCGAGAGCTGCTTGTAGTTATCCAGGTTCGCCACTACGCCGGATAGTGTGTCTACCCGATTGACGGCTTCCTGCGCAGACTGCCCAGCCACATCCGCGGATTGACCCGCAGCCAAGGCATGCTGGTCGGCGGTGCCGGCTGCATCAGTCGCCTTCGAAATACCCGCCTGAGCGCGCTGATCGGTATCGTTGATATTGCGATGGTCCTGCGCAGTCTTCGCGTCGAGATCATTGGTCTGCTGGATCAGCGGGCCGGTCTGCGTACGCACATAGTTCTTGGTCGAGCAACCTGTCGTCAGCGTAAGCGCGACTGCGCTCGCGAGAATCGCAAAACTGAATGTCTTGCCTGTGAGGCTGAATCGAGATTCCATTGAATCGAGGGGCATGGTTGGCACTCTCCTGTGCAAAGCAATTTGGCCCAAGCTTTGACACTTAGGTCATAGCAATCTCGATGCCAAATGGATGTACCACTCTAACCCATTGTAATTGAATAACATCCTACCGATAGAATTACTTGATTCGTGCCGAATCGAGCGCAAATGCGGGTAAGATTTGCGCGGTTCCATGTCAAACTTACGCGGCGGCGCTCACGCGCAGCTCGCTGACTCGCTCCATCCAGCGCCCCGGCTAAACTCAGATACAGCGTGCCATGGATCTACTCGCGAAAATCCGCACCATCCCCAACCTCCCCGGCTGCTATCTCTACAAGAATGCCGAGGGCGAGGTGATCTACGTCGGCAAGGCGAAAAACCTGCGTGCGCGAGTCCGCTCCTACTTCGTCGAAGCATCGCAGGCCAACGCCAAGACCGGCTCCCTGATGCGCGAGGCAGTCGACGTCGATTACATCACGGTGGCCAACGAGCACGAGGCGCTGGCGCTCGAGAACAACCTGATCAAGCAGCGCAAGCCGCGCTTCAACATCCTGCTGCGCGACGACAAGACCTACCCCTACATCAAGCTCACGCTCGCCGACCGCTATCCCAAGGTCTTCGTCACCCGCCGCCTGCGCAAGGACGGCAGCGCCTACTTCGGCCCTTACTTTCCCGGCAACCTCGCGCATCGGCTGGTCGACCTCATCCATCGCAGCTTCCTCATCCCGAGCTGCAAGGTCGACCTTTCGCGCTACCATCCGCGCGCCTGCCTGCAGTACTATATCAAGCGCTGCCTCGGCCCCTGCGTCGAGGGCCTCACCACGCCCGAGGCCTACAAACAGACGATCCGCGATGTGCAACTCTTCCTCGACGGCAAGCCGAGTGAGCTCGAAGCCCGCCTCACTCAGCGCATGGAGGAGGCCGCCGCAGTCGAGCAGTTCGAACTCGCCGCCCGCCTGCGCGACCAGCTCATCACCGTCCACCAGATGCACGACAAGCAGCGCATCGCCACCGCCGACAACGAGGACGCCGACGTCTTCGGCTTCCACTACGAGAGCGGGATGCTCGCCGTGAATCTCTTCCACATGCGCGCGGGAAAGATCGTCGACCGCCGCGACTTCTTCTGGGAAGACCTGCCCGAACTCATCACCGATGCGCTCAACGAAACGCCTGAACCTGCCGACACATCGGGTGCCCCATCCATGATGACAGTTCCATCGTCATGGGTGGGATCCGACGCCACTGAGCCGGCCGACGCCACCTCCATTCCCTGCCTCGAGCCCGACCCGTCGCGCCCCGCGCCCGAAATCACAGCCGACTCCGAGTTCTCGGAGGGACACTCTGTCATCACCGACGCAACTAACAACCTGCAACCTGCAACTGACCACTCCTTCAGTCCCGCGGCCTTCTTCTCTTCCCTGCTGAAGCAGCTTTATCTCGACCAGGGCTACGTTCCGCGCGTGGTACTGGTGCCGGTCGACTTCCCCGATCGCACGATCCTCGCCGAGCTACTTACCGAACGCACCGGCCATCGCATCGAAATCCTCGCGCCGCAGCGTGGCGAGAAGCGCTCGCTCGTCGACCTCGTCTGCCTCAACGCGAAACAATCGTATGATCAGCGTTTCCGCGTGCTGCAGCCGGGGATGAAAGCGATTCAGGAAGCACTGCAGGATGCGCTGACGCTGGAGGAGTTGCCCCGACGCATCGAGTGCTTCGACATCTCGCACATCCAGGGCGCGGAGACGGTCGCCTCGATGGTCGTCTGGGAGGTTGGCGCGATGAAGAAGTCCGACTACCGCAAGTTCCAGGTGAAGACGGTCAGCGGCGTCGACGACTTCGCCGCCATGCGCGAGGTTGTAGGCCGCCGCTACAAGCGCCTGCTCGAAGACAAAAAGCCGTTCCCTTCGCTGATCCTGGTCGACGGCGGACTCGGCCAACTCCACGCCGCGCACGAAGCTCTCGAAGCCATCGGGGTCACGCTGCAGCCGCTCGCCTCCATCGCCAAGCGCGAGGAGATCATCTACGTCCACGGGCAGGAGTCGGACCCCGTTGTGCTCGACCGCCGCTCGCCTGTGCTGCATCTCGTCCAGAAGATTCGCGACGAGAGCCACCGCTTCGCCGTCACCTACCACCGCAAGCGCCGCGAAATACGCGATCGCGACTCGGAACTCGACCAGATTCCCGGCGTCGGCCCACGTACGCGTCAGCGCCTGCTCGAACACTTCGGCAGCGTGCGCGGCATTCGCCAGGCCAGCCAATCCAGTTCAGACGCACTCACCGCAGTAGTCAGCACCGCCGTCGCGGAAAAAATCCGCCACCACTTCGAGGCGCAGGGCGACCTCGACGTTAACGGCACATTGCGCATCCTCAGCTAACCTAGCGTGGCGGAGCAGGCGCAGCCGGGGTAGTTGCCGGCGCGGGAGGTGCCGTCGGTGCCTTCGGAGGGACTGGGGTGCGACCATCAAGCTCGCCGCTGTGGCCCATCGCGCCCATCTTGCCCAGTTCGTCCAGCGACATCTGTCCGCTCATGTGAATAAACGTCAGTTCCTGGGGCTCAGCGGTGAGGATGACCAACTCCCGAGTCTCATGATCGTTGGCCAGGCGCGAGCAGATGGAAGTCGAACTCGTCTTGTTTCGAACACGAACAGAGCAATCCCAGCTTCCATCCTCCAGTTTCTTCAGGTAAACATTCAAGTCCTCCATCTTGTACATTCCCGGCTTGTCGTACTTATACGTATGGATCACCATGGACTTCATCTTGTGCGCGAGTTCGGAGTCTCCCTTGCCATGAACCATGCCCATCATCTTCGGATCGAGATTGATCTCGGCCACGTCGGAGGCACCCGCGGCGAACTTCTCTGTGCCGGCAAATAGATCGTCCTTCACCTGTTTCACGTTCATCAGAGTCGCGCCTGTCTGCATCTCCACGCCGGTCGGGCTTGTAGCTCCCCCCACCGCTGACGGTTGTGCGCTTGCTGTCAAACCCGCTGCCATCGCCAGTGCCAGTACCACCTTCATCGTCTTCATAGTCGTTCTCCCCTGACTTAACTTCCTCTTTGCAAAACCTAACTAGTCTCCAACCAGCACACCCGCGCGCCGCAACTGCTGCCGCGTATGTTCCAGCGCTGCGTCGGTAATGCGCATTCCAGCTTCAAACTGCCGCTGCGCCTCCTCAGCGCGTTCGCGCTGGCGCCGCATATACACCTGGTCCCCGACAAGGACTCCAGCCAACAGCGCAGCTGCAATCGCTCCGCTCACCCAAACGCGCACTCGCGACGGCATCATCAGAACCTTCGCCCTGGCCGGAGCCGGCCTGGCGCGCGCCATCGCCCGGTCGGCGAATCCCTTCGGCGCGTCGACACGTTGCAACGCGTGCGTCAAATACTCTTCGAGTTCTGCAAACGACTCGCCCTGCTCATTCAACTCGTCGGGCTGGTCAAAGTCTTCAGGCTGTTTCACGGAAATACTCCTTCATAGTTATCGCCGCCTTGCGTCGCATCAGCGCAAGTCCGCGGTGCAGTTGGCTCTTGACGGATGCGACCGACTGGCCGAGCATCCCGGCAATCTCGTCCGGCAGCATCTCCTCCTGGTAGCGGAGGACGATCGCGACGCGCAGCGACTCGGGCAGCGTACGAAGCAGCGTTTCAAGCCTGGCCTCGGTACCGATCCCAACCGCAGACGTGTCCGCGCTGACGTGCTGCTCTTCGATCCATTCCTCCGCGCTGGCCTCCGGCCGGATAGCCCTTCGCCGGAGCGCGTCGATGGCCCGGTGCCTGGCCGTCCGGCGAAGCCAGTACCGGACATGATCCTCGCTGACCACGCGCTCCCCGCTGCGGTAAAACTCGATAAAGACATCCTGGGCAACCTCCTCCGCGGTGGCGTAATCGCCAATAACGCGCAGAGCGATGGAGAAGACCATGCGCTGGTGGGTCTCGATCAACTCGCGAAACTGATCGTCGGCTATCGCCATCTACGCTCTCATCTTTCCTATACGCAGTTTTAGGCGTAATGGGATGCAAAAAGTTTACGCAGAATGAAATACCCGTATTTCGGGCAGATCCCGCCGACCGGGAAATGGCCCAAGAAGGCGACTAAAATGGAAGAATGGCAACTGCGACGGAATTGACTAGTAGACCGGCGGCACTGAGCGAGCACGCCCCCTTTGTGAATGAAGCATTTCTGGACTTTGGCGAGGCCGCCGTGCGGCGGTCCATGCAGGAGGCCCTGGCCCAAGTCAAGGACCGGCTGGGGCAGGAATATAACCTGGTCATCGGCGGGCGCCGCATCCAAACCGAGGCAAAGATCACCTCCATCAACCCAGCGCGGCCGGCCGAGGTTGTAGGGATCCATCAGAGGGCAGACGAACGCCACGTCGAAGGCGCCATGCAGGCAGCCCAGGCGGCCTTCGCAACGTGGAGCCGCACCACCGCGCAGGAACGCGCCGCCCTGCTCTTCCGCACCGCCGGGCTGGTCCGCCTGCGCAAGTTCGAGATGTGCGCATGGCTGACGTACGAGGTCGGCAAGAACTGGGCCGAGGCAGACGCGGACGTAGGCGAAACCATCGACTTCCTGGAGTTCTATGCCCGCGAAGCCCTTCGCCTGGACGGGGCGACAACGCCCATCCAACTCCCAGGAGAGCACACCCGGTTGCGGTACATCCCGCTGGGCGTAGGCGCGGTCATCCCACCGTGGAACTTCCCGCTCGCAATCATGGCGGGAATGACGGCGGCGGCGATCGTCTGCGGCAACACGGTCATCCTCAAGCCCTCGGGCGACGCTCCCACTATCGCCGCCATCTTCTTTAGCCTCCTCGAAGAAGCGGGCCTCCCCGCTGGCGTCGTCAACTTCTGCCCGGGATCCGGCTCAAAGTTCGGCAGCGCAGTCGTGGCGCACCCGCAGACGCGCTTCATCGCCTTCACCGGCTCCAAAGCCGTAGGCCTCGAAATCCACGAAAGCGCCGCGAAAACCCGCCCCGGCCAGAAATTCATCAAGCGCACCGTCCTCGAGATGGGCGGCAAGGACTCAATCCTGGTCTGCGCGGATGCCGATCTCGACCAGGCCGTCGAGGGCGTGGTCGCC
>PKWK01000244.1:8904-13145 GCA_003133205.1 Granulicella sp. | reverse complement strand
CCACCGTTTTCATCAAGAAACAGGAAGCCGTCATCAGCCAGCGCAAAGCCTGGGAGATGCATGCCGCCGCCTGTGAGAACTTTGTAAGCCCACTTTGCAAGCAGTTTATCCACCTGACGGTAGATGTACGGGTGCTGGCAGATTTCACCAGATCCGTCCGCGAGTAAAGTTGCTTCCACAGTTCTCATAAGTTGATCCTTGGTGTCACCTTTCGCAAATTCGTCGAGCGAGACCTTTTGACCGATCTGGTTGACGACAGCTTCATGGTTGCCCGCTCTCCATGCATCCTTGAGGAACTGCATAGCTTCGCGTGCCTTGGGTATCAGCTCCGTGAGAATGGTATCCACCGAAGCGTGCTGAGTGACTGTGTACGAGCTGGAAAAGACCAATTCGCGAGAAACTTCACGGAGACCAACGACGAGCGGACCGGTAAACATGCGATCAGTCCGTGCATCGTAGTTCCATGGTNNATGGCCTGAGCAACATCATCCTTCATCACCTTGAAGGAGCCTTTTCCGTTCTCGAGCGCGAAGCCGAGACGGAATTGGTAAAAAGCTTTGCTGGGAGCGTCAAGGCGAGCAAATAAACTCTCGCTAATCCACCCTCTGCAATCGTTCGTTCCCAATTCGTTATCAGGAACCACGAGTACCGTACCTTCCGCATCCATAATCCTCTTGCAATCCGAGGTCTGAATGCCGAAGTACGAGATGAGTGCTTCCGGCCAGTTCTGAAAACGCGCGTGGAGCATAGGTGCATGCACTTCGTCT
Source organism: Granulicella sp. (assembly GCA_003133205.1). The sequence continues at coordinate 12,378 of PKWK01000244.1, read as the reverse complement.
GCGAAATAGAACTTGCCATTCTTTGCACCACCACCAGATCCGACGAGACGATACGTTGTGTTGTCGAACTGAATGTTGAATAGACCGTCTGCTACGTTGGCCGATTCATTCCATTCCATCATCTCCGTGGGAACTGTTATCAGAGCCACTTTGAGTAAAGGGTAGAGGTGTCCTGCAACAGTGTTATCAAGCCAAATCTCACTGCCAGGAAGTGTCTTTCGTTCCGTTATCTTGCCTTGAGTGTCCAGGTCAAGGATAGCGATTTTGCGAGTCCGAGTGATCATTGTGTGTTTTCTCTTTTCGTGGGGTTAAGGCACGAAACACACACAGGTTGACCACAAGCAGACTTCGCTTGGGTTTCTATGGCGGTTCGTGCGTTACATTGAACCAACCAAAGAAACCGGTTAGCGAACAAAAATCCTCGACTTAGCTGTCAAGGTAGCTCAGAAAGATAAACACGGGTGAAATAACTATCAACCGGGTTATCTACTGAAAACCATTCGCTCCACCCCGCCCGTAGACGGGAGAGAAATACAAAACTCGGTGTCGTACGCCTAAAAGAGTGGAAACAACCCACTTATTTAGTTGTCCAATAGTACCCCTTAAATGCTGCGGTGCAGCAATTACTTTTGAGGAAAACTGACTTAGTTTACGGCCGCTAATTGCGTTGATAGGGGCCACGTGGGGTGGCCCCTGATTGTAGGGAAATTGAGAGCATGGATGCTACTTGCTAACTACTGGCGTCTTCACGATAACCAGTCGTCCGTCTTCGATTTCCTCCGCGGTTTTCCACAGTTGGACCATCATAAAGGGCCGCTGTGTTCGCACGCAATCAAGCAGCGCGTCTTTCTCTGATACCTCCTTACTCATCACAGGTAGTCCATCTTTGATCTCGCCGATGTAAAACTTGCAAGACGTCGTATCCTGTCCTGCCGAGCCCTTACGTGGCCTCCTGACCTTCTCTACGCTGGCAGCGGCGGTAATGATTGCCGCGGTGCCCTTCTCCGCACTAGCGTGTGTGTTCAAGGCTACTTTTCCTCTCCGTCGACAATCCCTGTCGACATTACCTGTTTAGTTTCCGAATGGATCTGTGTTTCGGTGACCTGTCCAATAAGTAGTCCGGCAGGGTTGGTNNCATTGGATCTGTTGGTGAGTTGGTGACCTCTGATAGCTTGAAGACGCTCCGAACATGCTCCGCCTCGTACTTGCCGACTGTGTCCGCTTTCTGAAAGTCTGCGAGTGTGAGCGAGCGGAGGTTCCCCGTCATCATATTCAGGGCATAGCTCCAGTTCGCTGAAATGCTATGCGCGTCGTAGTTCAGATATCGGTCAAGGAACGTCCGGACGTAGTTCTCTTTCTCAAATGCGGTGGGGGCCTGGTCCGCCGCTATTGCGCTCAGAGCGGCCGGCGACATCGTCGTTCTGAGGGAGCCATCCGAACCAATTACAGTCGCCTCTCCGGTCGGCAAGACCCGGATTACCGTGGGCGGCTGGATTCGCATGAAGATCATGATTGCTACAGCCACCAGAGCAACCACGCCGGCGATAACAGCAGCCCATACGCTGATGTTGGCATAAGCGCGCAGCGCGCCGTCCGCCTCGTAGTATTTCGGTTGCTTACTTAGCGAGGGAGTGCGTGCGGTATTCAGTGGTGCAGTATTGGTAGCCATTTGAAACCTCTTTCACTGGATCGATTACTTTCTTAGTGACCGGAGCCTAAGCCCCGGAACTAAACAGAAGTTGAGGCCGGACTATGAGACCTAGCCGCAGTGCGTGGGGGCGTTCTTGATGGTGGTAGAGATGTCGAGCTGCCTTCTCCGGACTGGGGAACAGATACTGACCCGCCTCCGCCCGATACGCCGCCGACGCTGCCGCCGCCAGCTCCCCCTGCTCCACCTCCTGCGCCACCTCCAGCGGTCATTGCTGGTGCAGATGCACCACCTGTTGCAATAGCAGCGCCTGCTTTAATTGCGGTCGCTATTCCAGCAGCTACACCCGCAAAACTGCCGCCAATTATGTAATGAGCTATGAACGGAATGATGGTGATACAGACCCCATAAAGGAGGCTAGTCAGAACGAGTGTTATCGAGTTATTTGTGGCGGGATCTCCGATCCCAGCAGGTAACCCGTTCGATTGCCCCAGGACTGCGCTGACATTTCCCATCTGGATCGCAACCATTAGTGTGCAGAACATGGCGTAGAGCGCAGGCCACATCGCCCACTCTGCCAGGCTTCGGCAGTACTTCTTGGTGATATCCGAGACCATCCCACTTGGGCCGAGTGCTACGAGTAGTGGGCCCATGCAGTACAGAACCCCTCCCCAGAACACAAAGCATAGGGTGAGCAACTTCATGCACAAGAGGAACAGAATCGCGGCAATCATAATGATCAGCACCATAATCGCGCCCATTGCCGCCGCAGATACCCCGTTCTCCAAGAGCGATGTCAGACTCGTCCCTGTAATAGTGACGTTCATATCAGTGACCCACTGCTTCAGGAGGTCACCGTTCGCACCAAGGAAGGCTGTTGCAAATGTCGTTCCAACGTTCACGACATCAGTCATAAACGCGTTCCAGTTGCCGATCAGAGCGGCGGCAACTCCGAACTTCAGAAAGGTCACCCCGAGTTGACGAACTGACCCTCCCGAGAGAAACGACTCATAGACTCCCAAAAGCAGCGTTATAGCAAGAATGGAGTAGCTGATCGTCTGGAGGGTGGGTATCACACCCGAGAGCCCTCCCTGAGCTTGCGCCCATGTTGATGTAAAGAAGAAGTTCATTACGCTGCCCATATATCAATTCCCCGTCACTGGCAACGCGAGCATTCCGCCGGCGGCTTTGCCGGTGATGGTAGAGTGTAGCTTCATAGTCGCGCCCGTATATCCCAGCTCGGCGCTCTGCGCCCTCAACAACTGAGCCGTGCCGGATTGAGTGTAAGCGTGTGCCTGCAGTATCCACGCCTCAGCCTGAGCGGAAATCATTGGCACGTTTCCGGGAGCGGTAGTTTGGAGTTCGTTCATCAACTGCTGTGAAACCGTCATCTCGCTGTCAGCCAGAGCATCAAGAGCGATCGCCTTCTTGATGGATGCCATCGCCACTGCGTCGCCCATGTCGACCGCTAGTATCACGCTACTGGGTACAGTTTGAGAGGTAGGGAGGGTTCCATATGTCTGCTGATAAAGCATGGACACGTTGGCTCCCTGGTTGGGGTCCTTCGATAGCATCGCAGCTTCCAGTTGCTGTGGGGAGGGTAGCTTTGCGCTGGCAGTGGAGGTGTTGATCATGCCCTGCATGTTCTCAGACTGCTGCAGACCCTGTGTGGCCATGCTCTGCGCCGCCTGGATCTGCTGTAGAGGATAGAGAGCCGTCTTCGTAAACGTCGACATGTCAGAGTTGACTTGTTGCATGATCTGAAGCGGCACCGCCATCGCGGACTGCATAGTCGTGTTCATTGTCGTCAGAAACGCCATGATGGC
>PKWK01000244.1:4164-8888 GCA_003133205.1 Granulicella sp. | reverse complement strand
TCACTTTGCACCTCCGAATACTCCCTGCACCGCGTTGCCACTGTTTGTTGCGGCCTGCTTGAACTGGGCTCCGTTGTAGGCGAGGCGAGCAGCCTCAGAACGCAATTGGACCGCAAGCAATTTATGCTCGATAGCCATACTGCTAATTTCACTCGCGAGAGCCTGCGCCTCCAACTGAGGGGCGCTGCCTGGCGACGTAGTCAGAGCCTTCGATTCGATTGAGTTAGCGACCTGCACCGTCGACGCCGCGGCTGCATCCGCCATTACAGACATTTGCATGGAGGCCTGCGCGCTGGCGTCTCCGGCGTCTATTGCTTGTACATGAATCTGAGTCGCCTGCGCTGGCGTCGGAAGGGGCCCGTACGCATTGGTAAATAGGCTTCCCATCTGCGCCGATGGGTTTGTGTTGGTGAATCCGCTCAACATCTGGCGCTCAAGCGCTTGACCGGACGTTGTCTGTGCGCTCGCAAGATTTAGCCCAAAAACACTATTCATCCACCCGCGATAGGCGTTGACAACGCTGGTCGCGTTCGATTGGATGTTATTGAAATCTTGAACGGGGTACAAGACCTGCTTCTGTAGATTCTGTATCTGCGCGGTGTCGGTGTTGAACTGAGTGATTGACGACCCCATGCCAGTCACCGTTCCGAGCACGGTCGTAAAAATGCCAAACTGCCCGCTTGCTTGCGGCTTTGGGGTTAGGATGACGAGGGCCGCGAGAGGTATACAGCCTAACGCTATCCTCTTCGTAATTTTGGAAATGCGTGCCACGGGTTGCCTCCACTTATGCTGTCAGTACTTCTTCCATTTCCAATGTTGAGGGATCAGTCACATTCAGCTCTGCTCCCATTTGCCCCCAGAAATCCGGCTCATTCTCCTCTGGTAAGGTTTCGAGCCCAGCCGTTCCGTGGGGATATTTGGCAGCGAGAAGAGCGTAGAGCGCCTGTCGCTCTTCGGTTGAATGATCTCCTCGTAGCCAATATTTCCGGAGGTCTTTGTCTCGCGAATATGTCGTCATGAGCCAGTATTCAAGTGGCGTTGTAATCACTTCGAAAGAGAATGTAGTCTCAGCCTTCTCGCCGATAATCCCCAGAAACTCGCTCTTTTTCCCCTTCTCTGTCATTGGCAGATTCTTGATGTAGTTGATCGTGGTCTCGTTGAGATGGACAAAGTCGCGGAGGACATTGAGATTTCCCTTCTGTCTGCCAATCATCTTCATGGCCGTCGTTGTGAGAATTGCCTCACCAAACTCATTCGGCTTATCTATCGTTCCTGTGAAGTCTGCGATCGCTTGTGAGATTCCCCACACACATGCATTGCGCTTACGGGCGGTCCTGAAGAGTTGGACCACAACGCCTCCAAGGCTTTTGATCTCGAGCAGGAACCAGCACTCGTCGAGAATCGTGATCGAACGCTGCTTTCCGTTGCCCTGCGCACGTTTCGTTGTCGCGTAGGCGATCAGTAAACTCATCGCCACTTCTAACTTTGCGTCATCCTTCAATTGCTCGATATTAAAGTAGAGCCACGGGCTGTCCATATCGACAGTCGTCTGCCGATCAAACAGCCTGGCATACATGCCGTCGTCAACCCATGGCCGTAGCTTCGTTGACGCCAACTTGGCCTCTGCATTGACCCGTTCACTCTTATCCTCATCAATGAAGTACCGGAGCTCGTCACGAACATCACTCAGGGTCGGAATAGGCATGACCCGCATCGCGGCTCGCTTATAGGCCGCTTTGATAGATAAGAGGATGGCACTGTCAAGAATGTCTGAGTCACTGCCCCCACTTTCGCCGATCATAAAGCGGATCAGTGTCTTCAAGAAGCTCACATGATCGTTTGAGGGCTCTGTTTGCCCTGCTTCCAGATCGAACGGGTTGATTACATACTCACTATCGAGAGACACTGTGAGCATCCGCCCGCCCATATACTCAATCGCGCTCGCATACGAATCTCCGCGCTCCAAGATTGAGATCTTCGCTCCCTGTCGTGCGTAGGTCAGAAGCATCTTCCCTACAAGGACGCCCTTGCCAGTACCCGACGTCGCTGCGAGAATCATGTTTGCGTTTTCGAGACTTGGAGAAAAGTGAGATAGGGGAATCAGTTGCCTGTAGGGTGTCTTGAAGAGCATCGCCGGATCGTCCATCGTGCCCTCCCACGGAACTTCAACCGGAATCAAGTCTGCGGCATGCTCCGAAAGGAGGTCCAGGTCGCGCTTGTTCTCCCCGGCCATGCCAGGCAGTGCATCGATGAAGAGATCACGCAGTGCAAGGTTCTCTGAGAATCCACGTGCGCCATTCATGCGCCCGATGACGTGCATTACTTTCTGTGTCCGTGCTGCCATCTCCTGCAATGCGGTTTCGTGCTGCCCATCCGTGAAGATTGGATTGGATGTCCTAATCACTACGGATATGCTCATTTTCGCTGTCTTCACGGAGCTTGCAATGATCTGCTGCTGAACGTCAAGGATCTCTCGCGCCGCCACCGACGCGCTGATATCCGTCCGCTGCCCTCCCTTTCCATCATTGAGCGCNNAGTTCTCTCATCACTCCCGGGAAGGTTGAATCTGGCGGCATCTTGAACGTCACACACGACCAAAGCAGACCATTAATGTTGATGTGGCTTTCATCCTGACCTAATATCGACACCACAGCCAGTTGCTCTCGCGCCGAGATGTATCGAACCGCCAATGGAAAGTCTCTCAGTGGGCTTGTGTCAGGCTCGGTCGGGAATAGCGCTCGCTTGATCTCAAGAAATAGTTCCTCGTGAGACATGCGCCTGGGCCGCATTTCAGCGGTAGTGAGGGATGTTTCCATGCCCATTATGAGCGACTCGAATCGATTGAGGTTCTCGAAATGCTTCGCCCTTGACGCGGTGATGTTCTTGGACACAGACACGGACGAAAATAGGGACAATAGGGACTCGATCCAATCGAAGAACCAGCCAAATAGACCGCCGCGCGAGGGTTTAGACTTCGCATCGTCTTTCTTCTTAAGAGGACCACCCGATTCCGCCATTCCTCTCGCGTGAATCTCTGGGTTCCAGATGAAATAGACGGCCGCAACGCGCGTCAGAAACTCTCCAGATTGATCTGACGCGCGCCATTCGTCCACCCGCTGCTGATCCATAGCAATAACGTGTTCGAGCGTCGTTGTTCGCGCAGCTTCATACCGCTCCAGCAACGAGCCCACATTTTCGATCACCTCGTAACGGAACTGGACGCGCATGCTCTCTTCAGGGATCGTAAGGAAGAGTGATTCGAGCGTCCTCTTTGTCTGGTTGCGTCCGTCATCGTCCATGAAGTACGAGAGTGCGCCGCCCAGATGGAAGCCAGCGACATATGAGCCGTCTGCACGAATCATCACATCATCGAGGAAGTCGCGGACGGGGAGTAAGTCGCACACGGCAGGTCGCGTGATCTCTTTGAGTCGTTCTTCTGTGGTCTTAGGCAATTTCGTCTCCTTCGGAATCTTCGATGAATGGGCCGACTAGCTCTGTGTCGGGCTCAAGGCATGAGTAAGCGCGTGGCTTTGTATACCAATTGAAGAGGGCTGCGGTATACCCGCGCGGTTTGCCATACTTCAGTAGCATTAGCGCAGGAACGCTGGAACAGACCACAATCAACAGAAGTGCCCAGTTCATCGGCAAAAAGAACAGATACCGATCCGAGAAGAGAAACTGTCCAATCAGCATCGCGGCCACACCCAACACGGTGATGACCATCAGATCCTCGAACTCCAGGCCGAAGAGCATGATTTGCGCATTGAGGTTGCGGGAAACTGGGCTCACACGCAGAGACATGAGTGGATACCTCCGGAGACGTGGATGTAGAACTGGAGGTACGTGACGGCTTTCGCGGTTGTGACAAAATGCTCAAGCAGACGTAGTATCCCGGAAACAGAAAGACACCCAAAAGCAACGATGAAGTAGTGAAGTCGATCATGCACACTTTGGAAGTGCTTCATTTCTGGCTGCAACACGCCGCGCACCACGTTGTAGGCCGCGAGAAGCGGCATAAGCACATTGCCTACCCAGTTGAGGGCATTCATAAGCGCTCCGGAGTAGCCATCTGCACCGGGGGCTGTTGATGGTGCTCCTTTCGTTACCCACGCGCTAACCAAGAGAGCGCAGGCAGGGCCCATTAGGCAGAGAATGGCGGCTACCATGGTCCGCTCGCCATTCTGACCCTCTTTGTAGTTGTAGATCGCCATCACAATACAGAAGCCAGCCAGGGTCGGGAGAATTAGATATCCCAACCACTCCGTAAGACCCTCTAGTCCAGTCAAGAAGCTGCCGCTACCCATGGGACACCTCACTATCCCTTCCGTTGACCATGTGCGCTTGCCTGAGTTGCCGCATCTGGTTGCGGAGCGAGTTTTTGTGCGGCTGGCGAGCTAGCCGCTTTGTCTCGTGTTGGCTGCTGTTGACTGTTAGGTCCGGATCAATCTCTGACGATGATGTAATGTCGCTGCACCCGGTGCCCACGAGTCCGCGCGCTACCGCTTTGCTGACGTAGCACCACGCCTGTTCGATCAAGCGCCCACCGACGTAGAACATCGAGGCATACTTGAATCCAGCCACAACAACGAGGGCGAAGATTGGCAGGCGGCTAAACGCAAGCCGCGCCAAGCCAAATGCGAAGATCAAGGCGATTAGGGCACACGCCCACGATATGACGCGCGTACAAATTGCGGAATTTGATATGTTCGAAGTCATAATATTGT
>PKWK01000244.1:0-4113 GCA_003133205.1 Granulicella sp. | reverse complement strand
GTTCGAGGTTGCATATTCAGTCCCGTCATTCCACCCTTGAGCCTGAGTAAAGAAACCGCCCACTCCAAGGAGGAAGAGCGCAGAAATGATGGACGGGAACGGACTATGCCCTTCCCCTGTATCCAGAAGGGACTTGAGAACCAATGCCCCAGCAATCACCGGCACAATGCGATCGCGAAGGACGTTGTATACAAAATCCTGGACGGCCGAGGCTATGGTCGCCGTATAGGGCGCCGTGGCTCCGCTGGCTCCAAACGCGCCGCCGAACCCCTCAGCACTCAACCATGCAAATATCCCGGTCAAGGTCAAGAAGACTGCGCCCCAGAGTATCCACCGAAAGAAGCCGCCGTTTGAGGAGAAATTGGTTCCCCCCTCCTCCCTTAGCTGAAAGCCTGCCATCACGAAGCAAAACAGTGCCAGGGGCGTCGCGCACGTCAGGAGAAGCGAGTAGAGCGCATTGAATAACGTAGGTGTCGGCATACTTATATTCCAAGGGCTGCAAAGAATGGGGACGTTGAGGTCTACGCCACAACGTCCCCAAGGAGGGGCTGATTTTACTTCAGAGCCGACTGACCGTTGGTAACCATCGACTCGATGAGCCGGGTGATACCGCTGACCGCGAGTAAGCCGGCGGCCGTAATTGCTGATCCAACCCAACCCTTGCCGCTCTTGACCTGCACAAGGCACGCCGCAACCATCAACGCCGCGCCAACCGGGCAGATGACGTTCCCGATATAGTTGACGACGTTGCCAAAGGTGCCTTCAACAGTGCTGGCGGACTGCCCCTGAACGGTTGCGTTGAACGTAGGCGAGCTGCCGGTGGTCTGTGCAATAGCCATGACCGGACCGAGCGTAACTGCGCCGATCATAAACATCAGCGCAAGCCAGCACATAATACGTTGATGCCGGGCTGCATCGGGTTTGGTCATAGACCGGCCCCGATTCGAAGAACCAATCAACGAGTCCGGGGTCGTCGAAGGCCTTGTGAAATTGAGATTGCATTTCATATGAAGTTGCTCCTTTTTTCCTACAACCCACTATATACCACTACCACTATTCACGGGATACATTCCCCCCCCCGGTTCGGTAATGATGCCTACGGACCAGTTTTTACGTCGGTGAAAATTGCTAATTATTTGCCGCCACTGGGTGCGCTGTTCCCGCCGCACTGGCAGTGGCAACGCGAGCTGGGGCGACAAACGTGACGTAGACCAATTCGCCTGACGGTACGGTTACAACAATCGATTGACCGACCTGGAGTTGCTGAATAGACTGGTCGCCAGACCGCCCTATATTGGCCGCAATCTGATTCCGTGCGAGGTCTGTCTGCGTCACAGTGTTGCTGGAGGTCAGAAAGCCGGCTCCCAAAGATCCAGCGCTACTCAATGCCCCAAGGATGATCTGTTTACCCGTGTTTTTTCCGGTGACAACGCCTTTGATTAGGTGAAGCGAAGAGTCCAAGGCCACCGCGTTGATTGGTATAGTTGTTCCGTTGGGCAGATATATCTCTGTGAAAGTTATTTGGACGAGGCCTGTGGAGCTGGCACCGCCAATCTTTCCAATTACACGGCTCCCTGCCGGAATAATTACCCTTCCCCCGCGAACATAGTTGTATTCAATGATCGCGACAGCAGGAACGCTACCCAACGTACTGACACTCGACTCAAGGTGAGCTGGGAGGTGAAAGCCGGGTTCTAACCCAAAATTTGTGACTGACTCACTGCCCGAATCGCCCCCCGCTCCAGCCGCTCTAGCCGACGCGAAGACATACGACGACTTCGTAACCGCATCCTGGTACTGCCTCGCCTGTTCCGTCACGCCAGCAGTGTTGATGCTCGGTATTGGCGGAACGGCGGAGGCTCCGTATGTGTAGGTGGGCGCCTGAAACGAAGGTACCGCACCGAGATTCGTGCGCACGCTCTGGGTCCCGGCGTACTTAGGAGGTGCCGGTCCAATTTTACGTTTTGGGTTAGCGACGGATGAATCTGCATCAGGATTAGAGTTTTTGGTGTTCTCGATATCAGCCGCAGAGACGGCCTGGTCACGCTTCCCTTCCGAACTCTCCACTGCGCGGTCGCCAGGCTGATATGCTGCACTTGGTTGAGCTACCGGCTTAACAGGTGTAGCGACAGTTGTCGCTTGCGGCTTCTTAATTCCTGCGCCTTCTCTATGGGACATAGCGAACACGGTGCCGATAGCGACGACGGCCACGATTGCGGCTATTGTCATTGCCTTGCTACTATTCTGCCCAAAATCCACCTTTCGGCGCGATACGAAGAAGCCTTTATCCTGATTGACTTCCGGAGTTTCTACTGCGCCAACAACCGGGGTTGCCGCCTCCTCGGTTGGTAGCGGTTGCTGCTTCTCAATGAGTACGGGCATCTGTACCTCCCTGTTGCGCAATGATTTCTTCAGATGATGGGGCCACGAACGGCAGTGGATAGTAAACCGGCGTGTCGATGGATGCGGATGTAGCGATGTGAAGTAAAAGACTTTCCTTGGAAATCTTGGAGTCTGGCTTCGGGAACGTAATCGAGCCATCTGCGCGATCCCCAGGACTCAGCTTTGGGTTGTCCAGCTTGTAATCCGTGGACGCAATCGGCTCCGCGAAGGATCCCTTTTTCTTTGCCTCTTTCTTGCTGAGTAGTGGATTGGTCAACTCAATTTGTGGCGGCATAATGTTGACCCAGTGCTGGCTGATATTGAGGATCGAGAAGCTGACAACCATGTTGTCCCCCTCTTGCCTGATGTCGCCGATGGCGATTGCTATACAGTTCGGAGCTTTGGCGTTGGCTTTTATCAGCTTGGCCAGTTCAGGCACTGTCACCCAATGGGGTGCTCCGACGATGAATTGATGATCGAGAGAGGAATCTGTGTTGAGGTCAGGCGTTGAGTGTCCGGGAATGGTGGCGAGCGTTGAGTGTCTAGGGACGGTGGCGTCCGAATGAGGACTTAAGAAATCGCTGGCGTCAACCGCACGCGCATTCTCTGGCGATGGTTCTGTAAGATTCCCCCCCGGCGTTCCCAGAACGACGGCTCGGCTCTCAAACATGCTTTTCCGACCCCTGTAGTCCACTACAAAATCGGTCGGATCAGTCGAACCCACGTCCCCTGGAGATATAAGGCGGATGCTGATCGTCTCGCCGGAGGCCAATGCGATAAGTAGGTTGCTTTCAGCCGGTAGATGGGTCGACGGCTTCACAAAGATGAGGTTTGGTTCGCTATCTTTGTGCTCGACTTCGAAGAGGGTCGGCGCGCCCACAACCAGCGAACTCACAACTTCTCCAACATGAATAGTAGACGTGAATAGCGGACGAAGATGCATGTCGCGAACGACAACGTCGGATGTCGGTACGAACTCCAGATTTGGGTGAACTGATAAATCCCTGGGGTGTGTCGTGATCACCGGCACAATCAACGGGGGCGCACTCAGAGATGCAGTCACAGCCGCAGGATATGGGGTTACTACCTCTGCGGGTTTTGGCACGAATGGCGCCTTGGACAAAGGCGGAAACGCTGTACTCGGCTTGCGGGGGATAGATGTGGCAGCGGAAGGCTTAGCGTGATGAACTGCTGGCTTTAGCTTGGAACTCGTAACTGCGGCCGAAGGCTTCTTCGCTGTCGATGACTGGCATGTCTTGTCTGTCGACTGCGCGAACGCGGTCACCACGGCTAGCGATACGGTAAATGTTGCGAGGGCGCGACGGATCATGGGGTTACCTCTGGCGTGTTTTGCTGAATTGGCTCAGTCGGGGGTGCGGCCGGGGGCACCTCTGGCTTTGGTGAAATGGACATTTCGTGGGTATAGAGACGCTGTATTGCGTTCACGTATTGGACGACGTCTTTGTTTGCATATTCGAGACCTCGCAACAGAGGGTAAGTTGGACCGCAATAGTAGCCGGCAATCGCCAGTCTCCAATCACTCAACTTGGCGATGAGATCCGCCAGATAGTGAACGCCTGCTCCAATGTTTTGGGATATATCGAATGGGTCTGAAACACTGTAGAAAGCAACAGTCGTGGGCATCAGCTGCATTAGTCCCATCGCCCCCATGTTCGAAACAGCTCTAGCCTTCCACCCCGACTCGTGGGTGATGACGGCATACACTATCTC
>PKWK01000266.1:33583-33798 GCA_003133205.1 Granulicella sp. | reverse complement strand
CGTCCCAGAAGTAGGGCAGGCGAAGGAGCGTTAGGTGCGAGAAATAGACCGCGGCGAAGAAGACCGGATAGAGCATCCACAGCGGAGTGGCTGCCCGCGCGTCGGGCAGAGGACTTCGATGGCGGGAGTTGGCGGACACGCGCTAGTGGACGGGGCCGCCGGGCGGCCCGAACTGCGGCTCCAGCGCGAGAGTGCCGAAGGTCTGCTCGTACTGG
>PKWK01000266.1:0-33538 GCA_003133205.1 Granulicella sp. | reverse complement strand
AGAAGTCCCAGACGCTCATGCGGACCTGGACGCTGTTGGCGTAGCTGTCGCGATATTGCTCGGTTTGCCTGGTCGAGACGGTGGGTTGTTCGGAGGGTTGCTTAGGCTGGGTCATAGGTCTTTCAATGCCGTCGGGACCGGGGTTAAGGAGATGGTGCGGGAGAGGGGACTTGAACCCCTACGCNNCTGCCAATTTCGCCACTCCCGCGTGGTGTTCCGGTGACCCTTGCTCCTAGTGTAACGCGTGCCGCGCCCTCAGGAGCGTGCCGGTTCGACGACGCGTCCGTGCAGGATGGTCTGTTGCAGGTTGCCGTCCGCCGAAAACACGTTGAAGTTCGCGGGGCGGCCGACGGCGATCTTGCCAAGTTCATCGAGCCCAAGCATGCGCGCTGGATTGCGGCTTGCCAGGTGCGATGCGGTTGCCAGGCTCGCGCCGGTGAAGCGGCGCAGATTCGCCACCGCGCGGTCGAGGGTCAGCACCGACCCAGCGAGCGTCTCGACACCATTCGCTAGATCGCGCGTCGACAGGCATCGGCCGTCTGCAACGGTCACTTCAAGCTCGCCAAGCATGTAGTTGCCGTCCGGCATGCCTGTCGCGGAGATGCCGTCGGTCACGAGAATCGCGTGTTCGTCGCCCTTGGAGCGCAGCCACATGCGGACAAATTCCGGCGCGACATGAATGCCGTCGCAAATCAACTCCGCAAAGAGTTCGTTTGCGTCGAGCACGACACCGGCAATCCCGGGCTCGCGATGGTCGAGCCGCCGCATCGCGTTGAAGGTGTGGGTGGCGCTGGTTGCGCCGGCGTCGATTGCCGCGCGCGTTTCGGCTGCGGTCGCATCCGAGTGACCGAGGCTCGCATGTGTGCCTTTTTGGGTTGCATATGCGATGAGATCCAGCGCGCCTGGCGTTTCCGGGGCGATCGTCATCAGGCGGATGTGCCCGCGGGCGGCTTGCCGCATTCGTTCGAAGAGCGGAATGGAGGGCGGCTGGATGTCGGACGGCGGGTGCACGCCGCGCTTCGCATGGGAGATGAAGGGGCCTTCGAGATGGATGCCCACGGGCTGCGCGCCGGGAGCGCCGTGATTGTGCTGTGCAGTGTCGATGGCGTCTGCGATGCCTTCCAGCGAACGCAGCGTACGGTCGATCGGCGCGGTTACGGTTGTCGCGAGAAAATGTGCAACTCCTTTGGTGGCAAGAAATCCTCCGATGTGGCTGAGCGCCTCTGCGGACCCTTCCATCGCATCGTGTCCGGCCGCGCCATGCACGTGAATGTCGAAGAATGCAGCCGTGAGTGTGGTATCGTCCGCGCTCTGCGATTCAGCATCCGGTTCGCCGACCTCGATCCCTGCAATGGACCCGTCGCCATGGATCGCGATCCGCGGGAATTCTACTACTCCATCCGCCGTGATCAGCCGGCGCGCTGTAAGCAGAGCGGTCGTCATGGCGCGGTCACCGGCGCGGCTGGCAGAGTTGCCGGGGCGGGTGGGATGCCTAGTTCCTCCGCGGAAGGTAGCGTCTTTGAGTCGGCCCATTGGCGCTGTGCGCTATGCACTTTGTCCGCGCGCGCGAGCCAGATTTGGGTTGTGTAGTCGTACTGCTCGAGCACGTTGCGCAGCCAGTAGGGGCGGTTTGAGCGGAGCCACGCCGATTCGTACAGGTCGCGCAGCAGGGTATATCCGCCGCGAATGTCCTGGATGCGGCCGTTCACGCTGTTGAGGTCACTGAGTTCGCGGTTCACGGTTGCGCGAGTCTTGCGATCAGTGCTGGTGGACGCGGCGAGTGCGCGTGCATATCCAGCGGCCATTTCGTCGGCTAGCTGAAACTTAAGTCCGATGAAGTCCATTCGGCGTGCGCCTAACTCCATCGCGTCGATTGCATCCGGCTCGCGCAATGCGCTGGTTGCCGCGCCGTATTTCGCGGCGTCGTACATTGTCGAACTTGATCCGACGTCTGTGCGCGCAATTTGCGTGCTTGCGGGATTTGATCCGGCTGCTGCGCGGGCCTGGGCGATCAGCGTCAACGCCGCTTCCGCATGCATGCGCAGATCGTGGGTGTAGGGCCGTACCTGCGCGGCAATCTTCTGCCCATCCTTCGACCACGGATCGAGCCAGAAGATATTGTTGGTAGCGTCGCCTGCCTTTGCCTGGTCCTTCAGCACAGCGTGCGCCGCCATCAACTCCATCTGTGTCTGGTTGAGCGCGCCCGACGCGTCGCCGTGAAATACCTGGCCGTAGCTCTGCTCGAACGCCTCAATCGACGATTCGCCCGGTTGCCACGCCGCGGCCGCGCCGAACAGGATGCCGTACCAATCCTGGTTGATCAGGCCCTCGCCATCGTCGTTCCAGATGGTATTGAGCTGCCCCGTCGATCCAAGTTTCTGCCCGTCCCGCGTGAACTGCTGAATGTTCGGGAGCGCCATATTGTTGTCCGGATAGACCACGCGGAAGTTATGCACGCTGGGCGAAACCCAGGTCTCGAAGCCGGCGCTGGTAAAGGGCGTAATTTGCTTCGCAAAGCCCTTCGGCTCGGGGTCGTAGCCCCAGGCAACTGCGATGGTCGCACCCTTGAAGCTCTGCGGGAGTGCCTTGAGCAGTTGCGGCGAATCCTGCGCGATGTCTCCCCAGAACAACAGCTTGCGGTGAAGCGGTTGCAGCGCCGTCGCAACCTGCTGCATGAAGTCTAGATAGACAGGCGCGAGGCCGCGCGCGTCTACGTCCGACTTGGTCTGCCCCACGCCGAGGTCCACGGTCTCATCCGCGCCGATATGCAGAAACGGGCCAGGATACTCCGCTGCCAGCTCGGCAAACTCCTGCTTGATGAGGGCGATGGAGCCGGGCTGCCCGGGCGCAAGGACCGCGCCATGCGGGGTTTCCACCAGCGGCTGATACTGCTCCCAGATGAGGGCGTTGCGCAGGTGCCCGAAAGCCTCCTGCTCGGGCACGATGGTGACGTGGTAGGGGCGCGCATAGGCCACCAGGGCCGCCGCGTCCGCTGCGCTGATGCCGCCGCCGGGCGGGGCGATCAGGGGGTTTGACGCATACGCAGCCGTGTGCTCGAAGTAGGGCGAGTAGAGGTTGATCTTGTAGGCTGCAATGGTGCGGATGAGCTTCTTCTCGAACTCTAGCGTGGTGACCGGACCGCGCGACAGATCGTCGTCGAGCCCGCGGTACTTCATCGCCGGCCAGTCGCGGATCTTCGCAGTATGCAGGACGGCATTCACGCCGTATCCGGTTACAAGTTCTTTCACCGTTTGCAGCGCGTAGAAAATACCGGAGTCGGTTGCGGCGGTTAGCGCCAGGCCCTTGCCGTCAGGGATGATCGCGTAGCCCTCCGGCTTCATTTCTTCGGGCATCGCGGCGGTGGGGTCGGCTTGTGGCAGCGCGCCGGCATAGATGGACTGGGCGAGGGGCGTCCCGTAACGCGCGACCAGAATGTTCACGGGCGAGGAGGTGTTGACCTGGACGCCTTGTGCTGCCAGCCAGGTCTTCAGGTCGTCGATGGCGAAGGCGTCTTCCGTTGCGCACGGGGCGTAGCAGTTGATCTGCACTCCGCCACTGAGCGATTGCACGGTGCCTGGGCTGATCTCGCGCGGAATGGGGATCAGCTTCAGCGCCTGGGTGGACAGACTGGCCGGCGCCGAAGGGGTTGCCTGCGCCTCGCTCAATGGACTTCCGCCGGTCAGAAGCAGGGAAACCGCGAGCAGAGCGAGGCCGGAACGGGAAATCAACATGACCCTACGGTAAACCAGTCGGACTGGGCACGGCTAACCCGCTTCCTGTGTGTGCAGTAACCCGCGTGGTCCATCGATCTATGTTAATGTCCGGTTAATTTAGCGGAATTCAGCGACGGTAGCCGGAATTTTTTTCTTCCATTCACAAAGACTTGAAAGGATGGACGGAAAGAACGAGCAGAGGAGTATTGCGGACTGGGCACTCGTGCCTGGCGTTTACCGTGTGTGCTTCTGCTTCCAACAGTGTTTTTCGCGAGGTTCCATGAAGAAGCAACTGACAGTAGCGATTGCGGCGATGCTGGTATTGGGCACGCTGTCGCTTGATGCGCAGACCACGACTGCCCCGGCAACTACGACGACGAAGACGAAGAAGGCCAAGACGGCCGCCAAGCCCAAGAAGGTTGAAGAGACTGAGGAGCAGAAGGCCATCCGCGAGTTGCAGGAAAAGATGGCTGCACAGCAAACCCAGATCGACGATTTGAAGCAGCAGAACGCCGCCAAGGATGCTGCGCTTTCCGCCGCGCAGTCGAGCGCAGCGACGGCCTCGTCGCAGGCCGCCGCAGCCACCGCGCAGGCGCAGAGCGCGACTGCTGCAACGCAGTCACAGGCCGATACAGTCACTGGCTTGAAGAGCACGGTCACCGATCTGCAGAACGCGAATGTTGGGCTGGCGACGACTATCAGCGATACCAAGAAAGACTTGAACGACAAGATCGACTCGCCCGCCACGATCCGCTATAAGGGTGTGACCATTACGCCGGTGGCGTTTTTCGCGTTTGAGAATGTGTGGCGCGAACGTTCGGTCAACTCCGACATCAATACGCCCTTCAACACGATTCCGCTGCCCAGCGCAAACCAGGGCCACGTGAGCGAGTTGAACTTCTCCGGCCGGCAGAGCCGTCTGGGCGGGCTGTTCACGGGAGATGCGGGCAAGTTCAAGCTCTCCGGCTACTTTGAGGGCGACTTCCTTGGAACGGGCACTACCTCCAACGGCAACCAGAGCAACAGCTATGTGCTGCGGCAGCGGCAGTTCTGGGGACAGGCTGCGATGAACAGCGGGTTCACCGTTACTGGCGGGCAGATGTGGTCGCTGGTCACCGAGACCGGATTGAGCACCAACAATCGCTCGGAGAAACTGCCGAACTCGATTGACGCGCAGTACACGGTCGGCTTTAGCTGGGCACGCCAGGCGGCGTTCCGTATGCAGCAACGCTTCGGCGATGTGAAGACTGGGATGTTCACGCTGGCGATGTCGCTTGAGAACGCGCAGATCACGAACTTTACGGCGACCTCTGCGACTACCGGTGCGGTGCCGACCAACTTCTTCTTCGCGGGCGCTGGGCAGAACGGCGGCCTGTACAACGCGTTCAACGGAACCTATGCGAACAATGTGTCGCCCGACGTGATCGTCAAGGGCACTTTTGACCTTCCTAAGGCTCACTTTGAGCTGGGTGGTATTGCACGCTTCATGCGTGATTACTACTACCCGATCACGGGTTTCACCACCTCTTACACTTACTCGCCGAACTACACCAGCAACACTAAGTCGGCGGGCGGCGTGTTTGGCGGAATTCGTGTTTCTCCGAGCAAGTATGCGGACCTCGCGATAACAGCGATGGCCGGAGACGGTACGGGGCGGTACGGCTCCTCGCAACTCGCCGATGCGACCATTCATCCGGACGGTTCGCTGGAGCCGATCCGCAACTATCACGGTCTATTCTCGATCGAGACACACCCGACGCCGAAGCTGGATGTCTATGCCTACTACGGCGGCGAGTATGCGCAGCGGACAGTCTACGCAGTTACTACGCCGGGCGCGCTTGCTGGCTCTCTGATGGGCTATGGTGCGCGGAACCTGAGCGACACGGGCTGCTACAGCCTGCCGATCAACCCCGGCTCCAGCACCGGCGGTTCACCGAGTGCGACGGGCTCATGCGCCTCGCCGACCCGCTATATCCAGGAAGGGCTGATCGGGTTCACCTACCGCATGGCCAACAGCCCGAAGTATGGCCGCATTCAGTATCAGGTCAACTACCAGTACATGCAGCGGAATTTGTGGTCAGGTATTGGTGGCGGTCCTGCGCCGACTCCGTCCGGCCCGCGCGGTCTGGACAACATGATCTTTACCGGCATGCGGTACTACATCCCCTAGAGCTTTGGTGCTTGCACCACGGACTCGAAGGACGGCTTAGCCGATTCCCCATCCTCGCGACGGATTCAACTGTTGCAGGGTGGGGTTTTCGGCGTTTTTGGAGTGGGTGGCTAGCGTTTTCCGTTGGCGTAGGTTGGGACTGAGGGGACGAGCCCGCGGAGCACGAATTCGCGGAAGAGGTTGCCTGCGATGTTGCCGCCGACGGTGATGCCGAACGTCTCGAAGGTGAGGCCGAGGCCGCGGCTCGATGCGGGGTGGTAGGCGTTTGCGACCGCGCCGGCGGTGAGGCTGCCGAGCATGTGCGAATAGTTCGGCTGAGGTTTGCCGTTGTCGCCGCGGCAGACAAAGACGGACTGCACGGCGTGCCACGTGCGCGAACCGGCGCCGCCGGAGCCCTGATAGAAGTAGCGCGGGTCCTGGTGGAAGAGTGAGGGCAGAATTGCGCTGCCGACGAGGCGGCTGGTGGTAGCGTCGGCCAGGGCTGCGCCGTAGCGCTTGCCGTACCCCTGGATGCCGGGACCGTAGTCCGGGTAGGTGCCGTTGAACTGCTCGGCACCCGCTACGCCGGCTACGATGAGGAATTGGAAGGGATCAATCAGCGCGCGAGTGGCCATCTTGAACTTTTGGCTGGCGGGCATGGGCTGGGCGTCCCAGATGTAGCTGGTATAGAAGTTTGGAAAGACGCCGAGGACGCGTTGCTTTTCCTCCTCATGGACCTGAGCTACGGCGATCTGGTCGGGGGAGGCGATGACGTCGATGGACGTGGTGGTAGAGATCTTGAGACCGATTTTGGGCGCCGTGACGCTTTCGCCGGCGTGGACTGCGAAAGTGCCCGAGGTGTAGCGGTCAAGGCCCTGCGCCACGATGATGAGCCGGTACTCGCCGGAAGCGAGGCCCGTGAAGGTGAAGCTGCCGTCGCCGCCCGCAACCATGGATCGCTCGCCAAGCTTACCGGGGGCAGTGAGGACGACGGTTGCGTCCGGCACGGGGCCGCCTTCGATGTCGAGGACAATGCCGGTGACCGAGGCTGTGCCCTGGGCTTCGGCTGGCGTCACTGTAGGAGGTTCGGCTTGTGCGGCTACGCCCGGCGCGTCGGGAAGTGCGTCCGTTGGAGCGAAGGTCTGGCCGATGGCTGGATACGAGCAAATAATCGCGACCAAGGCCGTCGCAATTCGATAGGTACAACCGTTCATCTTGATCTCCCAAAGCACATTGCCACTCAGTGAGATGCAATAAAAGCTTAGGAAACTAAGACTCACAGCCAAAAAGATGTATGGAAAGGGAGCTCTGACGCGCGAGGGAAGGGTTCCTGATTTGCTGGCGTCGATTCAGGGGTCGGCGTTCCCTTTATTTTGAGCGGAGGGCGTAGGCGATGAGGGTTTCGCCGTGGAGATTGTGCGCGGCATTGAAGGCCTGGTTGCTGGCATCTTCGAGGGCGGGGATCGCGGGGTCGAGTTCGCAGGCGGCGATCTCTTCGGTTGTGGCGTGGGTGAAGCAGAGTTCGCAGGTGGCGAGGTTGCCTTCGTCGGTGCGCATGGGCGGGCCGAATGTCCGGCAGAGGATGGGGCGGTGCTCGTAGAGGTCGCAGGTTCCGGTGGCGGGGTCGAGGACGGGGCAGGGTTCGTCGTTGGCGAACTCTTCGAAGAGGATGGTCTGGTCATCGTCTTCAGAGAGGATGCCGGTGGAAACGTCGCCGGGGAACCAGGGGTCGAGGCGGGTGAGGGATTCTTTGACTCGGGTGTGGATGCGTGCGGCTTTTTGCGGGTCGGTTTGTTCGAGGAGTTCCAGGCCAGCGCGGAGTCGGGCTGCGTCTTCGTGGGCGATGGGGAAGACGCCGATGCAGCATTGGGTACAGCCGGGGCGGCAGACGAGGTGCGGCCCGCTGCGGAGAGTAGCGTCGGCGAGGGCGGCGTCGACGATCTGGATGAGATCGTCAGGCGGCATGGGGGTAGCCGGGGAGTTGGCGGAGGTGGTGGTCGAGATGGCCGATGTAGTCGATGAGGATGAAGCCGAGCGTGAGATGCTGGTCCTCGAAGAACCAGGTGTGGGTGAAGGTGGCGGGGTCGGCGTGCTCGACATTGTGGGGGGTACTGAGATGAGTTTACATCTCGCGCCCGGCGCGGGCGAGTCGCACCACTGGCCGGTCGGAGGCTGGTAGTGGTGGCATTGTTGGTCGCGACTGAGGTCTGGAATTGGTGCCGGCATGGCTGTCCCCCCCCTGGGTATCGATTCGTGCATAATCTTCCAAACAAACCACTTATGGGCTATCAACCTTGCAGGATCTTGAAAACAAAGGAGATAATTTGCAAGATCTTCAAAACACTGGAGTTATGGATTCTTTGGAGCTTTAGGGAGACACAAGCCAGTGGCTGGTGGATTCGTGGAAGGAGGGTGTCGGAACCCCACCCATGACGATGAGACTGTCATGAATGAGGCACCCAGATTTGTTGAATGGGCCACGCCAAATAGGCCAGGAGACTCCGGTGCTACG
This sequence comes from Granulicella sp., assembly GCA_003133205.1. The sequence goes on along the minus strand of PKWK01000266.1, from coordinate 25,164 downwards.
GGTTTTGCGGCGGCGAGGGTTTGGGGGGAGTGGCGGGAGCGGCAGGTGGCTTAACTGCCGGTGAGCACGCGGGGATGGGACGTGTATTGTAGTTTAGTTTTATGTTTACTTCGCAGAAACTCGCTTGGAGGACGGTGAGCGTGTCCGCGACGGTGGTGGCGTAGGTTGGGCAGTCGGGAGCGTCTCCTTGGCGGTAGGGAAGCGACACGATCCCGAGCATCTCGATGACGCTGGCGTCGAGTGAGTCGCGCCGTCCTGCAAAAGAAAGAAAGAAGGCGGTCGCGCTTTGCGCGATAACCCACCCTAACGGCGATAAAGCCGCCGTTAGGATGGGGCACCCGATTTTTGTGGTGCTACTCGCTGCCCAGGACGCGGGTGAAGATGGCGTCTACGTTGGCTAGCTGGCGATGGTAGTCGAAGGCGTGGGCTAGCTTTTCCGGGGTGAGGCGCGAGGTTATTTCGGGGACTTTGGCGATCTCGTCGCGGAAGACGNNTCTTCGCGGGACATGCCGGATTCGGCGAGGTCGAGCAGGAGTTGGCCGGAGAAGATGAGGCCGCCGGTGGATTCGAGGTTCTTAAGCATGCGCGCGGGGTAGACGAGGAGTTTGGCAATTAGGTTCTCGGTTTTGGCGAGCAGGTAGTCGGCGAGGATGGTGGAGTCGGGGAGGATGACGCGCTCGGCGGAGGAGTGGGAGATGTCGCGCTCGTGCCAGAGGGCGATGTTCTCGAAGGCGGTTTGCGCGTTGGCGCGGACGACGCGGGCCAGGCCGGAGATTTGCTCGGAGGTGATGGGGTTGCGCTTGTGCGGCATGGCGGAGGAGCCCTTCTGCTTTTCGCTGAAGAACTCTTCGGCCTCGCGGACCTCGGTGCGCTGGAGGTGGCGGACTTCGGTGGCGATCTTGTCTAAAGTAGAAACGAGGATTGCGAGGCTAGCCACATAGGCAGCGTGGCGGTCGCGCTGGACGACTTGAGTTGCGACGGCTACGGGTGTGAGACCTAATTCGTTACAAATCGCTTCTTCGTGCTCTGGCTTGAGGTGGCCGAAGGTGCCGACGGCTCCGGAGAGCTTGCCGACGCGAAGGTCTTCGGCGGCGGCGTCGAAGCGGGTGAGGTTGCGCTGCATCTCGGAGTACCAGAGCAGGAGTTTGAGGCCGAAAGTGGTGGGTTCGGCGTGGACACCGTGGGTGCGGCCGATGATGGGTGTGTGCTTGAACTCGATGGCGCGCTTCTTCAGCGTCTCGGCGAGCGCGAGGATGCCGGCACGGATGATTGCGGAGGCTTCCTTGAGTTGGAGCGACTGGGCGGTGTCGACGACGTCGGTGGAGGTGAGGCCGTAGTGGAGCCAGCGCGAGGCTTCGGGGTCGGCGATGTGCTCTGCGACGGTGGTAGTGAAGGCAATGACGTCGTGGCGGACTTCGGCCTCGATCTCGTTGATGCGGGCGACGGTGAAGTTGCCGCGATCGCGGATGATGTCGGCGGCGGATTGCGGGACGAGGCCGAAGCCGGCGAGGGCTTGCGAGGCGGCGGTCTCGACGGTGAGCCAGCAGCGGTACTTATTTTCGTCGGACCAGATGCGGCCCATGGCAGGGCGAGTGTAGCGAGCGATCATTGGGCGACCACGCCGAAGAGTTCGGCCATCTCGTCGTGGAGGAAGCCCTGGCCGGGACGGTAGGGCTGGATCCATTTGCCGTCGAGGACGAACTGCGGAATGGCCCGCTTACCGACGTGAGCTAGGACCTCTTCGGCAGCGCCGGGAGTGCTCTCGATGTCGATCTCTTTGTAGGGAATCTGATGGGTGGCGAGAAAGCGTTTTGCCTCGCGGCAGTCGCGGCACCAGGCCGCGGAGTAGAGAAGGAGTTCCATATAACTATTTTCGCCGATCCTGCTGAAATTATCGAATTTGATACGACCTGTGGGATCGCTAGCGGCGGGCACGGAAGAAGTTGGTGAGGAGCGCGCCGCACTCGTCCGCGAGCAGGCCGGAGACGACTTCGACTTTGTGGTTGAGCTGCGGGTGGTTCATTACGCTGAGGACGGAGCCGCACGCGCCGGCTTTTGGATCGGGCGCTCCGTAGACGAGGCGAGCGATGCGCGCGTGGAGGATGGCGCCGGCGCACATGGCGCAGGGTTCGAGCGTGACGTAGAGCGTGCAGCCTTCGTCCTCTTTGTTCAGCAGACGATAGTTTTCGAGCGCGCGACCGGCCTGGCGGAGTGCGACGATTTCGGCGTGGGCGGTGGGATCGTGGTCGCGGAGGACGCGGTTCTGGCCACGGGCGATGATCTCGCCCTTGTGAACGATGACGGCGCCGATGGGAACTTCGCCGGATTGCTCGGCGGCGTGGGCTTCTTCGATGGCGGCGTTAAGGCAGGTGAGGTCTTCGGAAGGCATCATCCTGAGTGTAGGATAGTGCCGTCGATGAGCGTTGCGTTGCGCAGGATGGTGGGGGATTGGGCCGTGGCAACCGTCGCTGCTAAGGCGACGGTGAGAGCAAGAGATCGGACGAGGACCGACATGGGACGCTCCGAACGATTCAGTGTAATAGCTAACCACGAACCATAGATGTAGTTACAAATGTAGTGGTACTATTGCAGTGTGGATTTTGAATGGGACGATAAGAAAGACAAAGCCAACCAGAGAAAGCATGGCATCTCGTTCGCGGAAGCAGCGCGGGTGTTTCTGGACGAGCATCGGAAGGAAAAGCTGTACGAGCGCAGCCTTGATGAAGAGCGTTGGATCACGGTTGGGTTGCTCGATGGACATGAGATTGTTGTTGCGTTCACGTTGCGCGATGAAGTGGTGCGGCTGATATCAGCTCGAGGAGCGGACAGATATGAAAGAGAAGACTACTGGCATGGTTCGGTTTAGGTTGGATCCGGAAAATCCTCCCAATTTGACGGCTGCGCAGAGGAAGCGGCTGCTGGAGATGAAAGACGAGGATATTGATTACAGCGACATTCCTTCGCAGCGTGGCGCTGTGTGGACGCGACCCGGGGCGCTGATTCCGGTGGGGAACAAGAAGCAGATTACGGTGCGGCTGGACGCGGATGTGCTGGAGTTTTTCAAGAAGACGGGAACGCGATATCAGAGCCGGATCAATGCGGCGCTAAGGGAGTATATGAAGGCGCACGAAAAGGCGTCTTAGTATTCCTCGATCCACATGCGAAACAGTTGGACAATTCTTCCGAGCATTTCCGGGCTGCCCATCCCGTCGAATTTTCCGTCGCGGATTACACAGCGAATCCAATTCGCTTCACCAGGTCGCTCATCCAGAAGATCGCGATTCTGCACCTCGTCGTACCTCGTTCCGTTCAAGTCGATGCGAACCCACAGCCTGGATCGTCGAGACTTTCGATTACCACGCCTTCTCCATGCTCCCAGTCTCCGTCGCATTGGCGAGTGAACCAGTTTTCCAGCCAAGAGAAGTTGTCCGTGTGGTTCATGCGGGCTCCTGTTGAGAGAGGCAGTGGAGGGTGCCGAGGCCCCAGACGAGGTCGACGGCGTGGATGCCGACGATTTCGCGCGTGGGGAAGCAGGAGGCGATGATGTTGAGCGCGTGGCGGTCGTTCGCGTCGTTGAAGGTGGGGACGAGGACCAGGCCGTTGGCGATGTAGAAGTTGGCGTAGCTCGCGGGCAGGCGCTGACCTTCGAAGAGTACGGGCGAAGGCATGGGGAGTTCGACGATCTTGAAGGGCTTGCCGCGTAGATTGCGGGCGGAGCGGAGGCGGTCGAGGTTCTCGGCGAGCGGGAGGTGGTTCTCGTCGGCGGTGTTGTGTTCGACCGCGGTGAGGATTGTGTTTTCGGCGACGAAGCGGGTGACGTCGTCGACGTGGCCGTGGGTGTCGTCGCCAGCGCAGCCCTTGTGCAGCCAGAGGGTCTGGGCTATTCCCAGATGGTTGTGGAAGGCCTGTTCGAGCAGAGCGCGCGTGGTGGCTTCGTCGCCGAGGCCGGGGTTGCGCTGCTGGACTTCGGAGAGGAGGCATTCTTCGGTGGTGATGAGAACGCCGGCGCCATTGGTGTCGATGGAGCCGCCTTCGAGGATGAGGCGGTGGGGCTTGCCTTTGGCGAGTTCGATCTCCGGATTGATCTCGGGAATGTTGTAGAGGCGGGCGACGTGGTGGGGAATCTGGTCGTCGCGGCGCCAGTTGTCGTACTTGGCCCAGGCGTTGAATTTCCAGTTGGTAACGGCGAGGTCGCCCTGAGAATCCTTCACAAAGATCGGGCCGGAGTCGCGGAGCCACACGCGGTCGGTGGGCCAGTGATGGAAGTGGGTGCGGGCGAGGTTGGCACCGCCGCGTTTCAGGAGGCCGGTCGCGCGGCGCTCGGCGGCGAGATCGTTGACCAGGATGTGGACGTCCTCGACGCGAGAGAGGTGGCGGACGATCTCGGCGTAGACCCACGGGATGGGCTGGAATTTTCCGGGCCAGTCTTCGGGATTATGGGGCCAGGCGATCCAGGTGGCGGCGTGGGGAGCCCATTCAGCGGGCATGCGGTATGCGGGGGATGTCATCGGGTAGTGGCGGCGCTCCTGCGGCATGGTCTCGCTACAGGGTACCGCCTTGGCCGGTGAATCATGCAAAGAGATCGTTGACCTTAGGGCAACGGCTCCATCAAGACCTCGACATCGAGGTGGCGCGTGCTGCCCGCGATATCGACGGAGCCGAGGATGAGGGGCTTATTGGGAGTGAGGAAGAACATGCCTTTGAGCGAGGTTTGGCGCAGCACGGGGTCTTGCGGGCCTAGGCCCGAGGTTTCCGGGGCGATGCTCGACTGCTCCACGCTCGATTTGAGCATGGCTCCATTTTCCGTTGCTACCAAAGTTGCGTCGAAGTTCATGCCGATGTCGAGATAGGTGAATTGTGTCTGAATGCCGGCGGGAGCGGCATTGGCCCCGGTGGTAGTGGTGGCGTTGTAGGAGCCCGTGGCAATCGGCACCCTGCTGCCTTGCTTAAGGGTCGTCTGTTGTCCCGAGACGACGACCATGGCGAAGTGTTGGGTGCCTACGCGCTTGGTTCCGTCCATTTCGGTAACCGTGTAGGTGAGGCGGTAGGTCTTCTTGGGCCGGTCGAGGTCATTGAGAAGTACCTGCGTATGCGCGAGGAGTTCGGGGGTTGAGCGGACGACGATCGCGTTTTCGCTAGCGAGAAGGTAGACCTTGGTCTCCGGGGGAAGAATGTTGCGCAGGGCGGTGACGATCTCGTTGGCGTCGGCTTGCTGTGAGGCATTTTTCACGTAGAAGGTCTGATCGGCAAGATCATCGAGGTCGACGTGCTTTTGGCGGGTGTTCTGGGCGACGTAGATGGTGTCCGAAGTGAGCGGCTTGTAGAAACTGCCCGTGAGTTCGCCCACGATGCGCAGCGAATCGCTCAGGCTGGCGCTGGTCAGATCCACCTGGACGTGCTTGGAGACATAGTCGGAATCGAAGAGAACAGTGAGTCCGGCCGCCTTGCCGATGGCCTGATAGATGTTCTTGCTGTCGTCGGTCACGTGCAGGGTGATGGGAGCGTTGGAGAGCGGCTTGAGTCGGAGCGGTGCGATTGGCTTTGTTGTTGTGGGCGTGTTCTGCGCCGAGGAGATCGGGCCAGCGAGGAGTACGGCCAGCGTTACAGCGGACATTGCAGTTGCAAGCTTCTTCATCGTTACTTCCTCTTTCCTCAGACGGCGGTTCTATTCACTTACTGGTGGGATGACTTCGGGGCTGGCTTCTTGATTCACGTCAGGACTGGCTTCCGGACTAATTTCCGGAACTGGCGGCGGGGGTGGGGTTGCGAAAAACTTGGCAAACTCCGCCGCGTCCTCCGCTTGCAACTTCGCTAGTTCTTGCGGGTCCGCTGTCCTTGCCAGGTGGACTAACTGGCGCTCCTGCGCGGTCAATGGCATGGCGGGGGCGGGACGGGACGGCGCAGTGCTTTCGGTGTAACTCTCGGTACGTAGGGTCTCGGCCGTTTGAGGGGGGAGATCAGTCCGCACACGGAGCACGCTCGGGGTAGCGCAGGGCTTCGCGCGATCCTCGCTCACAGGCGCGCGCAGGGTTGAAGCATTGACTGGCGTGACGGCCGGTGCGGAAGTCTCCCTCACCGCCAACTGCACGTTGTCAGGGACGAGTGTGCGCGGTCGCAGGAGATGTCCGGCGAATAGCACCGCGCCTGTCACAAGCATCGCGGTCGCAGCCCCGCTGATTGCGCCGCGCCACCACGCTCCCGCCAATGCGGAGCCAGCAAGTAGATCCCGCCAGCGAAACGCGGCGTCCTGCGCGGTCTTCGCCTGCTGTTCCAAACGCTGGGCGATGCGCGCGTCCATGCCCTCGGGCGGGACAGCATCTCGTAGAGCCGCGAGAACTTTATCGACCGCGTTGTCATGCTCCATTCCCATAGCTCCTCCTCAATCCTCAATCTTCCAGCCGCTCTCGCAGATGAGCGCGGGCGCGAAACAGCAGTGAGCGCACACTCGATTCACTCCTGCCCAGGATCGCGCCAATCTCCGCCGAACTCAGCTGGTCCATCGCCGACAGGAGTAGTGTCTGCCGTTCCTTCTTCGGCAATCTCCCCATCGCGGCCAGCACCTGCCTGATTCGGCCCGCCTCGGCTAGCGCCTGGTCTGCGGGCAAATCGGGGGAGACCAGGCCCTCTGCAAAGATTTCGTCCATCTGTTCCGGCCGCACCCTGCGTCGGCGATCCAGCGCCAGGTTCCACGCAATCCGCACCAGCCACGGCCTTACCTCGACGATGCCGCCCAACTGCCGCTGGCGTTGCAGCACGCGCACAAAGACGTCCTGGACGACATCCTCCGCTTCGGCCGGGTTGTGCAGAAGCGACAGCGCCACGCGATACAGCAGCCCGGAGTAGTCGCGAACCAGCAGGGCCAGATCGGGCTCAGCCTCCACCCGCTCTGCCGAGAACCACCGCAAGCTCTGTTCCCCGATCGCCGTCATTTAATCCTTCTATTGCACAGACGTACGGGTTTCCGTTCCGCTCGGTTTTATTTTCGATATAGCGAGAAATCTAGGCTTGAGTCCAAACCTGACCACCCCAAGACCGCAGTACGGCTACAATAGATCGGCAGCGGCGGATGTTCCAAAAGGGAAGCAAGCAATGACCTGGTTCAAGCGGGAAGATAACGAGATCGTCAACGACAGGAGAAAGACGGTGCGTACCGAGGGCCTCTGGATCCAGTGCGGCAGTTGCCGTCAGGCGATCTTCAAGAAGGATCTGGAGGAGAACCTCAACGTCTGTCCCAACTGCGGCCACCACTTCCGCATCGACGCGCGCCGTCGCATCGACCTGTTGCTCGAACCGGGCTACGAGCTTGTCGATATGGAACTTCGTTCCACCGACCCGCTCAACTTTACTGACCTGAAGCGCTACCAGCACCGTCTGGCCGAAGCGCGGAAGAAGACGGGGCTCAACGACGCCATCATCAACGCGGTCGGCATGCTTGGGCCGCACGCGGTTGTAATGAGCGCGATGGAGTACGGCTTTATTGGCGGCAGTATGGGCGCGGTGGTTGGCGAAACCATTACACGCGCGATTGACCGCTCGCTCGCCACGCGCCATCCGCTGATCATCGTTGCCGCGTCGGGCGGAGCGCGCATGATGGAAGGCATCGTCTCGCTGATGCAACTGGCCAAGATCGCCTCCGGCCTGGCGCGCCTCGACGACGAGCGCATTCCCTACATCTCGGTGATGACCGACCCCACCACGGGCGGCGTGACAGCGAGCTTCGCCATGCTCGGCGACCTCAACATCGCAGAGCCCGGCGCGCTGATCGGCTTTGCCGGCCCGCGCGTGATCGAACAGACCACCCGGCAGAAGCTCCCAGAGGGCTTCCAGCGCTCGGAGTTCCTGCTGGACCACGGATTCCTGGACGCCATTGTTGTACGCAAGGATATGAAGGCTTACCTTGCACAGGCGCTGGGCTGGATGTTGCCTGCGGTTGGAGATGCGGCCCCGGGAAGCATCGCTAGTTAGACCACCGAACGATCGCAACGCCCCTTATACATAAGCTCAGTGCGAAGGTGTCGGAGAACTCTGCGAACTTGCCGGCGGCGTACTTGGCTTTGCGGCGGTCACGGCTTTCTTCTTCTTGACCGGGGTCACCGGGCACTTCAGCGGAGCAGGCGGCGGTGGCGGTGGAAGTGGTGGTGGAACAGCTTTAAGCGCCGCCTCCAGATGGCTCACCCTCTTCTCCTGAGCGTCCGCGTCGCCCTGGAGTTGATCGCCCAGAGCATGTCGCCCGTCGTCGAGACGCGCCAGTGCCTGGTCGAGGCCGGACATCTGATCGCTGGGAGCCGCCAACCGGGCCGCGACCACCAAGCGCAGGGTTACATCGTAGAGCGCCTCGACGTTGCGATAGACCGGCAGCACCTTTGCTGCCGAGTCCGGAGCGGCATCCGCGGCTGCCAGTAGCGTTGGAAGCGTCGACGCGACATCGCGTTGGACCGACTCGAGATTCTTCTGCGCCTCGTCCCGGATCGGGCCTGAAGCCTTCCACTTATCGATCCTCAACTGGCCCACGGCAGTCTTCAGAACGTCCAACGACGGCCGCAGCGTCGCGGAAGGGGGAGTCGCCTTCGCGGCGGTGGCCGAGGTTGGCCCCGGTACAGCGTTCATGCCGGCTTGGTTCTGCCCCATCAGCGCAATCCCCGGCCCGCAAACCGCGAGAAGAAAGAACGAAGTACGCAAAGCCATTGAAACCTCCATGCGACAACAGGATTCGTGCAGTATCTTGCTCGGCTGCCACACTCTTGAATGAGATGCAGATTTCCGCCCTCCCGCTCAGTCCGGTGCTACGCGCGATGTTACAGCCAGGCGGCGACGAGGCGACCCGCACTCCCAAGCACCCTCAGACCGTCGCTGCGCCCCGCAAAGTAACGCGCGTTGATCTCGGCTGAACCCACGTCTTCAAGATCGCGAAAGACAGCCAGTTCCGCCGCGACCTCGGCCGGCGTGAAGAAGAGTTGAAACGCTTCGCCAGCGAGTTGGACCCGCGAGGCGAGCGAGTCGTGGGCAAGCTGCTCGTGCGGGGGAAGGACAGTGCGCGGCTGGCCGTAGTCGAAGACAACGCCGCTGCCGTGCGGCTGGGCGGAGATGAAGGCGAGCGTTGCGCGGAACGTGTCGCGCGTGAGGTAAGGCACAACGCCAAGCCATGCGAAGAAACTGGGAGCGGAGGAGTCGAAACCGGCAGTGTGGAGCTGCTCCGCGAGCGAATGCCGCTCGAAGTCCACCGGCGCATAGGCGAGGTTGGCAGGTGTGGTCAGACCGCTGCTGCGTAACAGTTCGCGCTTCCACTCCTGGGTGGCGGGGTGGTCGACCTCGAAGACGCGCAGCCGCGGATGAGGGTTGCGGTGGGCAAAGGTGTCCAGGCCCGCGCCGAGCAGCACGTACTGGGTGACCGCGTGCTCGACTGCGTGCGCGAGTAGGTCTTCGGCGTAGCGGCTGCGGGCGACGAGAAACGCTCGCAGGCCCACTGAGTATGGCCGTGGCTTGTGTTCGGGATTTCGCCCCGGCGTGCGCTCGAGTTCCGCCGTATGCGGGCCCAGGATTGCGACGGCGATAGGGTCGTCGAGCACCAGTGGCCGGGCGTCGTAGAGTTGGTGGGCGGCGCGGCGCATGGCGACACGCAGCGCGGTTCGCGAAGGGCGTGCGTGCTCCATGAAGTCCGTTCAGCTCCGGCGCAGAATCCGCTTCAGCCAAAGCGTGCCAAGGTAGCTGAGCGCGGCGATCATCACGACGACGCCGATGGGGAAACCCACGCGGCGATAGCTCAGCGCAAAATCGATGGTGCCGTGCGTCGCGGTGTTGTAAACGAGGATGAAGACGATTGCGCAGAAGGTCGACGCGAAGAACGCGATAAAGCCCGATGCGACCCCGATCAGCAGGCTGCCGAACCAGCCCAGGTCGCCGAGCGGCATGCCGAACAGGTATCCCGCGCCAAAGGTTCGTGGGGTTGCGTGCGCGGGTGTAGGGGAAGATTCTGTCATGCAGGTAGAATATCGTCTTATGGCGGAAGGCGTGAGGATCATGGCTGAGGGCATTCAGGGCGGGTTGGTGCAGGCGACGCAAGTGGCTCGGGAGGTGACCGTGCGCAAGTCGCTCAACGGCATCCACTTTGCGGTGTATGGCGACACCGCCATCGATGACGCCGAACTCGTCCGCATCGTGCAGGCGGTCCCGGCCACCGTGGCCACCGCGCTTGCCCGCAAGGTCTACTACTTTGTGCCGCTCGCGCTGGCCGAGGGGCGCAGCGGGGAGGCCGCCGGGCATCGCAGCGGCAATGAGGCGACGATGATCTCGGCGGAATACACCACCGACCTCGCCGACCTCGCCATCTGCCATCGCAATGTGACTCTGGGAGCGAGCGAATGCGGACTGGAAGGCGGGTGCGAAGGGGTTTTCATTTCTACCCGCTTGCTTAACGATCGCTTCTCGCTGGCGTTTGAGTTTTTCATCAATGTGGGCCACGCCTTCGTCGACGAAGCCGGCGTCTCCGAGAGTTTCGCCGAAGTGGCGTGGAACCAGGCGGTCGCCGATGTGCGCGGAGAGACCAGTCAGGATTCCTGGGAGACCCGCGCGCTTGCCCTCGGCGGCGGCGAGAATGCAGCCCGGGACGGCAAGCCTCGCATCGACGAGAAGGCTAAGACGGATTTTCTCGACGCCGCGTTCTCCGATGCCGCCGCGATCTACATGCTTTCGCTCTCGGTGGACTTTGACTACTCGGAACTGCGCGAGCGCGAGTACCCGCTGCTTGCTCCGCAGGCGCTCGCTGAACGCCTCCGCCTGGTTGCGCGGCTGTTTCCGCCCAATCCTGACTACGAGTTCGCCATCCGCTACCGCCGCCGGCCCTAGCGCCTCGCTGATTCTGGACCGGCCGCTAACAACTCATGATGCGAGTGTGGGTGCCTTTCTGGTTGATCTACGCACCAGTTGGGGAACCAGGATCAAAGTGACGGCATAGAGGAAGATCGACGCGGCGATGAATTCCGGGTGGCCCTGCCGCAGGTCTTCAAGCAGCAACTTCGCCGCGACGAACGCGAGCGTCGCGTACGTAACCCATACCAATTCGATCCGATGCCAGCGCGGCCCAAAGAAGGCGAGCGCAAGCGCCAATGCACAGGCTGTAAGGGTGCGGATGACGGCAACATGGGAGGTGCCTGGAGTGATCACGGCTGACGTGAGACCCACCAGCGCAGACACCAAAGCCGTGGCCAACGCGCCCACCGCCAGAGTTGCCGAGAGTACCTGAAAGAGCTTCAGTTTCCACAGTCCTCCCTGGAGTTGACCGCCGGCCGCATAGCAGAGGACCGCAGAGGCGGAGATGACCCAGGCGATCGCATTCGGCGGTGCAGGGAAGGTCCCCGCCAGCGCATGGCCGGCATACTGCAACAATCCGCATGCGTACGCTGCCGCGATTAGGTAGGCAAGGCCATGGAACTCCAGGGTCAGGCGTGACGCCCGGGCTCCCAGTACGGTTGCCACAATAGCGGCCATACCCAGGCACGTGGCGAGCCACAGCGGGCTCAGACATAAGAAGCAACCTGCCAGGGAAAGGGCTCCGGCCCAGGTGGAATAGACGTGGTAGTTGCGGCGTTCGGAAACCCTGTCGAAGAGGAGAAAGGCGGCCGCGTAGCATGCGGGAGCGAGCAGCAGGCAGAAGACTCCGAATAGGGTTGCGCTACCCGGCGATCCGAAATGATTCACAGCATCGGCGGCAAGCAGGAACGCGATCATCGCCTGGCCGGCCTCGAACAATGTCATTCGCTGCCGAAGCAGCGTCGTCCGCAGGGCGATGCTGCTTCCATAGATCAAGAGCAGAAGCAAGGCAGGCGCCAATAGGCCACTTGTGCTGAGGTTGCCGTAATCCGCGCGGCTACTCTCCGGGCTGGCGTAGATGCCGATCAGGGCCCAGATGGCAATATCCACGGCTGCCACCACCACGGGCCGGACGCTCATCCAGCGATTGCGGGCTGCCGCGACTTCGCTGAGCAGCGCCATCAGCAGGAGTACGGAAAGGAAGGGCATCATATCGTGCGTGGCAATCAACAAAGCAATCGCCGCAACCGCCGCAGCGATATCGGTTACCCACACAACGGAAGTTAGATTGCGCTTCCAAGCAAGCGCATGGGCGGCGAATACGACCGCGCCAAGCACGCCAGCCGCCACCGAGGGCGACATGAACTTGAAGCGCAGCGTGAGTTCCCAGAGCATGGGAGCAAGGATCAATGCGGACGTGCCGGCATAGGTGGTGCTGGCAAACCATTCCTTCGCAGGAACCCGAACCGCCCAAATCAACCACATGCCCGCGTATGCGATGGCGAGGACGATCACTGCCAGTTTGGGGAACGAACCCGATTCCGCGACGGCTCGAAGCACATAGGCTCCGGCCAGGCCGAGCATGGCTTTGCCGAGGACCGGAAATGTTGCTCCGGCTTCTGCAAAGGAGGAAGACTCTGCGGCCTGCAGCGGCGCAATCTCGGCTTGGCTTGGAGCGGCTAATGGGATTGGTGAGACGACTTCGGATGGATGCTCGAGGAGGGTGACACGCTGCTCCAGCGTCTCCAGTCGATGATTGAGCCGAGTTAGGATTTCGGGAAGATCGTTCCTCATCGTGACCCGCTTCGGACACAGGCTTGAAGCCTGCCTCTAGGTCGTGGGCGTGGAGGCGGCTTCGATCAAGCCGTTCTCGTTCTCCGGCCACGGAGGCAGCAGTCTTACCAAAACCGCCAGAATCACAAGCGGAAGAATGCTTAGAACAATCGCCGCGAGCAATCCCTCTTTGGTGACCAGGCTCATCTTGTACGTCGTGTATCCGAGAAAGCTCTTGGAGAACAATTGCCCGCCGATCACGACGTTCCAGCGCATGGCGAAGATGCCTACCTGGACAAGGCAGCCGGCCACAAAATAAATGCGTCGCCGAACCATCGCGGAGAGCTTTGTAACCTGAACGATTCCTAGCAGGATGATTGGAGTCACCGTGCCTACCAAGATCTGCAGAATGATCTGCGAGAAGTAAAGTTTGGTGTGCACCATGAAGTGGAGGCTGCGGAACGACTCGTCCGCTTCATAGGTGCGGTGGATCAGGTCCAGCATCTCCAGGCTGAAGTCGATGATGAAGATGTAGAAGAGATACATCGCGATGGTGTCCACGCAGGGCATGTTGATCGGCAACTTGCGCCACCTCGTCGTCACCATGTACAGCAGCATGACCCCCGCAATGCCGGAAACCATGGCCGAGAAGATGAAGACTACCGGCATCAACGGCGAGTTCCACCAGGGGTTCGCCTTGATGGAGCCGAAGATGAAGCCGACGTATCCGTGGAGGATGAAGGCAGACGGTATACCGATCAGGGTGACGATCCAGCCCACCTTGTAGTCAATTGCAAGAGCACGCTCGCTGATGTTGTTGGAGCCGAGCGTCATTACGCGATAGAGCAGCCGCTTCCATCCCGTGGTGGTCTGAGACAACAGAACGATGTCGCGCCTATAGTCCAGCCAGATTTCGAAGACCAGGACGGCCATCAGGTACCACAGGTACACGAAGCCAAACATCGCCATGGCAGAAGTGGCGTGGGGAGTGAAGTACATTTCCGGAGAACGCTCTGGATGTCCGAGGTGCAACTGCAGGGGCAACGGGGCGACGATCAGAAACGACAGCGCGGTGAGCAGCGCCAACCTGTAAGTAGGCTTCACCGCCTCGACGTTGAAGATGCGCTCGAGCGACGCCAGAATGAATGCGCCTGCGACCAACCCCGTGATATAGGGGTAGAGAACAATCAGCACGCTCCAAATGAGATTGACTTCGTTTGGATACATGTAGCCTTCAACACCGTTCATAACGCTCCCCAATCTTGTGTTCACAGCCAGTCATGGAAATCACTATCGGACCGCGCCGTCCAACTCGTTGTAGTAGACCTTTGCACCCGTGGCCATCTGTGGCTTCAGCACCTGAACGTGATGGGTCTTCAGGAAGGCGTGAATTGGGTCGTTCGGATTCTTCAGGTCGGCCAGTTGCCGCGCCCCGGTTGGGCAGTTCTCAGCGCACGCGGTGGTCAGGCCCTTGGTAATCCGGTGATAGCAGAGCGTGCACTTATCCGCGACCCTCTTCTCCGGATGGATGTAGCGACAGCCGTACGGGCATGCCTGCACGCAGTAGGCGCAGCCGAGGCAGTAGGTCTGGTCCACCAGCACGACGCCGTCCGGCGTGGTAAATGTTGCGCCGACCGGGCAAACCTGGGTACACGGCGAATCCGCGCATTGGTTGCACATCTTCGGAACGAAGAAATACTTGCCCGCATCTTCGGCAACGGTGGGAAATCCTTCCTTGCCGCCGTCGGGCGAGATGACCTCTGGACTTTCCATGTTCGTGTCGGTCACGTGGTAGCGTTCGACCCACGTCCGGAAGTGTCCCTCGGGCACGTCGTTCTCCGCCGCGCAGGCGCGAACGCAGTTGCCGCAGCCGATGCACTTGGGGATGTCGATCAGCATGCTCCACCAGTGGTCGGTCATCGTATAGTTCGGCGAGGCCTCCGGAGTTCCGGCGAGCACGTACTTCCAGGCGATCGCCGCTGCGGGCAGCATGATGAGAAAATGGCGTCGGTTGACGTTCACTTGGTACCTCCAGCCGCAAGAGCCGGGCTATGCGGCTTGTGACAGGTTTCGCAGGCTAGACCGGCAGAGTGCTGGTCCGCGTCGACTTGCGGGAATCCCTTGGGTTTGGCGGCGCTGGCCGCATGACAGCGGATACACAGGACCGCCGTGTCCAGCTTGGCGGGCATGATCGAGGGGTCGTCGGCATGTTTCGCCAGCGGACCGTGGCAGGCTTCGCAATTGACGTTCGCGTGCTTGCCGACCTTCTTCATTTCCAGAATGTCTGTGTGACAGGTCTCGCAGGTATCGTGGCCGGCGTAGTGGACCGGGCGCGCGGCGATCTCAGCGATGGCGGCCCCGCGGTAGTGACCATATTCTCCGAAGCTCTTCGGGACAACGAAGTGCCGGATCACAAGAAACACCACGAAGGCGATTACGAACAGAAAAGCGAACCGGAGAAGATGTCCTGCATCTTTGAAAAGCTTCATGGAGCGAGATTTCCTTCCAGTGATGACCGGGGCCCTGACGAGAGTTAGAGAAGAACAACTGGCTGATTCAGTGATAAGGCATACATGGCACGGCTGTATGTGACCGGGAGCACAGGTGTGTAGTGTTGGGTGGGCCAAATGGGTGAGAACCTCATTGTGGAGGGCAGAAAACGAGGTCTTTTCACAAGGCCCTGATGCGGCGCTCGGTGCAAAGCGGTAAGCTTGTTACCAAGGGTCGTGCGGCGGGTGGTCCCGCACGGCATTTGGTCAGGGCAGCCCATTTGTAGGGTTGGAGGCCGGTTATCCACAAGATGTGGGGTTTACATTGTTGATCCCTCCTTCTGCACCGGATAGATTAGAAGGTGTGCTGATGCGTCATTCTTGATTAGGGGCAGCCCAAATCTGAGTGTGCGCGATGTGCGATGCTCAGGGCGGTTGCGGTTTCGGGAGGTGTAGTTTGCTCAAGCTCAAACGGGTCCAGATTCTAGGGTTCAAATCGTTCTGCGACCGAACGGAGATTCAGCTCTCGGGAGACGGGATTGCGGCAGTGGTGGGGCCGAACGGCTGCGGCAAGTCGAACATCGCGGACGCCATTATGTGGGTGCTGGGCGAGCAGTCGGCCAAGAGCCTGCGCGGGGCAAAGATGGAGGACGTCATCTTCGCCGGCACGCGCGAGCGCAAGGCGACCGGCATGGCTGAGGTATCGCTGACGCTGGTCGATCCGGAGGTGTATGACGGAGCGGCGCTCGGCGGGGATGGCTCCGTTGGCGAGGGCGACTGGTCGAGCGATGGCAGCAGCGAGCGGGCTCTCGATCTGGCAGGCGACTGGGATGAGGCGGAACTGCGGCAGATGCGCGCGGCCGAGACCGAAGAGGCGACTGCGGAGGCTCAGCCAGGCGTAGTGATTGGGATCGATGGCAACGTGGTGGAGGGCGAGGATGCGTTGGCGCTTCAGCCGGCTCACAGCGACGAGACTGCCGTCAATGGAGCACCCGGTTCTGCGGAAGGTGCAGCAGGCAACGGCGTGGTGCTGAAGATTCGGCGGCGGAAGTTTGGTCGCTCCCCAGTGCGTGCAGGCGAGGTGACGATTACCCGCCGACTGTTCCGCTCGGGCGATTCGGAGTACCTGCTGAATGGAAAGATTTGCCGCCTGCGCGACATTCAGGACATCTTCATGGGAACCGGGCTCGGCGGCGAGACTTACGCGATCATCGGGCAGGAGCGCATCGGCCAGATCCTGAGTTCGAAGCCGATGGACCGGCGCGCGATTCTCGAAGAGGCGGCCGGCATTACGCGGTTCAAGACCAAGAAGCGGCTCGCGGAACTACGCCTGGAATCGGCGAAGTTGAACCTCTCGCGTGTGAACGACATCTTTGAAGAAGTCACGCGGCAGATGGGCACGCTGAAGCGGCAGGCCGCGAAGGCCGAGCGCTACGGTCTGCTGCGCGACGAGTTGCGCGGGCGTTTGTGTGTTGTGCTGGCGAGCCGGATGCAGCAGCTCGACGCCGAGCAGGCAGCGGTCGCGGCGCAGATCGCGGTGTTGACGGTGCAGATCGAGCAGCAGGCCGCAGCCGTCGAGGCGATGGACGCGGAGCACACAGCCGGAGTTCAGTCGGGGTATGAGTTCGATCGGCAGATTCGCGAGGCGGGCGCGCAGGCGAACCACTCCGCAGTGGAACTGGAGCGGGTGACGGCTCGCATGGCCGCGAACACCGACCGAGTGGCCGAACTGACGGCGCGCATCGCCGCGGGCGGGGCTGATCTGGAGCAGGCGCGCGAGCAGCTTCGTGTGCTGGCGGGCGAGTTGGAAGGGCAGCGGAGTTTTCTCGAGAATGCAACGGCGGAAGCGTCGGGCTCGCGTGAGGCCGCTCAGGCCCAGCAGCAGCGGGCGCAGGAGGCGGTGCGCGCAGTCACCGCCGCGGAGCAGCAGGCCGAGCAGAATCGGCGCAGCGCAATGCAGTTGATGCAGCGCGCAGCGGCGAGCCGGAACGAACAGGCGCAGGCCGAGGCGGCGCTGGGAGGTCTGGAGAGCGAGTCGGAGCGGCTGGTGTCGGAGTCCGACATGGCGCGCCGCGAGCTGGCAGAGCTCGGATTGCAGCGAGGCCAGGTGGCGATGACCTTCGGTGATGTGACCGAGCGGCTGAAGTCGCTGGAAGCTGAGATTGCCGAGCTTCGGTTGAAGATCGGCGGCGCCCGTGAACAAGAGGCGGCCGCCAAGCGGCGGGGTGACCAATTGCGTGGGGAACGCGCGACGCTCCAGGGTCGCCGGAGTTCGCTGGATGGGTTGATCCGCGAGCATAGCTACTCGACCGACACCGTGAGGAATATCTTCAAGGCGAACACGCGGAACGGCGGGAGTAACGGATTATCGCCGGTGGGCACGCTTGCGGATTTCCTCGAAGTGGACGGCCAATATGAAGGCGTCGTCGATGAGTTTCTGCGGGACGAGTTGAACTATGTCGTCGTGAAGAGTTGGGCCGCGGCCGATGCCGGTATGCGCATGCTCGAAGCGGACGTTGCCGGGCGGGCCACGTTCCTGGTGCATGGAGAACATGACGTCCATTCGCACGGCCATGCTTCGGAGACGCCCAATCCCCTCGAGGGTGCGGTTGCTTTGAAGGACTGCGTCCGCGTGCTGAACGGGTTCGGCACGTCGCTTGAGGGCATGCTGCCCAAGCTCAGGGACGGCTTCATTGCGCAGGATGCGGCGACCGCGCGCAGGCTCGCGAGCGAGCATCCCCGCGGGTTCTTCCTCGCTCCGGGTGGCGAGGCGTTTCACAACGCGACGGTGACTGGCGGGCGCGTGCGCGAGCAGGGCCCGTTGGCGTTAAAGCGCGAGTTGAGCGAGGTCCAGCAGAAACTCGATGCGACCGAAGCGGCGCTGGCGCAGGCCGAGTTGGAAGCGGCTGGACTGGAGCGCGATCTGCGGGAGTTGACCGCGGCGCTCGACGCGAAGACGGTTGAGCGAAGAGATGCGGAGCGCGAGTCAGCGAACTCCGGCGCAGCGCTGCGGCAGATGGAGTCGGAGACCGCGCGGATTGAGCGGCGGCTGCAGGAGTGGTCGCTCGCGAGCGAACGAAACCGCGAGGCGCGGACGCAGAAGCAGGAACTGATCGCGCGCAGGCAGCAAGAGGCTGCGGCGTTCGAAACCGAGCGCGAAGGTTTGGAGGTGCAACTGGCGGAGTTGCAGGCTCAGCTTGATGGGCTGCGCGGTCAGCGCGAGGCTCTGCAACAGGCCGCTGCGGAGGCTTCTGCGGCGCTCGCAGGGCTGGAAGAGCGGCGGCGCAATGCAGCGGCGAACTACGAGCAGACGCGGCGGATGGCCGATGCGCAAGGCGCTCGGATTACCCAGATCGAACAGCAGATGGAGGCGTCCGCTGCAGAGAAAGCCCGGCGCGAGCAGGAGACTTGGGAGCTTGCGGCGCAGCATGGTTTGCTGGCGGAGACACGGGCAACCGCGTTGGCCGAAGGCGCTCGCCTGACTGAGGCAGCGAACGAACTGCGCGGGCAAATGGCCGAGCTTGACGCAAAGCTTCGCACGCTGCGACATGAGACCGAAGAGGTCCGCGAGCAGCGGGCGAACCTGACGGCGCGTGCGGCAAAGCTGGCTTCGGACATCGAGCACATCGAGGCGACGTGCCTGAACGATCTTGGCGCGGAGGCTTCGGCGCTGCGCGAGGACGCAGGCGTTGCACGCATCGAGGGCGAGGCGCTGACCGTAGAAGAAGAGGCAGCGCGCGCTCTCAAGCAGAGGCTCGAGGCGATGGGGCCGGTGAACATGATGGCGCTCGAAGAGTACAACGAGACCGCCGCGCGCCACAGCTTCCTCGAGACGCAGCGCAAGGACCTGCTCGAGTCGATCGAGAATACGCAGGCTTCGATCAAGGAGATCGACGATGTCTCGCGCGTGAAGTTCGACCAGGCATTCGCGGTCATCAACGAGAACTTCAGCGTGACATTCGCCAAACTTTTCGGCGGCGGCCAGGCCTTCATGCGGCTGACCGACGAGGAGAATTCGGCCGAGTCGGGAATCGACATCGTTGCCTCGCCTCCGGGCAAGAAGCTGCAGAACATTCTGCTGCTGTCGGGCGGAGAGAAGGCGCTCACCGCGCTCTCACTGCTGGTCGGAATCTTCCAGTTCCAGCCCTCGCCGTTCTGTGTGCTGGACGAAGTCGACGCGCCGCTGGACGAGACCAACGTAGGCCGCTTCGCCAAGCTGATTGCGGATATGGCGGTGACCACGCAGTTTGTGGTCATCACCCACTCCAAGCGCACCATGCAGCAGGCGGACGTGATCTACGGCGTCACCATGCAGGAGCCGGGCGTCTCCAAGATCGTTAGCGTAAACCTGAGCAAGGACAAGCACAACCGGGACGAGCAGGACCGCCGCGCGGTCGCTTAGGGCCTGATTCGATTGAGTTCGCGAATGCTGGAGTGGAGCTAAGGCTCCGCCCAGCATTTTTCGCGTGTGATGAGGATCACCTTTGTTTGTGCTTTTATCCATATTTCTCTCCTTGAGGAATAAACTGTTCGCGCAATCGATTCGAGGCTTGCAATGGCACGTAAAGTTGTCGCAATCGTTGGCAGCTATCGCAAAGGTGGAACGGTTGATACGGCGGTTCAGGCCATTCTTGAAGGGGCGCGCGAAAAAGGTGCTGAAACGCACACAATCTATCTGACGGAACAGCACATCGAGTTCTGCCATAACTGCCGGCGCTGTACGCAGGCGCCGGGAATTCAACGCGGGCAGTGTGTGCAGGAGGATGATCTGCAATCGATTCTCGACGAGGTTGAGGCGGCGGATGCTGTCGTTCTGGGCTCGCCGGTGAATTATTGGAACCTGACTGCGATCTTCCGGCGGTTCATGGAGCGGCTGTTGGGAGCTACTTATTGGCCGTGGGGGCAAGCTGCGCCAAAGCCGCGCGATACGCACTTCACCCGGAAAGCCGTGCTGGTGGCCTCGACCGCGATGCCTGGATTCTGCATTCCTTTTTTCACCGGAGCCGCGCGTGCTCTGCGCGTGACAGCGAAGATGCTGGGAGCGAGGACAGTCGCCAATCTTTGGATCGGTCTCGCGGCCCAGCAGCCGCACCAGACGCTGTCGTCACGGACCATGGCGCACGCGCGGCGTATCGGGCTGAGGCTCGTCTGAAGCCGCTTTAGAGTCTGCCGATGCCGATGCCGATTACATAGGTGACTACGCCTTCGATGGCGCCGACGGCTGTCATCTCGAGGCCGCTGCTCCACCAGGAGCGGATGGTGATGAGGGACTTGGCTGCGCCGACTGCGAAGTGTGCGGCGAGGGAGATGATCGCGGCGACGATGATCGCGGGCAAGCCGGCCATGAAGAAGAACGGCACGACCGGGATGAAGGCTCCGACGGCGGTGGAGAGCGCTCCGGAGGTGGCCGAGACCCAGGGTTTGCTGAGGCCTTCCGCGCTGATGTGCAGGCGTTCGCGGGCGAGCGCTTCGACGAGTTGTTCCTTGCGCTCTGCGATGTGTCCGACGAAGTGATCGGCATCTTCCGCGGAGAGGCCGCGGACCTGGTAGGTGAGCGAGAGGAGTTCGCGGGCTTCGGCCTCGTTGTACTCGACAGCGTCGCGTTCGCGGGCGAACTCGGCCTCGTAGATTTCGCGCTCGCTCTTCGCGGCGAGGTACGCGCCCGATCCCATGGACAGTGCGCTGGCAATCATCCCGGCGAGGCCGGCGATCAGCACGAAGTGTGCGTTGCCGAGGGTTGCGCCGGAGACACCGGAGACGATGCCGAAGATCGCGCCGAGACCGTCGTTGACTCCGTAGATGGCGTCGCCGATCCAGCTGGCAGCTTTGGGCTGGCCCTCTTCCCGTGTGGCCACCAACTCGTCGAGCGCGTGTTTCGCCACCTCCGCGGCCATCGGTTCGGCAGGGAGGTGATGGCGGATGAGGCCGCCCAAGGTGATGTAGTGGTCCGCTTCGTCGGCCAGGACCTCTTTCAGGATCGCGGTGCTGGCTTCGTCGCCCAGGTCTTCAATCTGCTTGCCGTAGCGGGCGATGTCGCGGCTCTCTTCGAGTTCCAGGCGGCGCAGCGCGAGTCCCTGTCCGCCGATGCGGTTAGCGAGCGAGCCAGCCTCGCCGGATTCGGAGCCTTCATACTCGGGGACCGGCGCGCCCAGGTCGGTCAGTCGTCCGGCCCACAGATCGGCGTGGTGCTTTTCGGCCAGGGCGAGGTTGCGCAGCGTGCGGCGGCGGTGCGGTTCGGCCTCCTGTTGCGAAAGCGTGTTGTATGTGTGATAGCCACGCATCTCCGCCTGCCAGTTGCTGGCGAGAGCTTCTATCAGACGTTCTGTGTCCCTGCTATTCATTGTCTCCCTGCCAGTTTGTTCGCGGTCGTGCAATCATCGCCCATTTGCTTTGCGGTTGCCAGTGTCCAGTATCACGGCGTTTGGAGGTAACCCCCCCGGGGGGAGTGGTGGTATTAAGTATCCTGTTTGCAATGAGATGCCAAGGTAATAATATAGTTGACTGAGTAACCTATCCTTGGGGTGAGGTGCCCGACAGACCGCGCTTGAGCAAGCTCCAGAAGTTCTCGATTCCTTGGGTGTGGACGCGTCCGTTAACGTACTGGTTGATGTGATTCACTGTGCGATGAGTGAAGTTCTTGTACTCTTCGAGTTTGTCATATCCCACCCAACCATCAGTGTAGACGTGCGCGTTGAATCCCACGTGGGAGAGGATTTCAGCCTGTAGAGTCTCGCGCTTCACGTTCAGGATTACCTTGGCCCTGATCTGGCGAGTCTCACGGTTCAGCATCCCCATCACGATAGTCTTGCGTTCCTTCTGGCGACGCTGGCTCAGGTGCTTGTTCTCTGCCTTGCCGCCGATGAAAGTCTCGTCGATTTCGATGGGATTGTGGTGGTGTCCGCCCATTGTTCCGGTAGGCTCTTCGCCCATAGCAACGCGAATCCGATGCAGCATGAACCACGCGGATTTCTGAGTCACGCCGATACGCGACCGTCGCAGTCTTCATAAAGCACTCGCTCGCAAACACACCGCGTTGATGGGCGTCCCGACCACCCGAAATCTGGCGGCGGTGAGCACACGCCAACAGGTGTTCAGCGAAGTGCAGAGTTGCACGGAGCTGTGCTGATCCGGGGAGGGTTACAGGACCGCGCTTCAAGGCCTCAGGGACGACCTATGAGGTGTATCTGGTCAAGCTCAGAGTCCGAAGGCTCTAACATCCGCGCTTGCGAGAGTGTGACGTACAAAAGGGCGGCTGAATACAGGGCGGTCTTACCATCGTCAAATGCGACGACGATGGCGTTATCCAACCTGTCAGATTTAATAATTCGAGGATCAGGACGTTTTTCCACAAGAAATTGTGGCACAGAAGCGCAGGGCGCGTCTGTGTTTCAGCGAACAGTAATCGGCGCGCGGCGTGCATAAGCTGTGGCGGTAAATATCCCCTCAAGACAAGTAGGGCTATAGTTCTGCCTCAAGTTTTGCCAGCTCGTCTGATTGGGTTTTGACCTTTCTGCACACTCTTTCCAAGTCGAATAACGCCCTCAGTCTGACTTGGGAAGACGCGGTATTTGTAAGGATGGCGTGGAGTTTTTTCTCTTCGTTCTGCTGGAGGGCAATTAGTGTTCGAAGGGTCGCAATGTCGAGCGTGCTGGCAGACTTCATATTTGACGATACCTCTCGTCAAGTTCAGTATGCGGCCTCTCCGCGCGTATCCAACTCACTCTTTGGTAACCATGCGAAGAATTGCGCTGACGCCGTCTGCGGGTCTACCGCGATTGCGGCGATCATCTGTCTACAAAGCCATCCGCAACGGTTTCATAGATTGGAGCAGAGTTGCTTCCTTTCGAGCCGGTCGCAATCCGAGAAGGCCAGAGCGTCGTAGAGAATTACGATATTGAGATCGGATTCAAGTATGACGGCCTCGGACGAGGGGACTCCGAGCTGCTGCTCGAAGGTTAATTAAGAAAAACTCCCCCGGTAAGCCTGTCGACTACACAAGTGGAGTTATGGGAAGAGCCGTACCCACTCTCTACTTTGCCGAAGTCCTGGCCCACATCCGCGGCTGCGGCGGGTAAAACGGCTACGTAGTGATTGCGGTGTCGAACTTTGTGTAATTGTCGAGGTAATCTTTGATGAGCAGATAGCACTCGCAAGAGGTCTTCGTGAGCCCAGGGACGTCGAGGATGCGAATTTCTCCGCGGGTGTATTCGATAAGTCCTTTTCGCTTGAGAATCCCGGCTGTCGTAGAAATAGTGGGACGGCCACCCCCAAGCATGTCTGCGAGAAACTCATGCGAAATCTTGAACGTGTCGACGTTCGTGCGCTCCCCACAGATGAGCAACCAGCGGGCGAGTCGCTGTTCGAAGTTGTGTTTTGCATTGCATCCAACGGATTGCATTGCCAGAAGGAGTTGTGCCTGAACATAGCGCAGAGCCAGAGACTGAAAGTCGCCGCCAAGGTCGAACTCTCTTCTCGCGTCCTCCACGTGGCAGGTGTAGCCATGGCCAGCAATCTGGGTGTAGACGCGATTCAGACTCTTTTTTGTTCCCATAAGAGCTGAGACGCCGATGACCGACTCATAACCAAACATCCCTACCTCGACCTGAGACCCGTCCTCGAACGTTGTCGTAATCGATGCCATCCCCTCTTCGAGAAAACAGAGGCGATCAATCGGGTCGCCGGGGTATTCGATTTCGTGTTTCAACTCGAATTTGACCGGCTGCAATCGAAGGCGCTCAACTATGTCCCCGTCTAGAGCCCTCAAAAGAGTGTTCTTAAAGCCGCTCGTGCGCAAAGTAATCCTCACTTTCAGACAAAACCCTATCCCAATCAGTATGCGCCAAGCCCACGATGCCCGACAAAGTCCGGGTTGTGTCCGAAACCGGACAAAGATCGCAAGAATAAGCGAGTAGGGTCATTTTGGCCGATCCGTCAATCTTTTCTTTCTTTCATCGCGGGTCTCCCGACGAAGGCAACCCTAGTCAGTTCTGATGCGCGCGCTATGTGCCCCCCAATCTGAACCCCAGTAGTGGGTCATTTCCATGATCCAGATGATTTTCAGGAGTGATACGCATTGAATCGACTGCTTACAGGCAATGGGTCCTCTGGTGAAGTTTCAGACCGCATCGGGGACGAGTCATTCAAATTTCTGAGGTGAAAAGCATGACCTTTGACCTAGCCACCTTTTTGGAAGAAGCGGGATTGGGGCGAACGCTCGTCCGTCTGAAGGCCAAAGAGGCCTTCTTCTCCCAGGGAAACCCGGCCGATTGCGTCTTCTACTTGCAGACTGGTCGCGCCAAGCTCACCGTCGTCTCCGAAGGCGGCAAGGAAGCCATCATCACCCTGCTCGCCCCCGGCGACTTCATTGGAGAAGAGTCGATTGCCAGCGTCCCCGGCCTGCGCCTGGCCACCGCCACCGCCATGACCGCATGCACCGCGCTCAGGATTGGGCGCGATGAGATGATCCGAGTCATGCACGAGGAGCATGGCTTCGCCGATGTTTTCTTCAAGTTCCTGCTCGCACGCGGAATGCGGACCCAGGCCGATCTCGTCGACCAGCTCTTCAACTCCAGCGAGAAGCGTCTTGCCCGCATTCTGCTGCTGATGGCGGAGTTTGGCCAACCAGGCGAACCCGAATCGCTAATTCCGGAGATTACTCAGGAAACTCTGGCGGAAATGATTGGGACCACCCGGTCCCGCGTCAGCTTCTTCATGAATCGCTTTCGTGACCACGGCTTTATTGAATACAACGGGCGCATCCAGGTTCATAAGTCGCTGCTCAATGTGATTCTGCACGATCAATTCACCGAGCGTAACCCCGAGAGCCCCCCTGGTTCAGCCACTCCGCGTGTTCGATCAAAGGCGGCCAGACGCGGCTAGAGCGGTTCTGGTTTTCGGTAATTTGAATTCTCATCTCAGTTGGCGAGAACAGGGCTTTGCAGGAACTTCGACCAGACTCATGGAGCCAGCGCCTTGGCATTGAGTTTGCCGATCCGACCGTGGGGGCCGACGACGAAGGGGAGCGAGAGAGCGTTCCAGTGCTGGTCGGCATCGGCGGGTTCGTTGAGCGCGGGGTTGGGGCGGAGGGCACGCCAGT
>PKWK01000326.1 GCA_003133205.1 Granulicella sp. | reverse complement strand
TGGTTGAGCTGGGGATGGAGGAGGGCTCGGTGGTGCGGCTGCCGAAGCTGCTGCATTTGGCGGGGCTGGCGAGTTCGGCCGGCGAGGCTACGCGAAAGATTGGCGAGAACGCCGTGAGCGTGGACGGAGAGAAGTACGCGGATAAGCTTTTGCGAGGGGCGAAAGCAGGCGGATCGGTGGCGTTGAGGCTGGGGAAGAAGAGCGTGCGGGTGGAGTGGGTGAAATGATGGTCGGTGGGCTGAACAGGAAGGCATGTCCCGGGGGCTAAAGCCCGTATGTGTGGCACGGTTGGTTGTCTATCTCAGGAACAAAAGCAATGGCAGGATGGTTTTGGCTGGTTAAACTAATTTCGATGGGTTAGCGTCTAAGGGAGATTGATGGGGCTAGGGAAGAAAATCTTGTTGGGCGCGCTGGGCGCGGTGCTGTGTACGTCGGCACGCGCGGCGCAGGTGCAGGACCCGAAGCAGATTGTGCAGCAGGCGGTGGATGCGGAGTTGGCTGCGAATCGCGCCGACACTTCGCACTGGCGCTACCTGAAGCACGAGGGCGGCGGCAACTCCGAAATCGTGGTGGAGACCGAGCACGGTGCCATCAGTCGCCATGTGGAACAGGGTGGCAGGCCGGCTTCGGCGGCTACGCTGCGGACCGATGACGAGCACATTCAGAAGTTCATCCGCGATCCGGGGATGCAGGCCAAGCAAAGGCGCGATGGGGCGCACGACGAGAAGGACGCAACCGAACTGCTGAACCTGATGCCGCAGGCTTTTATCTGGAAGGTGGAGAGCGAGACGCCGGAGACGGTGACGCTCTCTTTCAAGCCGAACTCGAACTTTCATCCGCCGGACATGGAGGCGCGGGTGATGGGAGAGATGGCGGGGACGCTGATCGTTGACAAGGTACAGCACCGGATTCATACGTTCAAGGGCTCACTGACGGAAGACGTGACGGTTGGCTTCGGTTTTCTGGCGAGGCTGAAGCAGGGTGGGACTTTCGATCTCGAACACAGACAGATTGCGCCGGGGCTATGGCAGATCACGCAGACGCATGTGCATATCGAAGGGCGCGCGCTGTTCTTCAAGACGATCGGACAGCAGCAGGATGAGGTGAAGACTGACTTCACGCTGGTACCGCCGGGAACGACGCTGGAGCAGGCAGTGGGCTTACTGAATGGGCCTGGCGGAGTGGCCCATCGCTAAGCTGACACTGCGCGGACGATTGCGGCGCGGTATTCTCTGAGTTGATGGCGAAGACACCGTATCCACAGACTGACCGCGAATTGATCCGGCGCATTGAGCGCTCGGCGGGGCACCGCGCGGGATATAAGCAACTGATTCGGGAGCTTGGGCTGGGCGGTGGACGCGAGCGGCGTCTGCTGCTGGAGCAGCTTGCGCGGATCACGGCGCGCGGCGAGTTAGTGAAGACGGAGTTCGAACAGTGGGCGCTGCCGGGGGCGACGTTTGAGAAGACGGCGCGGGCCGCGCGTGGGGATGCGCTGCCGGGTGAGCGGCAGGCACAGGAACTTCGCGCGACGCGAGACCGGCTGGTGGCGGGGAAGCTGGACCTGCATCGGGATGGGTATGGGTTCGTGCGGCCGAATGGGAGTACGAATCGTGACGACGATTTATTCATCCCTCCGAATGAACTGAACGGCGCAATGCAGGGCGATGAGGTGTTGGTGGATGAAGCTCCGCCGGGGCGTGACGGCAGACGGTCGGGGCGGATTGCGCGAGTATTGACGCGGCGGAATCCGACCGTGGTGGGGATTTTTCACTACGCGCGGGGACGGCGGAGCAGAGGCGCGTGGGATGATGTGCCGCTGGTGGACGGAAATTATGTGACGCCGCTGGATGAGCGGATGTCGGGCGCGCCAGGGGGCGGGGCGATCCTGATTCCGGAGGGTGCGGAGGTTCCGGGGATACCGGTGGAGACGCCGCACCGCGTGCTGGGCGAAGAGGCGCGGCACCAGCAGCGGAAGTGGAGTGCGACCGAGGAACGCGCTGAGCGAGGGGCGAGTCATGCGCCGCTAGAGGGGCTTGCGGTCGATGTGGAGATCACGGATTTTCCTGCCCCGGGGCGGCCGGCGAAGGGACGGGTGATCGAGGTGCTGGGGCCTCCGGATGCTTTCGGCGTGGATGTGGAGATTGTGATTCGCAAGCATCATCTGCCGCATGTGTTTCCGGCGGATGTGCTGGCGGAGGCGAGTGCGTCTGCGGCGCAGACTGTGGACACGCTTGCGATCGGCGCGATTGCGCAGCGGCGGGATTTTCGCGGGCTGCCAATTGTAACCATTGATGGCGAGACCGCGCGGGATTTCGACGACGCGGTGCTGGTGGAGCCGCTGGCAAACGGGAATTGGCAGCTCCAGGTGCATATCGCGGACGTGAGCCACTATGTGCGGCCGGGGACGGCGCTCGATCTGGAGGCGCGACTGCGCGGGACGAGTGTTTATTTTCCGGACCGCGCTGTGCCGATGTTGCCGCCGCAACTTTCGAGCGGGATGTGCAGCCTGCGCCCGGATGAGGATCGCCTGGCGCTGAGCTGTCTGATGGAGATCGATGGGCGCGGCGAAGTGCTGGGGTACGAGGTGTGCGAGGGGATCATCCGCAGCGCAAAACGCATGACGTATACGCAGGTGCAGGCGATTCTGGATAGCGGAACGGATGCGGCGACCGACGTGGATAAGGCCGTGCGCGAGGAGTTTGCAGAACTTGTAACTCATTGTGATCGGATGTACGAGCTGGCGTTGAAGTTGAATGCGAAGCGGCATCGGCGGGGGTCGATCGACTTCGATCTTCCGGAGCCGGTGATCGAATTTGATCCGGATGGGAACATGGAGTCGATTGTGCGCTCGGAGCGGGGATGGGCGCATCGGCTGATTGAAGAGTTCATGCTGAGCGCGAACGAGTGCGTGGCGACGTGGATTGAGAAGAACGCGATTCCGAGCCTTTATCGCATTCACGAGATGCCGGACCCGAAGCGGATTCTCGACTTTGAGGAGACGGCGAGCGGGTTTGGCTATTCGCTTGGATTTTCGAGCCTGCCGGTGAAGCAGATGACGATGAAGGCGGACCGTCGCGATGTGCGCAAGGGCAATAGCGGCGGCGGGCGCGGGCGGCAAGCGAAAACGCATGAAGTTGCGGAGTCGATCCCGGTGACGCCGCAGATGTATCAGCGGCTGACGGCGAAGATCGCGGGCAAGCCGGAGGAGCGGATTCTGGCGTACCTGATGCTGCGGTCGCTGAAGCAGGCGCGCTATAGCGAGAAGAATGAAGGCCACTTTGCGCTGGCGAGCCCGTGCTATACGCACTTCACTTCGCCGATCCGGCGCTATCCGGATTTAATCGTGCATCGGCTGATTCGCGAGTTGATTCGAGCGGGGGCGGATGCAGAAGGCGGGCCGATTCTGAGCACGGATCCTCAGCCGTGGAAACAAGCTACTAGAGTTGTTACAGACGTGAAGCGAGGGCGCGAGGAGTACGCTTCGGAGCCGATTCCGGAGGCGGAGCTGGCGGCGATTGCGGCCGAGTCGAGCCAGGCGGAGCGGCGGGCGGATGACGCCGAACGCGAGCTGATGGAGTGGAAGAAGATGCGGTTCATGGAAGATCGCGTCGGCGAAGACTTTGGCGCGATCATTCTTTCGTGCACGAAATACGGGTTTTTCGTGGAACTGGACGATCTGTTTATTGAGGGGCTGGTGCCGATTTCGTCGCTGAGCGGATTCGGAAATGATGAGCGGTTCATGTTCCGCGACACCGACCGGCAGATTGTGAGCACGCGGACGGGGCGGGTCTTCAAGATGGGGCAGAGAGTGCATGTGCTGCTGGATCGCATCGACCGGCAGCAACGGCGGCTGCAGTTTGCGCTGGTTCCGGGGAGCGAACAGGCGGCGGCGAAATCGCTGGGCGGACTGCGCAAGGGCAAGGCGGCGAAGGCAGAGGAGTTGCCGGCGGGCGAGGGCAGGCGGACGAGTCCGGACCGGTCGGGCAAGCCGCGGGGCAAGGCGGGGAAGACAAAGTCCAAGGCGCGAGGCCGCGACAAGAAGGCCAAGGGAAAGCGCAAGTAAGCCGGTACAATCGATAAGGACTAAGGAGAGAACCGTATGGCGCACATGGTGTTTTGCACGAAGTACAAGGCTGAGTTGGAAGGGCTGGACGAGCCGCCGTTCGACTCCGACTTCGGCCAGAAGATCTACAAGAATGTGTCGAAGAAGGCATGGGGCGAGTGGGTCGAGCGGCAAAAGATGCTGCTGAACGAGTACCGGCTGCAGCCGTGGACTCGCGAGGCGCAGGATTTTCTGGTGGAGCAGATGAACGGCTTCTTCTTCGGCGAAGGGGAGGGCGGAGCGCTGCCGAAGGAGTACGTGGCACCGAGCCATTAGGTTTGTGGAGCTGAATGGCGCGTGGCAAGGCGGCCATTCAGCGCGGGCTCGTGTACACTTAATGCTGCAACATACCCCTGCCGTTGTCCGCCTGGACGACGCGCGAAACACAAGTCGGGACGTGGCTCAGCCTGGTAGAGCGCACCCTTGGGGTGGGTGAGGTCGCTAGTTCGAATCTAGTCGTCCCGACCATTCTTTTCAATCAGTTAGCTCTCGTCGAGGTACCTCGTGGGACCAACCGTGGGGCCATAAGGGGCCAATAAGGATTCGGAGCCATATCAAAGCCCTGGTGGAGCACCGGGTCGGCGGAATTGTCGATTCCGCGAGGCCTCCCTTGTGTCCGTATTGCTCTTTCGCAAAAGCGGCGGCACTAGAGAGTCTGTTGCGGGCGTTCTTCGAAAGGCCGCTTGCGAAACGGGTTGATCACTGTGGCGAAGACAGCGAGGGCCAGCTAAATCTGCAAGAGGCTTCCTCTTACTCGGCAGTTCAAGACGCAGCGGCACCCATACATTATGGATTCGCCACCGGTATTGTAAGTCCAATTGCTTGGCGCACTTCTTGGTAGACATCAATCCCCGATGCCACACCTGTTTCGATGCTGATTGCCAGAGCATATGGGACAGCCTCATCCAGGGATATCACTTGTGTACGGCAGGTTACCCTGAGGCGGAGCATGCCGTTGTCCAAGAAAGCAATGGCATCCTCACCCTCGTAGATACAGTGAAAAGCGGTTCCTCTGTCGACTGCATGATGGTTAGGCTGACATGGCCTGCGTTTGACTGCTAGGGAATATGCTTCATCGCCACCCGGAAGTACTTCAAGCGTTGCAGCACGATAGTTCTGATGTCTAGCATTTATTGGAGAAAACCAAGCGAGTGTTATTGTCAATCGCCGAGCCTCTGTGAAGCCTTCGATCGACGGAGGAAGAGGAATATCGAAGAAGTCCTCGGTGTCCAGATGAAGTTCTCCAAAACCAAAGAGCGTAGCGCGCTCCGCTACGCAGTCGAGCACCCGATCGATGTTTGGCCGCCCGTAGCCGAGAAAACGCGCGACGTTCTCGCGACGCTGTAGGTGGCCCTTCCCGGGTGGTCCAAAGAGATCTTCTAATCGCTGCCCGGCTTCGCCCCATTCAGCACCGTGAACCAGGAGGCACTTAAGGAGTACGGCGCGGTGCGAAGCGGGAATTTGGTAGCCTGAATCGACAAGCGCGTCATAGATGCGAACTGCGGCGCGGGTATCCGGAGCATCTGGAGAAGTTGACCGGTCGCTAAGCTCACAAGCAGGCATTCTCCGAATGCCGCACTCCGCGGTGCTACACGGAGAACACCCGCACGGCCGACCATCAACAACGGAGGAAGAGCGCGTGCGAGTTGGAATTCTAGGTTCGGGTTTGATGGGCGCTAAGCTTGGGACGATCTTCGCCCGTGCTGGGCACAAAGTGGTGTTCAGTTACGCGCGGAGTCAGCAGAAGTTACAGCGACTTGCGCGTGAGGCAGGGG
This sequence comes from Granulicella sp., assembly GCA_003133205.1. The sequence goes on along the minus strand of PKWK01000326.1, from coordinate 1,188 downwards.
AGCGAGCACGAGTGGGCACTCCGCTCGAAGCCGTGCAGAATGCGGACGCCGTGCTGCTGGCCGTCCACTGGTCGCGGATGGACGACGTGCTGAAACAGGCCGGTGACCTGGCGGGTAAGATCATCGTGAGTTGCTCGCTTCCGATGGATGACGCGAATTCAGAACTCGTTGTTGGCCGCACGTCTTCGGGCGCGGAGGAACTTGCGAGGAAGGTTCCCGGAGCCCGCGTCGTGTTGGCGTTCAACACGATTCCCAGCGAGGTCTTGTTCGGTGTCTTTGAGGCTCGCAGGAAGTCCGGCAGACCGAGCCTCGTGCTTTGCGGCGATGACTCCGGGGCGAAGGATGTGGCAGCAAAACTGATCCGGGGCGTGGGTTTCGATCCGGTCGATGCGGGGCCTTTGCGGATTGCCCGATACACGGAGCCATTTGGGCTGCCTGTGGGAGAACTTGCATACAGGGGCCAAGGTGGCCCAGAAGTGGCTTACCGCTTCGAGCAGTTCAGGGCAAAGGCAACCAGATAATAAACCACAAAGTGAGGACAAAGAGAGTATGGAGATCAAGAGAGCAGGCACACAAGCTTCCGCAAAGGGCCCGTCAGAGTGGTTCACTGGCACGGTACGGATCGACCCGCTTTTTCAAGCACCTGATCCGGCTCTTGTTCAAGGGGCCAGCGTCACATTCGAGCCAGGTGCGCGGACTGCGTGGCATACGCATCCGCTCGGGCAGACTCTCCTCGTGACGGCGGGTTATGGCCGGGTTCAGCGCGAAGGTGGACCTATCGAGGACATCCGGCCGGGTGATGTAGTCTGGTTCGCGCCCGGCGAGAAGCATTGGCACGGGGCCGCGTCAACCACGGCAATGACGCATATCGCCATTCAGGAAAAGCTCGACGGGAAGGTTGTCGACTGGATGGAACAGGTCAGTGACGAACAATACCAAGGCTGATCAAGAGCAGGACCCGTGGGCTTACCAACTCTCCTTCTTCTGCTGCTTCGACCAGAGATAGTCGGCGACGCGGTTAATGTCTTCGTCGCTTAGCACGTGCTTCCACGATGGCATGTAGAGCGGGGGCGTCGGGCCTGCAGCGTTATCGAGTGGAGGCGCCTTGCCGTTGCGGATGATCGCGATGACTTCGTCCTTGGTGTAATCGCTGGAGACGTGCAGGAGCGAGGGAACTTCTCCGCCCTG